>NZ_CP023202.1:5935495-6236094 GCF_000220705.2 Streptomyces xinghaiensis S187 | reverse complement strand
GAGATGCGGGGAGATCTTGGCGAACTGCTCGTCCGTCAGCTGGTCCAGCTCGATGCCGGTCCGCTCGCACTCCTGGACGCATTCGCCCGCCACCTCGTGCGCCACCCGGAACGGGACACCCCGCTTGACGAGCCACTCGGCGATGTCGGTGGCGAGCGAGAAACCGGCCGGGGCCAGTTCCTCCATCCGTTCCCGGTTGACGGTGAGCGTCGCCATCATGCCGGTGAAGGCGGGGAGCAGGACCTCCAGGGTGTCGCAGGAGTCGAAGACCGGCTCCTTGTCCTCCTGGAGGTCGCGGTTGTAGGCGAGCGGCAGCGCCTTGAGGGTGGCGAGCAGCCCGGTGAGGTTGCCGATGAGCCGGCCGGACTTGCCGCGCGCCAGTTCGGCGATGTCCGGGTTCTTCTTCTGCGGCATGATCGACGAACCGGTGGAGAAGGCGTCGTGCAGGGTCACGAAGGAGAACTCCTTCGTGTTCCAGATGATGACCTCCTCCGCGATCCGGGAGAGGTCGATGCCGATCATCGCCGTGATGAAGGCGAACTCGGCGACGAAGTCGCGGGAGGCCGTGCCGTCGATGGAGTTGGCCGAGGAGCCGTGCTCGAAGCCCAGGTCCGTGGCGACCGCCTCCGGGTCCAGACCCAGGGAGGACCCGGCCAGCGCGCCCGATCCGTACGGCGAGACCGCCGTGCGGTCGTCCCACTGCCGCAGCCGCTCCGCGTCCCGGGAGAGCGCCTGCACATGGGCGAGGACGTGGTGCGCGAAGAGGACGGGCTGGGCGTGCTGGAGGTGGGTGCGGCCGGGCATGGCCACCGCCGGGTGCGCCTCGGCCAGTCCGACGAGGGCCTCCTGGAGCTCGGCGAGCAGGCCGCCGATGATGCGGGCGTGGTCCCGCAGGTACATCCGGAAGAGCGTCGCGATCTGGTCGTTGCGGGACCGGCCGGCCCGCAGCTTGCCGCCCAGCTCGGGGCCGAGCCGCTCCAGCAGGCCGCGTTCCAGGGCGGTGTGGACGTCCTCGTCGGCGACGGTGCCGGTGAACGAGCCGTCGGCGACGTCCGCCTCCAGCCGGTCCAGCCCCTCCAGCATCCGGGACAGCTCGTCGCCGGTGAGCAGCCCGGCCGAGCGGAGCACGCGGGCGTGGGCGCGGGAGCCCGCGATGTCGTACGGGGCGAGCCGCCAGTCGAAGTGGACGGACGCCGACAGCTGGGCCAGGGCCTCCGCCGGTCCGGAGGCGAAGCGGCCGCCCCACAGCCGGACGTCGCCGCCGTCCGGGGTCGGGTGCTGCTGGCCGTTGGTCATCGGTGCTCCTCGTGCGCGTGACGCTGTGTGCCGGTGGTGCCGGTCATGCCGTTCGCCCCGGTCATGCCGGTGATACGGGCCGCCTCCGCGACCCGGTGCGGGGCGCGGAGGCGGTGGTGTCCTGCTGTGCGTACGGTACGGGACCGTACCGGTCCGCGGGGAGCCGCTTACTGCGCGAGGTCCCGCTTGGCGGCGATCTTCGAGCTCATCCCGAAGAGCTCGATGAAGCCCTTGGAGAGCGACTGGTCGAAGGTGTCGCCGGTGTCGTAGGTGGCGAGGTTGAAGTCGTAGAGCGAGGACTCCGAGCGCCGGCCGGTGACGACGGCCCGGCCGCCGTGCAGGGTCATCCGGATGTCACCGGAGACGTGCTCGTTGGCCTCGTTGACGAAGCCGTCCAGGGCGCGCTTGAGCGGGGAGAACCACAGGCCGTCGTAGACCAGCTCGCTCCAGCGCTGCTCGACCTGCCGCTTGTAGCGGGCCAGTTCGCGCTCGACGGTGACGTTCTCCAGCTCCTGGTGGGCCGTGATCAGCGCGATGGCGCCGGGGGCCTCGTAGATCTCCCGGGACTTGATGCCCACGAGCCGGTCCTCGACCATGTCGATCCGGCCGACGCCCTGGGCCCCGGCGCGCTCGTTGAGCTGCTGGATGGCCTGGAGGACGGTGACGGGCTTGCCGTCGATGGCGACCGGGACGCCCTGCTTGAAGGTGATGATCACCTCGTCGGCCTCGCGCGGGTCGGCCGGGTTGGAGGTGTACTCGTAGACGTCCTCAATCGGCCCGTTCCAGATGTCCTCCAGGAAGCCGGTCTCGACGGCCCGCCCGAAGACGTTCTGGTCGATGGAGTACGGCGACTTCTTGGTGGTGGCGATCGGGAGGTTCTTGTCCTCGCAGAAGGCGATGGCCTTGTCCCGGGTCATGGCGTAGTCCCGGACCGGGGCGATGCAGGTGAGCTCGGGGGCGAGGGAGGAGATGCCGGCCTCGAAGCGGACCTGGTCGTTGCCCTTGCCGGTGCAGCCGTGGGCGACGACGCCGGCGCCGTGCTTCCTCGCGGCCGCGACCAGGTGCTTGACGATGGTGGGCCGGGAGAGGGCGGAGACCAGCGGGTAGCGGTCCATGTAGAGGGCGTTGGCCTTGATCGCCGGGAGGCAGTACTCGTCGGCGAACTCCTCCTTGGCGTCCGCGACCTCCGCCTCGACGGCGCCGCACGCCAGCGCACGCTTGCGGATGACGTCCAGGTCCTCACCGCCCTGGCCGACGTCCACGGCGACGGCGATGACCTCGGCGCCCGTCTCCTCGGCGATCCAGCCGATGGCGACGGAGGTGTCAAGGCCGCCCGAGTAGGCGAGTACGACGCGCTCGGTCACGGGATTCTCCTTACGATGCATGCGCTGACAGGTATAAGTATGCACTGGACCGTATGTTTCGTCAACGCGCTCCGGGGGGGGTGGCACGGCACCGCCCCGGGCTGCCGCCGCGGGGCAGGTCAGCGGCCGTCCGCCAGCACCCGCTCCAGCACGCGCGCGGCGCTCCGTGCCGCGTCACTCGGCCAGCACACCCTTTCGAGTGAACAAGTCTAGGGGCTTTAGACTTGTGAGTTCTAGCAACACTAGACATACACTCGTGAAGTACAAGACCCTGGTCGCCAGGGTCAGAAAAGCAGCGAAGGCCAAGGACGTCCCCTTCGAGATGCGTCGGCAGAAAGGCAGTCACCAGGTGTGGACGTGCGGCGCGACCCCGGTGACCATCCCGAAGCACAAGGAGATCAACGAGATCACGGCAGAGAGCATCTGCAAGGCGCTGGAAACGGAACTCGGAGAGAAGTGGTGGCGATGAAGACCTACCGTGTGACCGCACGCCGGGCGGGCGACTGGTGGGCACTCGAAGTGCCCTCTCTGCCAGGCGTCTTCAGCCAGACCAAGCGGCTCGACAAGGCGGAGGGAGCCGCGCGGGAGGCCATCGCCGTCATGATCGGCGCCGAGCCGGGCGACATCGAGGTCTCCGTCGAGACCGAACTGCCGAAAGAGGCGCGGCAGGCGCTGGAACAAGCGGAGCGCGCCAAGCAGGCCGCCGCGGAAGCCGCCGAGGTGGAGCGCCGTGCCATGCGCCGCGCGGCCGAGGTCCTCACCCGGGATCTGAGCCAGCGGGACGCCGGCCGCGTCATGGGGTTGTCCTTCCAGCGGGTGTCACAACTTCTCGGTGCGGACGCCACCGCCCACGGAACGAGGCGCACGGGGAGCGCCCGGCGCGCGAAGAAGAGAGTCGGGGGCTGACGGAGCGCTCCCCGTGACAGGGCGCCTCCTGGGAACGAGGGCGCGGCACCCGACGGCCACGACCCCCGCCGGAGGAGTGTGCGGCCGTGCCACGGCCCGTTTCGCCCCCGCGCTGAGCATCCGGCGGTTCTCCTCCGTACTGGTGGGAGAAGGCCGGGGGCTACTGCCGGTAGCCGGGCGCAGCGGGGAGGCAGGACCGTGAGCATCACCACTGAGACATCGACGAGGCAGCCGACGGCACCACCGTCGGCGACCGGTGCGCCGGCGGCTCAGACGAGGATCCAGACGATCGCGGACGTGGGGCGCGCCGCGCGGCGGCGGGCCGAGGTGCGGATGCGGCCGCGCAGTTCCGGCGCCCTGCCCGTGCTGGGCGCGCTGTGGGCGGGCGCCCTCGCCGTGCTGGGCCTGTGGTGGTACAACACCCCGGTCGTCTCGGCGACCACCGACTGGATCACCGGCGCCGGGCGGATCACCGGGCTGCTGGCCGGCTACTCCACGGCCGTGGTGGTGCTGCTCATGGCCCGGGTGCCGGTCCTGGAGCGGCGGATCGGCTCCGACCGGGTGGCCCGCTGGCACGCGATGGCGGGCCGCTACACGATCAGCCTGATCGTGGCACACACCGGGCTGATCGTGTGGGGCTACGCGGAGCAGGCCGGCACCGGCCTCGTCGACCAGTTCCTCACCGTCGTCCTCGACTTCCCCGACATGATCGAGGCCGCCATCGGCACCGTGCTGCTGGTGGTGATCGGCCTCATCTCGGCCGGCGCCGCGCGGCGGACGCTGCCGTACGAGCTCTGGTACTACCTGCACCTGCTGACCTACGCCGCCGTGTTCCTCGCCTTCTGGCACCAGCTCTCCACCGGCACCGAGTTCCTCGCCGTCCCGGCGGCGCAGACCGCCTGGTACGCGCTGTACGGCACGGTGACCGCGCTCATGCTCTGGTACCGGATCATCACCCCCGTCCGGCTCAACCTGCGCCACCGGCTGCGGGTGGAGTCGGTGGTGGAGGAGGGCGCGGGCGTCACCTCCGTCATCATGTCGGGGCGGGACCTGGACGGGATGAACGCCGAGGCGGGGCAGTTCTTCCGCTGGCGGTTCCTCGCCCCGGGGCTCCGCTGGACCTCCAACCCGTACTCCCTGTCGGCGACGCCGCGCGACGACCGGCTCCGCATCACCGTCAAGGCGGCGGGCGGCCACAGCGCCGCCCTGGCCGCCCTCCCCGCCGGCACCCGGGTCTGGGCCGAGGGCCCGTACGGCGCGCTCACCGCCGCCCGCCGGCAGCGGCCCCGCGGCGAGGAGGGGCGGCGCGGCACCAAGGTCCTGCTGATCGCGGGCGGGGCCGGGATCACCCCGATGCGGGCGCTGTTCGAGACGATCCCCGCCGCCCCCGGGGACCTGACGCTGCTGTACCGGGCCCGCCGCAAGGAGGACCTGGTGCTCTGGGACGAACTGCGCGTCATCGCCGCGCGGCGGCAGGCGAAGCTGTTCTCCGCCGTCAACGAACCCGACGGCACCCGGCCGCAGATCACCGCGGAGGGCATGGCCCGCGTCCTCCCCGACATCGCCAAGCACGACGTCTACCTGTGCGGACCTCCCGGCCTCGCCGAGGAGTTCCAGGCCATCCTGCGCGAGGCCGGGGTCCCGGCCCGCCGCATCCACCACGAGTCCTTCGAGCTGTGAGCCACAGCGAGAGCGAGCCGGAGCAGAACCCATGAGGAAGCACCCGATACGCCGCGTCGTCCTGGGCAGCGCCGCCACCGTCTCCGGTGTCGTCCTGCTCCTGGCCCTGAAGATGCCGTACGCGCCGTGGGAGGCCGAGCGGACCTCCGTCGCGCAGCCGCCGGCCGCCGGAGCGCCGGCAGCGCCCGGGTCGGGCGGAGCGGGTGCGCCCTCCCCGGGCGCGCCGGCCGGGGACCCGGCGGGCGGCGCGCCGGCGGGCGGGGGCGAGGCCGCGGCCCCCGGCGACGGCCAGGGCGGGGACGGGGACGCGGGCGGGAACGGGGCACCGGCCCAGGAAGCGCCCCGCACCGTCACCGGCGACCTGGTCAAGACCGAGTACGGGCCCGTCCAGGCCCGGATCACCCTCACCGGCGGGAAGATCACCGCGGCCGACGCCGCCCAGGCCCCGTCCGGCAACCCGCAGACCGAGTCGATCACCGCCCGGGCCGTGCCGGAGCTCGGCAAGAAGGCGGTGCAGGCGCAGAGCGCGGAGATCGACACCGTCTCCGGCGCCACCTTCACCAGCGAGGGCTACAAGAAGTCCCTGCAGAGCGCCCTGGACCGGGCCGGTGGCTGAACCTCCCCGGTTCCGCCGGGTCGAGGAGGCCATGGGCACGGTCTTCTCCCTCGACGTCCGGGGCCCGCGGGCGCACGAGGCCGGGCCCGCGGTCGAGGACGCGGTGGCCTGGCTGCACCGGGTGGACGAGCTGTTCTCCCCGTACCGGGAGGAGAGCGAACTCAGCCGGCTGGCGCGCGGCGAGCTGTCGGCCGGTGACTGCGATCCGCTGATCGCGGAGGTCCTGCTGCTCTGCGAGGGCGCGGAGGAGATGAGCGACGGCTGGTTCAGCACCCGGTACGCCGGCGGGCTCGACCCGACCGGGCTGGTCAAGGGCTGGGCGGTGGAGAAGGCCTCTCAGCGGCTGGCCGAGGCCGGGGCCGCCGACAGCTGCGTGAACGGCGGCGGCGACATCCAGCTGTGCGGCCGCGCCGGCCCCGGGCGGCCCTGGCGCACCGGGATCAGCGACCCGCTGCGCCCGGGCCGGCTCGCCGCCGTCGTGGAGGGCGAGGGCCGGCTGGCCGTGGCCACCAGCGGCACGGCCGAACGCGGCTGCCACGTCCTGGACCCGCGCACGGGCTCCCCGCCCCGGCACGGCCTGGCCTCCGTCACGGTGCTGGCGGAGGGTCTGACGGCGGCGGACGCCTGGGCCACGGCGGCCTTCGCGCGGGGCCGCTCGGCACGGGACTGGCTGGAGGCGCTGGAGGACGTGGAGGCGTTCGCGGTGACGGCGGACGGCGGCACCTGGAGCACGACGGGCTTCGACAAGTTCACGGCCGGCTGACCCGCACGGCTTTCGACGGACCGTCCCGGCCGCCACCGCACCCGCCGCACGGCCGACCGAACAGTCACGCGGGACACCCGCATCCGCGCTTTCGCGCTGACACTGCGGTCCACCACAGCCGTCGGACGCCGGGCACCCCGGCGGGAACAGGCTCCGCCGACGGGGACCCGGGCCGGGCTATCCCTCACCAAGGACGCGCAGGTCGTGCTTGTCCCTGAAGTACTCGTAGTCCTTGAGGTTCAACGTCGCGAGCGGCAGGTCATGAGTGAGACAGCAGGCGGCGATCCACATGTCGTTGACCGGCTGTGGTCTCCCCGCCTTCCTGCCGGCGGCGGAGAGCTTGCCCCAGGTCGCGGCCACGGCTTCGTCACCGGGCACAACGGGGACGCCGGAGAGCCAGTCGGCGAGTTCTTGGCGTCGGAGACTGCCCCAGTCACGGATCTCGCTCCATTGGGTCAGCTCGCCGTAGGTCACGAAGGTGATCAGCGGCTTGCGGCCGATGAGCCGGGTGGCCAGCGGTCCGGTGAGCTTGCCCTTGTGGGTGAGGGAAGCGACGTCGGTGTCGAGAATGACAGGTTGCACGTCGGCGGCTCAGGCGATGTCGCGCCGGCGCTCGGCATAGGTGAAGGCCAGGAACTCCTCCAGCTCCTCGTCGGACTCGAAGGTGTCCGCCTCCAAGTCCTCCAGGCCAGTGATCGGCTGCGTGTTCTTCGCGGCCAGCAGTTCCTCGACCGACAGTCGCGGCCGGACCGGCGGATAGATCGGACGCTCGGTTTCCGCTGCGCTCATGGTGTGGACCTCCTGACGCCGCTCACTGCCTGCCACGCATCATGATACGGGCGCTTCCTTCCGCCGGGGCCTCCTCTCGCGTGCCCCCATACCGTGACGGCCGGCCGTCACGGCCCGGCGGGCGTCCACGAGCGGAAGGATCACGCGGGTACGGAAACGGGCGCGGGCCGGGGCGTTCTGGTGGGGCCGGGACGCGGGTAGCCTCCAAGGGACAGTGAGCGCGAGGGGTCCGCGCGGGCGGGCCCTGCGACCGGATCCGGCCGTGGGCCGTGTCACCGCGCGGATTCCCCGCCACGGCCAGGGAAGCGGGCACCACACGCCTATGAGCACGTACGTCCCCGATGCCTCGGCTCTGCCCCTGCGCTGGACCGTCTCCTCCTACAGCGGCGGGAGGGACAACTGCGTCGAAGTCGCCCGGTTCGAGCGGGAGACCGTGGCCGTGCGGGATTCCGAGGACCCCTCCGGGCCGGCCCTGCTGCTGCGCGCCGACGAGTGGACCGCGTTCATCGCCGACATCCGGGCGGGCGAGTTCGACCTGTTGTGACGGCGCCCGGGCGCCAGCATCCCGACTCCCGGCGTTCGACCCGGTGTTGAGAACGGCCGGCGGGCTAGCGCGCCCGCTGGGCCAGCCGCAGGAGGTGGTCCGCGAGGGCCTGGCCGCCCGCCGGGTCGCGGCTGATCAGCAGCAGGGTGTCGTCGCCCGCGATGGTGCCGAGGATGTCGTGGACCTCGGCCTGGTCGATGGCCGAGGCCAGGAACTGCGCGGCACCCGGCGGGGTGCGCAGCACGACCAGGTTCGCCGAGGCCTCGGCGGAGATGAGGAGTTCACCGGCCAGCCGGGCCATCCGCTGCTCCTTCACCGACTCCCCGAGCGGTGCCTGCGGGGTGCGGAAGCCGCCCTCCGACGGCACCGCGTAGATCAGTTCACCGCCCGCGCTGCGGATCTTCACCGCGCCCAGTTCGTCGAGGTCGCGGGAGAGCGTCGCCTGGGTGACGTTCAGCCCGTCGTCGGCGAGGAGCCGGGCGAGCTGGCTCTGGGAGCGCACCGCCCGGCGGTTGAGGATGTCGACGATCCGCCGGTGGCGGGCCGTGCGGGTCTGGGGTACGGCCGGCCCGCCGTGCTCGGTGTCCTGCGCCTGGCTCATGGTGGTCAGTCTCCGGATCGTCGGTCTTCCCCGTCCCCCGCGGCCTCGTCCAGGACCGCCGGCAGGGCTCCGAGCAGCGCGTCCACCTCGTCATCGCCGATGATCAGCGGGGGGACGAGCCGGACGACGCCGGGGGCGACGGCGTTCACCAGGAGCCCGGCCTCCTGAGCCGCCTGCTGGACGCGGGCGGCCACGGGTTCGGTGAGCACGATACCCAGCAGCAGCCCAACACCGCGCACGTGTGCGACCAGGGGGTGGCCCAGGCCCTCGATCCCGTCGCGCAGCCGCTCCCCCGTGCGCTTGACCCGGTCGAGGATGTCCTCGGCGGCGATGGTGTCGAGGACGGCGAGCGCGGCGGCGCAGCAGACGGGGTTGCCGCCGAAGGTCGAGCCGTGGTGGCCGGGCGCCAGCAGCTCCGCGGCCTCGCCGAAGGCGACGGTCGCGCCGATGGGCAGCCCGCCGCCGAGCCCCTTGGCGAGGGTGACGACATCCGGCTCGACGCCCTGTGCCTGGTGCTCGAACCAGTGGCCGGTGCGGCCGATGCCCGTCTGCACCTCGTCGATGACGAGCAGGGTGCCGGTGGCCCGGGTGATCTCCCGTGCCGCGGCGAGGTATCCGGCGGGCGGGACGACGGCGCCGTTCTCGCCCTGGACCGGCTCGACGATCACAAGGGCGGTGTCGGTGGTCACGGCGGCCCGGAGCGCGTCCGCGTCCCCGTACGGCACATGGGTCACCTCGCCGGGCAGCGGCAGGAAGGGGTCGCGTTTGCCGGGCTGCCCGGTGAGGGCGAGGGCGCCCAGGGTGCGGCCGTGGAAGCCGCCTTCCGTGGCGACCATGTGGCTCCGGCCGGTGCGCCGCCCGATCTTGAACGCGGCCTCGACGGCCTCCGCGCCGGAGTTGGAGAAGAAGACCTTTCCGGGGCGGCCGAGGAGCTGGAGGAGCCGTTCGGCGAGTTCGACGGGCGGCTCGGCGACGAAGAGGTTGGAGACGTGGCCGAGGGTGGCGATCTGGCCGGAGACGGCGCGGACGACGGCGGGGTGGGCGTGCCCGAGGGCGTTGACGGCGATGCCGCTGACGAAGTCGAGGTACTCGCGGCCGTCGGCGTCCCGGACCCGGGCGCCCTCGCCGCTCACCAGCGGCAGGCGGGGGGTGCCGTAGTTGTCCATCAGCGCCTGCTGCCAGCGCTGCGTGAGCTCCTGGTTGCCGTTCGCGTCGCTCATGCCGTCTCCCCCTGCGCGTCGGGCACGACCATCGTGCCGATGCCTTCGTCCGTGAAGATCTCCAGCAGGATCGAGTGCTGCACGCGGCCGTCGATGACGCGCGCGGTGTTGACGCCGTTCCGCACGGCGTGCAGGCAGCCCTCCATCTTGGGGACCATGCCGCTGGCCAGGTCGGGCAGCAGCTTCTCCAGCTCGGTGGCGGTGAGCTTGCTGATCACCTCGTCGCTGTTCGGCCAGTCCTCGTAGAGACCCTCGACGTCGGTGAGCACCATCAGCGTCTCGGCGCCGAGGGCGGCGGCCAGCGCGGCGGCGGCGGTGTCGGCGTTGACGTTGTAGACGTGCTGGTCGTCCGCGCTGCGGGCGATGGAGGAGACGACGGGGATGCGCCCGTCGTCCAGCAGCGCCTGCACGGCTCCCACCTCCACGCCGGTGATGTCGCCGACCCGGCCGATGTCCACGCTCTCGCCGTCGATCTCGGCGTAGCGCTTGACGGCGGTCATGGTGTGGGCGTCCTCGCCGGTCATGCCGACGGCGAGCGGGCCGTGCCGGTTGAGCAGCCCGACCAGGTCGCGCTGCACCTGGCCGGCGAGGACCATCCGGACGACGTCCATCGCCTCGGGGGTGGTGACGCGCAGCCCGGCCTTGAACTCGGAGACCAGGCCGAGCTTGTCCAGGTGCGCGGTGATCTGCGGGCCGCCGCCGTGCACGACGACGGGCTTGAGGCCGGCGTGCCGGAGGAAGACCACGTCCTGGGCGAAGGCGGCCTTGAGTTCCTCGTCGACCATGGCGTTGCCGCCGAACTTGATGACGACGGTCTTGCCGTGGTGGCGGGTCAGCCAGGGCAGCGCCTCGATGAGGATCTGCGCTTTGGGGAGGGCGGTGTGCTTCCGCGTGGTGCTCATGAGGAGTAGGCGCTGTTCTCGTGGACGTACTCGGCGGTCAGGTCGTTGGTCCAGATGACGGCCGACTCCTGGCCGGCGGCCAGGTCGGCGGTGATCCGGATCTCGCGGTAGCGCATGTCGACCAGGTCGCGGTCCTCGCCCACGGAACCGTTCTTGCACACCCAGACGCCGTTGATGGCGACGTTCAGCCGGTCCGGTTCGAAGACGGCGGAGGTGGTGCCGATCGCGGAGAGCACCCGGCCCCAGTTGGGGTCCTCGCCGTGCAGGGCGCACTTGAGGAGGTTGTTCCGGGCGATGGAGCGGCCGACCTCGACGGCGTCGTCCTCACTCGCGGCGTTCACGACCTCGATGCGGATGTCCTTGGAGGCGCCCTCGGCGTCGCCGATGAGCTGCCGGGCGAGGTCGTCGCAGACGGCGCGGACGGCCTCGGCGAACTCCTCGTAGCCGGGCGCCACCCCGGAGGCGCCGGAGGCCAGCAGCAGCACGGTGTCGTTGGTGGACATGCAGCCGTCGGAGTCGATCCGGTCGAAGGTGGTGCGGGTGGCGGCGCGCAGGGCCTTGTCGAGCTCGGGCTGCGCCACGTCGGCGTCGGTGGTGAGGACGACGAGCATGGTGGCGAGGCCGGGGGCGAGCATGCCGGCGCCCTTGGCCATGCCGCCGACGGTCCAGCCGGCCGGGCTCTCCACGACGGCGGTCTTGTGGACGGAGTCGGTGGTCTTGATGGCGAGGGCGGCCTTCTCGCCGCCGTGCGCGGAGAGCTGGGCGAAGGCCGTGCCGATGCCCGGCAGCAGCTGGTCCATCGGCAGGCGGATGCCGATGAGGCCGGTGGAGCAGACGGCCACCTCGCCGGGGCTGAACTCCTCGCCCAGCGCCTCGGCGGTCTTCTCGGCGGTCTTGTGGGTGTCCTGGAAGCCGAGCGGGCCGGTGCAGGCGTTGGCGCCGCCGGAGTTGAGGATCACGGCCGAGACCTGGCCGCCCTTGACGACCTGCTCCGACCAGATGACGGGCGCGGCCTTGACGCGGTTGGAGGTGAAGACGCCCGCGGCGGCCAGGCGCGGCCCGCGGTTGACGACCAGCGCCAGGTCCGGGTCCCCGCTCTCCTTGATGCCGGCGGCGATCCCCGCCGCCGTGAAGCCCTTGGCTGCCGTCACGCTCACTGCGTCTCCGTCTCTTCCGTGGTCGTGTCCCCGCCGGCCGCTGCCGCCGTCACCGTCGCCGTGGCCGCTCCCGCCGTCGCGGGCGCCGCCGTGTGCGCGCCGTTCACGGGGCGATCCCGACCGCGGACAGGCCCGTCTCCTCGGGGAGGCCGAGGGCGATGTTCATGCTCTGCACCGCGCCGCCGGCGGTGCCCTTGGTGAGGTTGTCGACGGCGGCGATGACGAGGACGCGGCCGGCCTCCTCGTCCAGGGCCGTCTGGAGCTGGACGGCGTTGGAGCCGAGGACGGCGGCCGTGGAGGGCCACCGCCCCTCGGGAAGGAGATGGCAGAAGGGTTCACCGGCGGTGGCCTTCTCGTACGTCTCGCGCAGCGCGTCCGCCGTGACGCCGGGCCTGGCCTTCGCCGTGCAGGTGGCGAGGATGCCGCGCGGCATGGGGGCGAGGGTCGGCGTGAAGGAGACCGTGACCGGCTCCCCGGCCGCGGCGGAGAGGTTCTGGACGATCTCCGGGGTGTGCCGGTGCACGCCGCCGACGCCGTACGGGCTCATCGAGCCCATGACCTCGCTGCCGAGCAGATGCGGCTTGAGCGCCTTGCCGCCGCCGGAGGTGCCGCTCGCGGCGACGATCACGGCCTCGGGCTCGACGAGCCCGGCGGCGTGGGCCGGGGCGAGGGCGAGCGACACGGCCGTCGGGTAGCAGCCGGGGACGGCGATCCGCCGGGCGCCGCGCAGCGCGTCGCGGGCGCCGGGGAGTTCGGGGAGGCCGTAGGGCCAGGTGCCGGCGTGCGGGGTGCCGTAGAACCTCTCCCAGGCGGCGGCCTCCCGCAGCCGGAAGTCCGCACCGCAGTCGACGACGAGCACCTCCTCGCCCAGCTCTTCGGCGACGGCGGCGGACTGCCCGTGCGGCAGGGCGAGGAACACCACGTCGTGCCCGGTGAGGACCTCGGTGGTGGTCGGTTCCAGCACCCGGTCGGCGAGTGGCAGCAGATGCGGCTGGAGCTCGCCGAGCCGCCGGCCCGTGCTGGAGTTCGCGGTGAGGGCGCCGATCTCCACCCCGGGGTGCCCGAGCAGCAGGCGCAGCACTTCACCGCCCGCGTACCCGCTCGCTCCCGCCACTGCCACACGCGTCACCATGTCACTCCTCCGCTAGACAGCATGACTATACGAACGCCCGCAGTTTTATGCAAGAAGGGGGCAGCGACCGCCCAGGCGGCCGATCCGGCGTCCAGCGCTTGAGTTGGCACCTTTGGGCGTCGGAGCCGGCCCCGTGCGACGCCGACGTCGGCCGGGAACCGACGGCCCCGATCCGCGGCCGGCCATGGCTCGTTTCCGGCCGCCCGGGACGGGCCCGGGCCTCCGCCGGAAAGCCGGCCGCCCACCCCAGATCGGTGACTCAGGTCACATCCGCTCCTTGTCAGCAATCGGGGCGCCGTCTCGTTCAGGGGGCACGCGAACGAGACAGGAGCATCCCCATGAAGCACCGCATCGTCGTCCTCGGCGCCGGATATGCCGGGGCCTTCGCCGCCGGAAGCCTGGCCCGCCGGCTCTCCCCCGCCGACACCGGGATCACCGTCGTCAACGCCGTGCCCGACTTCGTTGAGCGGATGCGGCTCCACCAGCTCGCGGCCGGCCGGGACGTGGCATCCCGCAAGCTCGCCGACGTGTTCGCCGGCACCGGGGTGCGGCTGCGTCTGGCGCGCGTCACCGGCCTCGACCCCGAGCGCAGGACCGTCGCCGTGACCGGCGAGGACGGCGACGGCGAACTGGCGTACGACACGCTGCTCTACGCGCTCGGCAGCTCCGCAGCCGACCACGGCGTCCCCGGCGTGGCCGAGTACGCCTACGACGTGTGCGGCCGGTCCTCGGCGCTGCGTCTGCGCGAGCGCCTGGCCGGCCTGGGCGAGGGCGGCACCGTACTCGTCGTCGGCGAGGGGCTGACCGGCATCGAGACCGCCACCGAGATCGCCGAGTCCCGGCCCGGCCTCTCGGTCGCGCTCGCCGCCCGCGGCGAGCCGGGCGACTGGCTCTCCCCGAAGGCCCGCCGCCACCTGCGCCGTGCCTTCGACCGGCTCGGCATCACCGTCCACGAGCACACCCGCATCGAAGCCGTCGAGCCGGGACGGGCGATCACCGCCGGCGGTACGTCCGTCCCGGCCGACGTGACCGTGTGGTCGGCCGGGTTCACCGTGCACCCCATCGCGGCCGCCGCCGGCCTGGAGACCACCGAGAGCGGCCGGATCGTCGTCGACCGCACCATGCGCTCGGTCTCGCACCCGGACGTCTACGCCGCCGGCGACTCCGTCTGCGCGATCGGCGACAACGGCCGGCCGCTGCCGATGTCCTGCGCCACGGCCGGCCTCACCAACATGCAGGCGACGGCCGCGATCGTCGCGCGCCTGACGGGCGGCGAGGTGCCGGCCACCGGGCTGAAGTACCACGGCAACCACATCAGCCTCGGGCGGCGGGACGCGATCTTCCAGGTGGTGGACGGGGACGCCCGGGCGAAGTCCTGGTACCTGGGCGGCAGAACCGCCGCGCGGCTCAAGGCGGGCGTGCTCACAGGGGCCGGCTGGGGCATCGCCCACCCGACCTTCGGCATGCCGAAGCGCAAGCACCGTCTGGCCACCGCACCCGACCGGGCCGGTGTGAGTGCCGCCGCCTAGGTTGGTCCCCATGGACAGCGCGGCCGTCGAGCGGTTCGAGGCCGGCCGGGACCGGCTGGCCTCGCTCGCGTACCGTCTGCTCGGCTCGGCCGCCGACGCCGAGGACGCCGTGCAAGACACGTTCCTGCGCTGGCAGGCCGCGGACCGCGAACGGATCGAGGTGCCGGAGGCGTGGCTGACCAAGGTCCTCACCAACCTCTGCCTCGACCGGCTCCGCTCGGCGCAGGCGCGCCACGAGCGGGCGGCCGGTGCGACGCTGCCCGAGCCGCTCCTGGAGGGCGACCCGATGCTCGGCCCGGCCGACACCTTCGAACAGCGCGAATCGGTGTCCTTGGCCGTCCTGACCCTCCTGGAGCGCCTCTCGCCGGTCGAGCGGGCCGTCTACGTCCTGCGTGAGGCCTTCTCGTACCGCCACGCCGAGATCGCCGGGATCCTCGGCATCACCGAGTCCGCGAGCCAGCAGCACGCCCACCGGGCCCGGGGCCGGATCGCCGCCGAGCGCCGCCGGGGCGGCGAGACCGATCCCGCGTCCGCGCGCCGCGTCGTCGAGGAGTTCCTCGCCGCTGCCACCTCGGGGCGCACCGAACGGCTGGTGGCGCTGCTCACCGACGACGCGACGGCGGTCTCGGACGGCGCCGGGCTGGGCCGGAGGCTGCTGCGGTACGAGACGCCCGAGCGGGTCGCCTCCTTCGTGCGGGCCGGCTTCAAGCCCACGCCGGCGAAGCGGCGGCTGGCCGGCGGCTCGCCCGCGATGCACATCGCGCTGGTCAACGGCTCCCCGGCGGTCCTCGCCGTGGTCGGCGAACGGGTAGTGGGCGCCGTGGTGTTCGACGTCGGCGACGGCAGGGTCGCGTCCCTGCACGGCATCGCCGCCGCGGACCGGCTCGCGCGCCTCAACGAGGCCTGGCGGCAGCACGAGCCCGGGGCTCCGGTCATCGACGCCTGGTGACCGCGGCCACCGGAAAGCACCGCGAAGCCCGGGCCGGACCGGCCGGGGGCCGGACGGTGTCCGGTGGCGGGGTCAGGAACGCGCGCGGCCCGGCTCGGCGTCCCGCGCCGCGTTCTTCTCCCTGAGGTCCTTCAGGCGCGCCGCTTCCTTGCGCACCTCGGCCTGCGTGGCGCGTTCCTGCCGCAGCCACCCGGGTTCGTCCCGCTTCAGCGCGTCGATCTGTTCCGTCGTCAGTGCTTCCGTGACGCCGCCGCGGGCGAGACCCGAGATGGACACGCCCAGCTTCGCCGCGACCACCGGCCGGGGATGCGGGCCGTCGCGCCGCAGGTCCCGCAGCCACTCCGGCGGGTCGGCCTGCAGCGCGTTCAGTTCACCGCGCGTGACGACGCCCTCCTGGAACTCGGCGGGGGTGGCCTGGAGGTACACACCCAGCTTCTTCGCCGCGGTCGCGGGCTTCATGGTCTGGGTGTTCGAGTGCGACGTCATGATGCCCAGGGTAACGAGCGCGGGCGGTGCCCCCGACCACGACCCGGTAGCCTGGCCCGCGTGACAGGCTCGGAGGACTCCCCCGCGTTCCGGCTCGCGTACGTCCCGGGCGTGACACCGGCCAAGTGGGTGCGCATCTGGCGGGAGCGGCTGCCCGCGGTCCCGCTGAGCCTGCTCCCCGTGACCGCCGCCGAAGCGGCCGGCGTCCTGCGGGACGGCGGCGCCGACGCCGGTTTCCTGCGGCTGCCGGCCGACCGGACGGACCTCAGCGCGATCCCCCTCTACACCGAGACGACCGTGGTGGTGGTCCCGAGGGACCACGTCGTGACGGCCGCCGACGAGGTGACCGCCGGGGATCTCGCCGACGAGATCGTGCTGTCTCCCCTCGACGACACCCTCGTCTGGGAGGCCCTCCCGGGCCGGCCCGCGAAGGAGCGCCCCGCCACCACGGCGGACGCCGTCGAACTGGTGGCCGCGGGCGTGGGCGTCCTCGTCGTCCCGCAGTCCCTGGCCCGTCTCCACCACCGCAGGGACCTCACCTACCGGCCGGTCTCCGACGCCCCCCAGTCGCGCGTCGCGCTGTCGTGGCGGGAGGACGCCACCACGGACCTCGTGGAGCACTTCATCGGGATCGTCCGCGGCCGGACCGTCAACAGCACCCGGGGCCGCCCGGCACCGGCACAGCGGAAGGACGAGCGCGCCGGCGACCAGCGCGGGACGCGGCGGGCACCCGCGGCCGGGAAGACGGCCCGCAAGCCGGCCGGAAAGACGGCCGGGAAAACGGCGGGGAAGAACCCGCGGGGCGGTTCCGGCGGGGCCAGGGGCGGCAAGCGCGGCCGGCCGCGCCGCCGCTCGTAGCCCCGGCGGGACGCCCCCCGCCGCCGCCGTCCCGCCGCCGGGCCGGCCCCCTTCGGACCACCGGAACATCTCCGCGAAAAAAGATCCGGCGAGGTGTCGATCCGGCCGTCTCCCGTTCGACGTCAGGATGAGAGGCGGGGAGAGGCCCCGCCCTTCCGAGAGGAGCAGCCGCCGTGCCGCGTTTCCTGACACTGATCCGCATCGACGAGAAGAACGCCCCCGCCGAGGGCCCCAGCCCCGAGCTGCAGGAGCGCATGGGCGCCCTGTTCGAGGAGATCACCAAGGCCGGGGTCATGCTCGACACGGCCGGGCTCACCCCGACCTCCGAGGGCACCCGGGTGACCTGGGCCGGCGGGAAGATCAGCTGCACCGACGGGCCGTTCACCGAGAGCAAGGAGGTCATCGGCGGCTACTCCATCATCCAGGCCAAGGACAAGGCCGAGGCCCTGGAATGGACCAAGCGGTTCCTGCGGACCCACGAGGAGTACTGGACCATCACCGCCGAGGTCCGCGAGATCGCCGAGGGCTGACCGCCCGGCGGTGATCCGGCCCCGTTTGCTCCCGCCTCCCCGCGACTGCTCTGATGGGTGGCTGTGACGGCAGGGAGCACGGCCGAGACGGTCGAAGCGGTGTTCAGGATCGAGTCCGCGCGGATCACCGCCGGTGTCGCCCGCATCGTGCGGGACGTGGGCATCGCCGAGGAACTCGCGCAGGACGCGCTGGTCGCCGCGCTGGAGCAGTGGCCGGAGTCGGGCGTCCCGGAGAAGCCGGGCGCCTGGCTCATGGCCACCGCCCGGCACCGCGCGATCGACCTCGTGCGCCGCCGGGAGACCTACGCGCGCAAGCTCGCCGAGGTCGGGCGGTCCCTGGAGGACGTGCCCCCGCCCGGCCCGGAGGACCTCGGCGACCCGGACGACATCGACGACGACCTGCTGCGCCTGATCTTCACCGCCTGCCATCCCGTGCTGTCCCGGGAGGCCCGGGCCGCCCTGACGCTGCGCCTGCTGGGCGGCCTGACCACCGATGAGATCGCCCGCGCCTTCCTGGTCTCCGAACCGGCGGTCGCCCAGCGCGTGGTCCGCGCCAAACGCACGCTCGCCAAGGCCGGCGTCCCGTTCGAAGTCCCTGGCGGGGCCGACCGGGAGGCCCGCCTCTCGTCGGTGCTGGAGGTCATCTACCTGGTCTTCAACGAGGGGTACGCGGCCACGGCCGGTGACGACCTGTGCCGTCCCGGGCTGTGCGAGGACGCGCTCCGCCTCGCCCGCGTCCTGGCGAACCTGATGCCCGGGGAACCCGAGGTGCACGGCCTGCTGGCGCTGCTGGAGTTCCAGGCCTCCCGCATCGCGGCCCGTACGGGTCCCGGCGGCGAGCCGGTGCTGCTCGCCGACCAGGACCGCTCGCGGTGGAACCGGATGCTGATCCTCCGCGGCGCCGAGGCCCTGCTCCGGGCGGGCCGCGGCCCGTACTCCGTCCAGGCCGCGATCGCCGCCTGCCACGCGCGGGCGGTCCGCTACGAGGACACCGACTGGGCGGCGATCGCCGCACTGTACGGGCGGCTGCTGGAGCTGACCCCCTCCCCGGTGGTCGAACTGAACCGGGCGGTCGCCGTCTCGATGGCGGAGGGCCCGGAGGCCGGGCTGCGCCTCGTCGACGCCCTGGCGGCCGAACCGGTCCTCCGGGGCTACCACCTGCTGCCGAGCGTCCGCGGGGATCTGCTGGCCCGCGTGGGCCGGGACGAGGAGGCGCGCGCGGAGTTCCGGCGCGCGGCCTCGCTCACCCGCAACGCCCGGGAGCGGGAACTGCTCCTGGCGCGGGCCGCGCCCTCGCCCTCCGGCCCCGCGCCGGAAGGCTGAACCGCCGCCGGCGCCCGCGGGCCGGGCATCGGGCGCTCACCGGGGCGGCGGCACCATCCTGGCGCGGCGCCGCACGATCCACGAGGTCATCCCGAGGACGAGACCGGCGGACGTCATCAGCGCCCCGAGCACCGCGACGCCGGCCGGCCACAGCAGCGCGGACGGGCCGTCGTCGAGGACCCGGCCGCGCACCGTGCCCGCCGCGACCGTGCCCGACCGCTCGGAGAGGTGGAAGCGGGAGTCCGCCGAATTGGCCCGGTAGTCGCCGAGGACGAACAGCCGGCCCTCGGGGACCTTCACGTCGTAGGTCCGGTCCGGCACACCGACCGGGTCGTCGCCCAGGACGTACGGCTCGTCGAGCGGCTCGCCGTTCACCGAGACCGTGTCCCCCTCGCAGCAGGACACCCGGTCGCCGCCGGTGGCGATGACCCGCTGCATCGTCAGCTGCCCGCCGGGGAACCACCGCTTCTCCTCGAAGAGGACGACGTCGCCGGCGCGCACCCCGGAGCCGTCGGTGCGCTCCGCCACGATCAGATCGCCGCGCCGGTGGGTCGGGGCCATGTGGTCGCTGGGCATGGTGGTGGTGATGTAGTCGGCGCGGAGCCAGGCCACACCCGCCACCAGGGTGCCGAGGCCGGCCACGATCAGGGCCAGGGCGGCGATCGCCAGCTTCCGGCCGGGTCTTCCTTCCGCGTCGCGCACAGTGCTGTTCTCCGTCGTGTCGTCGTGTCGTCGTGTGCCGGTCGTGGGTGCCGCCGTCTTCGTGCCGGCGTGTGCAGGCGGTGCCGTGCAGACGTGCCGCGTGCGGATGAGACTAGGCACCGGCCCCGGCGGGCCGCACGGCGGGTCCGGTGCCCGCGGGGCCACCGCCCCGCCCGCGCCGGCGTGCCGGCGCCGCACCGCCCGCGCCGCGGGTCAGTCCGTGCGGCGGACCAGGAGGACGGCGATGTCGTCCTGGGCCGTGCGGCCCGCCGCCGGGGCCGCTATCCGGTCGGCCAGCACGTCCAGGTCCGTCCGGTCCCGGGCTCCGGACGGAGCGCCCCGCGCGGGGCCGTTGCGTGCGGGGCCCCCGTTCCGCGCGGCCCGGGTCTGCGGTCCGGCCCTCTCGCCGTCCGGGCCCCGGTCGCTCCCGGGGGCTCCGTCGCTCTCCCGGCCGGCGCCGGCGGACCAGAGGGAGAGGGAGCGCACCAGTTCGGCCACCCCCTCGTCGTAGCTGTGCTCCCGGCTCTCCACGAGGCCGTCGGTGTAGAGCAGCAGGGTCGCGCCGCGCGGCAGCTCGGCGGTCACCACCGGGTACTCGTCGTCGAGCTGGCAGGCCAGCGGCAGACCGCCGGGGCCGTCGAGTTCCCGTACGGTGCCGTCGGCCTCCAGCAGCAGGGGGTAGGGGTGCCCGGCGCGTGCCATCCGCAGGGCGCCGGTGGCCGGGTCGAGCTCCACGATGCAGCAGGTGGCGAAGAGCTCGGTGTCCAGTCCGCAGAGCATGCGGTTGCCGCAGGCCATCAGGTCGGCCGGGCCGTGTCCGTCGTCGGCGTAGGCGAGCAGCGCCGTGCGGAGCTGGCCCATCACGGCGGCGGCCTGCGCGCTGTGTCCCTGGACGTCGCCGATCATCAGCCCGACCTTGCCGCCGGGGAGCCGGACGACGTCGTACCAGTCGCCGCCGACGTCCAGCCCTTCGGAGCCGGGCTGGTAGCGGACGGCGACCTCCACGCCCGGCAGCCGGGGGAGGCTGCGGGGCAGCATCACCCGCTGGAGCTCCGTCATCGCCTGCCGGCGCTGGTCGAAGAGGCGGGCGCGGGCCAGGGACTGCGCCAGGATGCCGGCGATGGCGGTGGTCACGATCTGGTCGTCCGGCGTGAAGACCCGGGGGTCGGCGTAGGAGAGGATGCAGGTGCCGACCGTGCCGTCGGCGGTGGTGAGCGGCAGCAGCGCCCAGGCGTGGTGCCGGATCGCGGGGCGGAAGCTCTCGTCCGGGAAGGCCGCCAGGAACTCCTCCCGGGACTCGAAGAAGAGCGGGCTGCCGGCGCGCAGGGCGGCGGACATGGGGCTGTCGGCCTGTCCCATGCTGCTCTCCCCCAGCCGCCGCAGGACCTCCTCGGGGTAGCCCGCGGCACCGGCCAGCACCACATCGCCGTCCTGGACGAGATGAATGGCCAGCGCCTTCGCGTCGAGGGCGGGCAGCACCGTGCCGGTCATGGTGTCCACGACGTCCTGGGTGGAGAGCGCCGCGCCGAAGGCCGCCGTCAGATTGAGGACGAACTCCCGCCGGGCATGGCGGCGTTCCTCGTGCTCGCGCTCCTCGGTACGGTCCTGGGCGACCCCGACCATGCCCTGCGGGTTGCCCTCCGCGTCCCTGACGACGCTCGCCTTGGCGTCGATCCAGCGGACCACCCCGTCCGGCCGGATGATCCGGTAGAGGGCCGAGTAGAAGCCGGTCCGCATGCTGGTGCGGGCCGCCGCGTGGACGGCGGCCCGGTCCTCGGGGTGGATGTGGGCGTAGAAGGTGTCGATCCGCTCGTCGAAGGTGTCGGACTCCACGCCGAACAGCCGGCAGGTCCGCTCGTCCCAGACCAGCCGGCCGGAGGCGAAGTCCCAGTCGAAGGCGCCGATGTCCGCGCTGGCCATGGCCAGTTCGAGGCGCGCGGCCCGGGTGCGGCTCTCCACCAGCCGCACGGCCTGGTCGAGGCGGGGGACACCCGCCGTGAGCACCTTGGTCTCCCGGGAGAGGAGGTACTCCAGCCGCTGGGCGGCGACCGCGGCGATCAGGCTGAGGGTGCGGTCCTCGCTCTCGGAGAGGGGTTCGCGGCGGTCCAACTGGAGGGAGAGGACGGCCAGGCAGCGGTCCTCCAGCATGAGCGGCACCGAGGCGTAGGCGCTGGGGCTCGGGAAGCGGGCGGCGTCGCTGCCCAGCCCGCTGTACTCGCGGGTGGGCCGCCACACCAGGCGGCGCTCCCGGGCGGCCTCCGCGACGGGCAGATCGGCGTCGGCGTCCACGGAGCCGTAGCGCTCCACGATGTACTCGCCGTAGCCGGTGGTGGTGGCCAGCCGCAGCCGGCCGTCGTCCTGCCGGATGTAGACGGCGCCGGCCCGCGAGCCGACGGCCGCGAGGGCGGCCTCCTTGGCCAGGGTGAGCAGGCCGGACGCGCTGGTGCGGCTCAGCAGGCCGATCACCACACCGGCCCAGGAGGGATCGACCGGCGAGGGCACCAGTTCCGGCTCCACGGTCACACGCGCCCCCTTGCCTTCCGTCGCACCCCGGTCCCACGGTCCATGGTCCGCCACAATGGCCGGAATCGCATCAAGGATGTCCCCGGTTTTCGCGGCGGGTCGCCGACGGCCCTCCGGCACCCGCCGCTCCGGCGCCACGGGCGGCCGCCGGAACGCACCCGGGCGGAGTGCCGGGCCGGGCTCGCTCGCGGGACGGGGCGCCTGCTCAGCGGGACGGCGGGCTGATGGCCCACCGGCGACCGGCCGCCGGTGGGCCATCAGCCGGAGAACGCGGCCGCGGCATCGACGCCGCCCGCCGCCCGCGCGCTGTCGAAGGCCGTCCGCAGCCGCCGGGCCCCCTCGGCGATCTCCCCGGTGCCCGCCACCGCGGCGTACGCGACCCGGAGGTGCGCGGCGGGCGGCTCGGCCGCGAAGTAGGGCCGCCCCGGGGCCACGGCGACACCGGCCCGGAAGGCCTCCGCGGCCACCGTCTCGTCGTCCAGCCCCTGCTCCAGCCGCAGCCACAGATGGCCGCCGCCCGAGGGCAGCAGCACCGGCCGGGCCTCCGGGAGTTCCCGCGCCAGCGCGGTGGCCAGCGCCTCCCGCCGGCCCCGGAGCGCGGCCCCGACGCCGCGGAGATGACGGCGCCAGGCGGGCGAGCCGACGAGTTCCAGCGCCGTCTCCTGGAGCGGGCGCGGCACGAAGAAGCTGTCGACGACCTGGATGGCGCGCAGCCGCCGCATCACCGGCCCCCGGGCCGCGAGGGCGGCGACCCGCAGGCTCGGCGAGGTGATCTTGGTGAGGGAGCGGATGTGGACGACGACACCGTCCGGGTCGTCGGCGGCCAGCGGCGGTGGCAGCGGCCCGGCGTCCTCGTGGGCGAGACCGCGGGCGTAGTCGTCCTCGACGACGAACGCACCGGCCTCCCGCGCCGCCCGCAGCACACCGGCCCGGCGGTCGGGGGCGAGCACCGCGCCGGTCGGGTTCTGGAAGAGCGGCTGGCAGACGAAGACCCGGGCGCCGGTGGCCCGGAAGGCGTCGGCGAGCAGCCCCGTCCGGACGCCCCCGGTGTCGACCGGCACCGGGACGGGCCGCAGCCCGGCGGCCCGGGCGACCGCCAGGAGCCCCGGGTACGTGGGCGACTCCACCAGGACCGCGGCACCGGGCGGCGCGAGCGCCCGGAGCGCGGTGGTGAGCGCGCTCTGCCCGCCCGCCGCGATCAGCACGTCGGACGGCGTGAGCGCACCGCCGGGCCCGCCGATCTCCCGGGCGAACCACTCGCGCAGCTCGGGCAGGCCCTCCATCGGCGGCCGCCCCCAGGCGCCGGGGCGCCGGCCGGCGCGGGAGACGGCGGCGGCGAGCGCGCGTTCGGGCTGGAGCGAGGGGTGCGGATAGCCGCCGTTGAACTCGATGACGCCGGACGGAGGAGCGGCCAGGGTGGCCAGCAGCCCGGAGGCGTCCACCGCCCGGGGCAGCGGCTCCCCGGGGGCGCTGCCGGCCGGTTCGGCGCTCAGGGCCACCTCCTGCCAGGAGGTGTCGGCGGGACGCGACGCGGCCGCGGCCGGCCGGGCCCGGAAGGCACCCGCGCCGGGACGGGTGACGACCAGCCCTTCGGCGACGAGCGCGGAGAGGGCCCGCGAGACGGTCACCGGACTCACCCGGTACCGCTCCACGAGGGCCCGGCTCGACGGCAGTTTCTCTCCCGGAGAGTAGCGCCTGACCTCGGAGCGGAGCGTTTCCGCCAGTTCACCGACACTGCTACGCTCATGCATGAGAGACAACGATAGCGCTACCGAGACGCCGGGGATAGCGCTCCGGGACGGCCGCCCCGCCGGCCCGCCCTCCGGACCGGGCTCCGGACCCGCGCCGGGACACTCCCCCGCCCGGACCACCACCCGCGCCTCCGGCCGGTCCGTGCGCGACTCCACCGCCGTCGGCACCGCCCTCGCCGTCCTCGGTGTCGCCGCCTTCTCCCTCACCTTCCCGGGCACCGTCTGGGCCCTGGAGGGGTTCGGCCCGTGGACGGTCACCGCCGCCCGCGGCGTGCTCGCCGGACTGATCGCGGGCGGCTGCCTCGCGGCTTTGCGCGTGCCGGCGCCGGAGCGCCGCCACTGGCCCGGCCTGCTGACCGTCGCCGCCGGTGTCGTCCTCGGCTTCCCCCTGTTCACCACACTCGCCCTGCGCACCTCGACGGCCTCGCACGCCGCCGTGGTCGTCGGGCTGCTGCCGCTGACCACCGCGGTGTTCGCGGCCGTGCGCACCCGCGGCCGGCACTCCCGGCTGTTCTGGGCCGCCGCCCTCGCCGGGGCGGCGGCCGTCTGCCTCTTCGCCCTCACCCGCGGCGGCGGCGCGCTCGGCACGGGCGACGCCTACCTCGCCGCCGGGCTGCTGGTCTGCGCCGCGGGCTACACGGAGGGCGGACGGCTCGCCCGGGTGATGCCCGGCTGGCAGGTGACGGCCTGGGCGCTGGTCGCCTGCCTTCCGCTGACGGTGCCGTGGCTGGCGGTCGCGTCGGCACGGGAGCCGGCGGTCCTCACCGGACACGCCGTGGCCGGACTCCTCTGGCTGGGGGTCGGCTCGCAGTTCCTGGGACTGGTCGTCTGGTACCGGGGCATGGGCGTCATCGGCATCGCCCGGGCCGGCCAGTTCCAGCTCGCCCAGCCGCTGCTGACGCTGGTCTGGGCGGTGCTGCTGCTCGGCGAGGAACTCGACCCCGCGGCGCCGCTCACCGCGGCCGCCGTCCTCGTCTGCATCGCCGTCACCCAGCGGGCGGACGGGCCGCCCCCGGCCCCGCCCGCGGCCCCGTCCGCGCGGAAACCGCACGCCGTGGGCCGCCGCGGGGCGGCCGGCCGCTCCGGTTGAGGCCCGTCCGGCCGGCGCAGGACCGTGCAGGGGCCATCGGACCCGTCCGGTCCTAGACTCGGAGGGAACCCGCGGAAATCGCGATGCCATCGCCCTCGCGAACAGGGAGGACCGCAGATGGAAGCCAAAGTGGGCGACACGCTGGTGATGCACGGCAGAAGCGTCGGGCAGCACGACCGGACCGCACAGATCGTGGAAGTCCTGGGGACACACGGCGAACCTCCGTACCGCGTGCGGTTCGACGACGGGCGCGAGGCGCTGATGTCGCCCGGCCCGGACAGCGTCGTACAGCACGAACGGCGCGGCACCGAACCGGCCTAGACGGCAACCGCGCCGCTCCGGCGCGGCCCGGGCGTGACAGCGCCGGCGCCCCGGTACGCGGACGGCTCACCGCCGGCCCGCGTACCGGGGCGCGGCCGTGCGCGGCGCCGGGACGCAGACGGAACGGAGGACGGACGCCCGGGCGGGCGGACGCGATGGACGAGTGGACGGCTGGGCGCGCGGCTCAGCGCCACAGCGGCTCCGCCGCCGGATAATGGTCGTCGACGACCCGGTTCATCGCGCCGATGCGGTCGGCCCCCACCTCCCGCGCCGAGAAGAACACATGCCCCCGCACCTCCGGGACGTCCCGGGCGAAGGCCAGATGCCGGGAGAGCTCCGCCGGATCCTGCCAGGCCGCCGGCTGCGCCGGGTCCCCGGCTTTGTAGAGCGCCTCGCCGATGTGCAGCCCGACCCCCGTCCCCCGGACCGTTCCGGCCCACCACCGCACCAGCGTGGCGTAGTCTGCCGCGTCGAAGCCCAGGTGCCAGTACACCTGCGGGACGACATGGTCGATCCAGCGCCTTCGGACCCACGCGCGGGTGTCGGCGTACAGGTCGTCGTAGGTCTGCACCCCCGCGTTGGTGTCGGAACCGGCCGGGTCCGAGGACCGGTTGCGCCAGACCCCGAACGGGCTGATGCCGAACCGCGTCCCCGGCCTGAGCCGCCGGATCCGGGCCGCCGTCTCCCGCACCAGCCGGTCGGTGTTGTCCCGCCGCCAGGCCGCCCGGTCGGGGAAGCCGCCACCGTGCGCCGCGTAGGCCGCGTCGTCGTCGAAGCGCTCCCCCGCCACCGGATACGGGTAGAAGTAGTCGTCCCAGTGCACGGCGTCGACCGGGTAGCGGCGCACCGCGTCGAGCATCGCGTCCTGCACGAAGCGCCGCACCTCCGGCAGCCCCGGGTTGTAGTAGAGCTTGCCGCCGTACCGCACCACCCACCCCGGGTTCCGGCGGGCGGGATGGCGCTCCGCCAGCCGCCCCGGATCGGCGTGGTTGGCGATCCGGTACGGGTTGAACCAGGCGTGCAGCGCCAGCCCCCGGCGGTGCGCCTCGCGGACCGCGAAGCCCAGCGGATCCCAGCCCGGGTCCCGGCCCTGGACACCGGTGAGGTACTCGGACCACGGCTCGTACCGGGACGGCCACAGCGCGTCGGCGGTCGGCCGGACCTGCAGGACGACGGTGTTGAGCCGCCGCCGCACGGCCAGGTCCAGCACCGCCGCCAGCTCGGCCCGCTGATCGGCCGCGGGCAGGCCCGGACGGGACGGCCAGTCCCGGTTCGCCACCGACGCCACCCACATCCCCCGCGTCTCCGGCACCACCCGGCCCCCGCTTCCCCCGGCGCCCTCCGCGCGCCACCGGGCCTCCGTGCCCAGGGCGTCGCCCGACACCAGCAAGGGCAGGCTGCCCGCGGCCACGGCGGCGAACCGCCGCCGGCTCATCCGATCCCCGCTCCGCATCGCTCCACGCCCTCTCTCCGGCTCGCCCCCGTGTCAGCACGGCGCCCGTGGCCAGCATTCCGCCCCGGCGACCGCGCCACACCGGAGCGGCGGGTAACGTCTGAGCCGGGCCCGCCACCGGAGACCCCGGAGGCCGCCCGTCCGAGGAAGATCAGCGAAAGGCACGATGTGACCGAAATCGAACGCGTCGGAGTGGTGGGCTGCGGACAGATGGGCGCCGGGATCGCGGAGGTCTGCGCCCGCGCCGGCCTCGGCGTCATGGTCGCCGAGACCACCGGCGAGGCCCTGGAACTGGGCCGCACCCGGCTCACCTCCTCCCTGGACCGGGCCGTCGGCCGCGGCAAGATCACCAAGGAGGAGCGGGACGCCACCCTGGACCGGCTGAGCTTCACCACCGACCTCGGCGAGTTCGCCGACCGCGACCTCGTCGTCGAGGCCGTCGTGGAGAACGAGCAGGTCAAAACCGAGATCTTCCAGGTGCTCGACCAGGTCGTGACCCGGCCGGACGCGATACTCGCCTCCAACACCTCCTCCATCCCCCTGGTCCGGCTGGCCGTCGCCACCTCCCGCCCCGAGCAGGTCATCGGCGTCCACTTCTTCAACCCCGCCCCGGTGCAGCGCCTCGTCGAGCTGATCCCCGCGCTGACCACCAGCGACGAGACGATCAAACGCGCCGAGGAGGCCGTGACCGCCGTCCTCGGCAAGCACGCCATCCGCGCCCAGGACCGCTCCGGCTTCGTCGTCAACGCCCTGCTGATCCCGTATCTGCTCTCCGCGATCCGGATGTTCGAATCGGGCATCGCCAGCCGCGAGGACATCGACAACGGCATGGAAATGGGCTGCGCCCACCCGATGGGCCCGCTGAAACTGGCCGACCTCATCGGCCTGGACACCGTCGCCTCGGTCGCGTACTCGATGTACGAGGAATACAAGGAGCCCCTGTACGCCGCTCCCCCGCTGCTCCAGCGCATGGTCGACGCCGGCCGCCTGGGCCGCAAGACGGGCTCGGGGTTCTACCCGTACACGTGAACGGAGACGGACCGGGCGGCACCGGTACGGAGAGCGACGGCCGGCCGCACGCCCCGCGCACGCGCTCGCCCGGCCCCCGACGGCCCGCCGCCCCGTTCGCCAGGACGGACGAGCGGGGCGGCGGCGGGACGCGGAAACAGGGGGGAAGCCCCGCGTCCCGGTAACCGGGGTGGCTCCGGACCACCTCCGACTCCATCACGGCGCACGGCCCCGGGGGGAGCGTGTGCGCGGGCGCGATGAGGGTGCGCACTTCACACGGGGTGTGCGCCGCCCGCATCACCGTTCCCGCCCGCCCCCTCCGGCACAACGGGATCCCGGAGCCTACGGCCGCCCCCCGCACCGGAGGTGATGGAGCATCAGCAGCGCCGCCGCCATGTTCGCCGCCGGCACCTCACCCCGCGCCACCATGTCGGGCACCAGCTTCAGCGGCACCCACTCCCTCCGGTCGGACTCGTAGGCGTCCGCCGGCTGCCCGATGTACTCGGCCTCGTCCGTCCAGTAGATGTGGTGCCGCGCGTCCGTCAGCCCGTTGGACGGCTCCACCGACAGCAGATGCCGGAGCCGGCCGGGCCGCCAGCCGGTCTCCTCCTCCATCTCCCGCGCCGCCGCGAACGCGCAGTCCTCGCTCTCCTCGACCACCCCGGCCGCCAGCTCCCAGCCGTACGTCCCGGTGATGAACCGGTGCCGCCACAGCAGCAGCACCTCGTTCGCCTCATTGACGACCGTGGCGGCCGCCACCGGGCGGAGCCGGATCAGATAGTGGTCGAGACGGCGCCCGTCGGGGAGTTCGACATCGGCGAGGTTCACCCGGAACCAGCGATTCTCGTACACGGTGCGTTCGCCGGTGTTCTTCCATCGCACGAATCCGCCACCTTCCGCCCCCGTCCAGCCGACACAGCGGGCCCGTCGTCCGGGGCCCTCAGAGCGGTACGCGCAGAGTCCGGTCGATGAGTTCGGCGGCCTCGGCGCTCGCGGCACACCTGCTCGCCACGAGGTCTTCCCGTACGGCGCGGAGCCGGTCCCGGAGCCGCCGCGACTCCATGCCCCGCACCCGCTCGGTCATCTCCACCGCCGTGGCCACGGCCTGATCGGCGTCGCCCCGGCAGAGCTCGATCTGGGTGAACAGCGCCAGCCGGTGCACCCGCCCCCGGTCGTGCGCCGGGCTGTCCACCGCCGCCATAGCGTGCTCGTGCGCCGCCCCCAGATCCCCCAGACTCAGCAGCGCCTCCGCCACCTGCACATTCACCAGCCCCGGCTGCACATAGCCGGTCTCGGCCGGTTCCTGACCGCGCCGGATGCTCTCCGCCTCCCGCTCCGCCCGCCCGATACAGGCCAGCGCCGACCGCCCGTCCCCCAGCTTCGCGTACGCCTTCGCCTGCATCGCGTACAGATCGGCGGAGAGCGCCGGGGTGATGTGCGGCCCGGCCGCGCGCAGCGCCGTCTCGGCGAACGCCACCGCCTGCCGGAACTCCCCCATGTGCAGCGACTGGTTGACCAGCAGCGCGATTGTGTAGGCGCCCAGCCCCCGGTCACCGCTGGCCTTGGCCAGCCGCAGCGCCTGGTGGAAGTAGCGCTGCGCCAGCCCGTACGCGTCCGAGTCGTACGCGCAGATGCCCGCGACGGCCACCAGCCCGCCGACCGCACGGTGCAGCAGCCGCCCGGTGGCATCGGTGTAACTGCCGCGCAGCAGCGGCGCCGTCTCGGCGTTGAGGAAGCCCACGATCCGCGACCGCGTCGCCACCCCGCCCGTCTTCCGGTACATCTGCTCGTAGTGGGCACGGGCCGTGCGCAGCATCTCGATATCCGGGAGGCCGACGCGCACCTGCCCGCGGCGCGAGACGTCCGCGTCCTCGGGCGGGTTCTCCCACTCCCAGACGGGCATCACGGCCGGGGTCCCGGTGACCGCGGGGGCGCCGACCACATGGGGGCGCTGCTGCTCGTCGGACCGCCACAGGGCCGTGGCCCGGTCGACGAATCCGGCGAGCGGCGTGCCGTGCGGCGCGTGGCCCGAACCGGGCGGCCCGAGCCCGATGTCGTCGAGGGTGAGCGCACGCCGCACCCGCTCGCCGAGCACCTCGCAGATGATGTCCGGGACCTGGCCCCGCGGGCGCTGGCCCTTCAGCCAGCGGGCGACGGCGGTGTGTTCGTAGCGCAGGGTCAGGCCCCGGGCCCGCCCGGCCTCGTTGACGTGCGCGGCCAGCCCGGCGTGCGAGATGCCCGCCTCGTCGAGGACGGCGTCGAGCAGGGTGTTGGGCTCCACGTGCCCTCCCGTTGCGCTCGGGGTCATTAGCGTAATGGAGTGGCGACGGAGCGGGGTGGGAACCGGCCACCACCGGTCCGCGCGGGGGCCGCCGGCCCGGTTGCCGTGATACGGCGGTGAGCCCTGGTTCCGGTGAGCCCGGACGGCGTCGCGGAGCGGCGGCCGGAGGTGCGGAGTGGCCGACGGAGGTGACGGGCCGACGGCTCGACGGCCCCGGCCGGGGATCGCGGCCGCCGGTGCCCGGCGCCGGTCAGCCCGCCGCGGCCGGCGGGGCGACGGCTCCGCCGGTGCTCTCCGGCGCGGTCCGGCCGGACGGAACGCGGGCCGCGCCGCGACGTATCGCGAGCAGCGCCACATCGTCCGCCAGCCGGCCGCCGGTGTGCCGCAGCAGCGCCGCCTCCACCCGGTCGACCAGCTCCTCCGGTGTGCGGACCGCACCGGAGGACACGGCGGTTTCCAGGGTGCGCGCCAGCGGGAAGAAGCGCCGGGCGGCGTCGCGGGCCTCCTCCGCCCCGTCGGTGTGCAGCAGGAGCAGCTCTCCCGGGCGGAGCGGGGGCAGCCGTTCCGCCGGCAGCCGGTCGGGCAGGGGGAACGCGCCGAGCGGCGGCAGGGGGCCGGCGTCGCTCAGCGGCTGGACGGGAGACCCGCCCGGCGGGGGCACGGCGCCCTCTTCGCACTCCTCCGCGGGTGCCGCGTCGTCGGCTTTCCCCGTGGGTGCCGGGTTGGGGGATTTCTCCGGAGCGAGAGAGCCCAAGGGCTTGTTACTGCGCATTTCCCCTGGTTCACGGCGCTTCCCCGGCTGTTCGGTGCCGCCGTCACGGCAGCCGCGGCCCGTGCGCGCCCCGGGCCCGGCCGGTGCGCCCGCCGCGCCCGGGAGCCCCTCCCCGTCCACCGCCCCCACCCCGCCGTGCCTGCCGCCGCACCCGTCCGTCCGCAGCCGGTACGGCCAGGGGTGGCCGCAGTTGAGCACCGACAGCTCCTCGTCCGGGCGCAGCTCCAGCAGCAGGACGGTGACGAACTCCTCGGCGGACCCGTCCGGCCCGTACGGGTCCCGGTCCCCCTCCCCCGGTCCCTCGTGCAGATGCCGGCCGAGCGCACGGTCCAGCCGGCGCAGCACTCCGGCCAGATCCGGTTCGGCGTGCGCGGCCTCGCGGAAGCAGCCGAGGACGGCGGCGACGGTGCCGATCGCCGCCAGGCCGTGCCCGCGGACGTCCCCCACGACGATCCGCACCCCGTACGGGGTCACCAGCGCCTCGTACAGATCACCGCCGACGGAGGCGCCGCGGGTCGCGGAGAGATGCCGCACCGCGGTGGTGAACCCCCCGACTGCGGCGGGCAGCGGGCGGAGCAGCACCTGCTGGGCGGCGACGGCGACCGCGCGGGTGCGTTCCAGCTCCCGCAGCAGCCGCCGGCCGCGGCCCGTCGAGAGGCAGGCGGCCACGAGCGCCGTGACGACGGCACAGGAGACGCCGAGGTGAAGGCCCGTCGCCCGTCCGCCGTCCAGGAAGCCGAGAAGGGCGAGGACGAGGAGCGCACCGCCCCCGCTGACGAGGACGCAGCACCGGCGTCCGCTCCCCGCGCAGGCGAGGGCGGGCGCCGCCGCGAGCAGTGGCGTCAGGTCCGGTCCGGCCGGGCGCAGCAGTTCCCATCCCGCGACGGACAGCACCCACAGGCCGGGCAGGGCGATGAGGGCTGCGCGCAGGGCTCGGGTGCGGCGGCCGGGGACGTGCGTGGTCCGGTGACTGTTCATGCCGGCGGGTTCCCCTCGTGGTCCGTCCGTCCGCCGGCCCGGCCGGTCGGAGCCGTCGGGCGGCGGGATGCGCCGTGACCGGGTCTCTCCTGCGGGCGTCCCCGGGTGGTCTCCCGGCGGACGGGCTCCGGTTGCTGCTCTGCGGTGCCCACGGCGGAACGCGTCGAGTCTTTCGACTCGGAGAGTCGATGCGAACCCTGTTGTACTGACTTCACCCGATCGGGCGAGTTGTTCGGTTCCCTTACGCGAACGAGTAATGGAACGATCCTGCTCGGCGCGCCGACCGCCCACCGATCCCTTGGCACTCGTTTGACCAGTTGTTCTCCAGCGGCCCGGACAACTCTCACCGGCCGCCGACCCATGCCACCGGGCCGGTTCCGCAGTGACCTGTGTGCTGGGGCAACGAGTGAGAGGGCACGGCGGCTTGACGCTCACCGCGCCGGAGCACGCGCCTGGGAGCGGGCTCGCGCCCGGTGGGCCCGCCCGCCCCGGCGCCCCGGCCGGTGCCCGGCCCGTGCCCGGCCCACTCGTGCCCACACGGGCCGGTGAGCGGCCACGGGACCGGGAGCGGACTCCGGAACGGGCGAGGGGGCGCCCCGGAGCCATGAGCTCCGGAACGCCCCCTCACCGTCGGGCGTTGGCACCGCGCGCGGTCAGGCGCCGCGCAGCACCGCCCCCGTGCGGTCCGCCGCGGCCGCCACCGCCGCGTCGCGCGCCGCGGAGATCTCCTCGGCGGTCAGTGTGCGGTCCGGGGCGCGGAAGCGCAGCGTGTACGCGAGGGACTTGCGGCCCTCGCCGAGCTGCTCGCCGGTGAACACGTCGAACAGCCGCAGGGACTCCAGGAGCTCCCCGGCGCCGGCGCGCAGTGCGGTGCCGACGTCGGCCGCGGCCACCGAGCCGTCCACGACCAGGGCGACGTCCTGGGTGGCGACGGGGAAGGCCGAGACCCGGGGGGCCCGGAGCGGGCCGGCCCCGGCCCGCTCCAGCAGGTCGAGGTCGATCTCCATGGCGCAGGTGCGCTCGGGCAGCCCGAGGGCCTTGACGGCCCGGGGGTGCAGTTCGCCGGCGTGCCCGACGACCCGCTCCTCACCGCCGACCGACGCGAGCAGCGCCGCGCAGCGGCCGGGGTGCCAGGGGGCGTGCCGGTCCTGGCGGACCGTCAGCTCGGCCCGGGCCTCGCGGGCGACCGTGCGGGCGGCCTCGACGGCGTCGGCCCAGTTCGCCGCGGACCCCTTGCCCCACCAGCCGCCCAGCCGGCGGGCGCCGGAGAGGACGACCGCGACGCGGCGCGGCTGGTCCGGCAGCGCGGCGGCGAGAGCGGCGAGTTCCTCCCCGGTGGGCCGGCGGTCGACGGGCGGCCGCGGGGCGGGCTGTTCCGCGCCGGTCGGCCGGAAGACCAGGCCGGTCTCGAAGAGCGCCAGATCGTGTTCGCCGCGCCCGTCGTTGCGGCGCAGCGCGGCGAGCAGACCGGGCAGCAGGGTGGTGCGCAGCGCGGGCTCGGTGTCGGCGAGCGGGTTGGCCAGCCGCACCACGGCGCGGCGCGGGTCGTCCGCGTCCAGGCCGAGCTGGTCGAAGACGCTCTCCCCGAGGAACGGGTAGCTGAGCGCCTCGGTGAAGCCGGCGCCGGCGAGGGCCCGGCCCACCCGGCGGTGCAGCCGCTGCCGCTCGGTCAGGCCCCGGCCGGCGGGCGGCCTGGGCAGGGTGGAGGGCAGATTGGCGTAGCCCTCCAGCCGGATGACCTCCTCGGCGAGGTCGTTGGGGTCGGTGAGGTCGGGCCGCCAGCTGGGCGCGGTGACGGTGAGTTCGTCCTGCCCGTAGACGTCGCAGCCGATCTGCTGGAGGCGGCGGACGACGGTCTCGCGGCCGTAGGCGACGCCCGCGACGCGGTCGGGGTGGTCCGCGGCGATCCTGACGGTGTGCGGACCGGAGGGGGTGACGACCTCGGTGACCCCGGCCTCCGCGGAGCCGCCGGCGAGCAGCACCAGCAGGTCGACGGCGCGCTGGGCGGCGGCCGAGGCGGCCTCGGGGTCGACGCCGCGCTCGAAGCGCCGGGACGCCTCGGAGGACAGCTTGTGGCGGCGGGCGGTCCGGGCGACCGTCACCGGGTCGAAGTGGGCGGCCTCGATGACGACCTCGGTGGTGCCGCCGGTGACCGAGCCGGTCTCCGGGTCGGCCTCCGCGTCACCGATCTCGGTGTCGGCGCCGCCCATGACGCCGGCGAGCCCGATGGGGCCGCGGCGGTCGGTGATTACCAGGTCCTCGGGGTCGAGGAGGCGCTGGACACCGTCCAGGGTGGTGAGCTTCTCGCCGGGCTCGGCGCGGCGCACGCCGACCGGCCCGTCGAGCCGGGCGCGGTCGTAGGCGTGCAGCGGCTGGCCGAGTTCGAGCATCACGTAGTTGGTGATGTCCACGGCCAGGGAGATGGGCCGCATCCCGGCCTTCTGCAGCCGGCGCCGGAGCCAGACCGGTGAGTGCGCCTCGGGGTCGAGGCCGGTGACCGTCCGGGCGGTGAAGCGGTCGCAGGCGCGCGGGTCGGCGACCTCGACGGGGTGGCCGTGCTCGTTGGGCGCGGGGACGTCGAGCAGGGCCGGGTCGCGCAGCGGGACGCCGTAGGCGGTGGCCGTCTCGCGGGCGATGCCCCGCATCGACAGGCAGTAGCCGCGGTCGGGCGTGACGGCGATGTCCAGCACCTCGTCGACGAGTTCGAGCAGTTCGATCGCGTCGCTGCCCGGCTCGTGCCCCGGCGGGAGGACGATGATGCCCTCGTGGTCGTCGGACATGCCCAGCTCGGCGGCCGAGCAGATCATGCCCTCGGAGACCTTGCCGTAGGTCTTCCGCGCCGAGATGGCGAAGTCGCCCGGGAGCACGGCGCCGGGGAGCACCACGACGACCTTGTCGCCGACGGCGAAATTCCGCGCGCCGCAGACGATGTTCTGCGGCTCGCCGGTGCCGTTGGCGCCGGCGACGTTCACCTGGCAGTAGCGGATGGGCTTCCGGAAGCCGGTGAGCTCCTCGATGGCCAGCACCTCGCCGACCACCAGCGGGCCCTTGAGGCCGGTGCCGAGCTGTTCGACGGTCTCGACCTCCAAGCCGGCGTCGATGAGCCTGGCCTGGACGTCACGACCGGTCTGGCCGGCGGGGAGGTCGACATACTCCCGCAGCCAGCTGAGCGGGACCCGCATCAGATCTCCATCCCGAAGGGCCGGGTGAAGCGCACGTCACCCTCGACCATGTCTCGCATGTCCTCGACGTTGTGGCGGAACATCAGCATCCGTTCGATGCCGAACCCGAAGGCGAATCCGCTGTACTTCTCCGGGTCGACGCCGCAGGCGGTCAGCACCCGCGGGTTGACCATGCCGCAGCCGCCCAGCTCGATCCAGCCCTCGCTGCCGCAGGTGCGGCAGGGGCGGTCCGGGTTGCCGACGGACTCGCCGCGGCAGACGTAGCACTCCATGTCCATCTCGGCGGAGGGCTCGGTGAACGGGAAGTAGTTCGGCCGCAGCCGGGTCGTCATGCCCTCGCCGAAGAGGGACTGGACCATGTGGTCCAGGGTGCCCTTGAGGTCCGCCATGGTCAGGCCCTCGTCCACGGCGAGCAGCTCGACCTGGTGGAAGACCGGGGTGTGGGTGGCGTCCAGCTCGTCGGTGCGGTAGACGCGGCCGGGGCAGATCACGTAGACCGGCGGCTCGCGGTCGAGCATCGAGCGGATCTGCACCGGGGAGGTGTGGGTGCGCAGCACGACGCCGGACTCGTCGCGGCCCCGGGCGGCGGACTCCACGAAGAAGGTGTCCTGCATGGTGCGGGCCGGGTGGTCCGGGGCGATGTTGAGGGCGTCGAAGTTCAGCCACTCCGACTCGACCTCGGGGCCCTCGGCGACCTCGTAGCCCATGGCCACGAAGATGTCCTCGATGCGCTCCATGAGCGTGGTCAGCGGGTGCCGGGCACCGGCCGGTTCGCGGTCGTGCGGCAGGGTGACGTCCACCGCCTCCTCGACCAGCACGCGCTCGTCGCGCTCGGCCTCCAGCTCCTCCTGGCGGACCCCCAGCGCACGCTTCACCTCGCCGCGGGCGCTGCCGACGCGCTTGCCGGCGTCGGCCTTGGCGTGCGGCGGGAGGGCGCCGATCTCGCGGTTGGCGAGGGCGAGCGGCGAGCGGTCACCGGCGTGGGCCACCTTCGCCTCGTGCAGGGCCGCGAGATCCCCGGCGGCGGCGATGGCGGCGAGCGCCTCGTCCCGCATCCGGGCGATCTGTTCCGGTTTCAGTGCCTCGACCTCGACAGGGTCGTACGACTTATTGGGTGCCGACATCTCTTCCCGTGTTTCCGATTGGCTGGCTGCGCGGCCCGTGCTCGGTGGCTCGCCGGCTGCCGGAGCAGCCCTGGGTGCCACCGCCCGAGTCTACGGGGCGCGGGGGACGGGGAAGCCCGCGGCCGCTCAGGCCAGGAAGGACGGAACGGCGACGGGCAGGGTAAATCGGAAGCGGGCGCCGCCGCCGGGGGCGCGGCCGACCTCGATCGTCCCGCCGTGGGCCTCCACGATCCCCTTGACGATGTACAGGCCCAGGCCGGTGCCGCCGCGCTTGCTGCCCCGCCAGAAGCGGGTGAAGACGCGGCTCATCGACTCCTCGGGGATCCCGGGGCCCTCATCGCTCACGGTGACGGACGTTCCCTCATTCGGCGGGTCGGCGGCTGACACCTCGATGGTGACGGTTCCCTCGCCGTGGCGCACGGCATTTTCCAGCAGATTGCCGAGGACCTGGTCCACCTTGTCCGGATCCGCCCAGAGCGCCGGCAGCGGCCCCGCGACGCGGACGGTGAAACGGTCCTCCGGCTCCCCCGCGCCGACGTGCGCCGCGACATGGCGGCGGACGGCGGCGGCCATGTCCACCGGCTGCCGGTGTATCTCCAGCCGGCCGGAGTCGATCCGGGAGATGTCGAGCAGTTCCGCGATGAGCCGGGTGACGCGGTCGGCGTCGGCGTCGACCGTCTCCAGCATCAGCCGTTTCTGGTCGTCCGTGAACCGTTCCCACTTGGCGAGCAGGGTGGCGGTGAAGCCCTTGACGGAGGTGAGCGGCGACCGCAGCTCGTGGGCGACGGTGGCGATCAGCTCGGCGTGGCTCCGCTCGGTGCGGCGCCGGGCCTCGGTGCCGCGCAGGGAGATCACGAGCCGGTGCACCGGGCCCAGCCGGCGGCGGCGTATGTAACGGGCGGAGACCAGCACCTCACGGCCGCCCGGGAGTAAGAGGTTCCGCTCGGGCTGGCCGACCCGGGTGGCCAGCCCGCCGTACGGGTCGGTGCACGCCCACCAGCGGCGGCCCTCCAGATCCTCCAGCGGCAGCGCCCGCTCCAGCGGCAGGCCCAGCACCTGGGAGGGCCGGAGCCCGGTGATCCTCCCGGCCGCGGCGTTGAAGCAGATGAGGCGGCCGTTCTCGTCGGCGACGGCCAGGCCGTCGGGCAGGTCGTCCGGGTCGAGGCCGAGGGCGGTCAGCCCGGGGGTCCAGTCGGCCGCCGAGACCGGCGGCCCGGTGTCCGGCACCGGCCGCCCCGAAGTCCTGACGTCCCTCACCGCACCCCCTGAAGTCGGCCCCGGGCCGCAACCCTACTAGCTGAAAGTGACGGAGCGGCACCCTCCGGAAGCACGCTGCGCACGGGCCGAGGCATAGAGGCATACGGCCGCGGCGGTCGCGAGGTTCAGACTCTCGGCCTTTCCGTGGACCGGAACCCGTACCACCGCGTCGGCGAGGGCGCGGGTCTCCTCGGGCAGGCCCCAGGCCTCGTTGCCGAAGATCCACGCGGTGGGGCCGCCCATGGTGCCGGCGTCCAGCTCGCCGTCGAGGTCCCGCTCCCCCGCGCCGTCGGCGGCCAGGACGCGCAGCCCGGCGTCCCGCAGCCCGCTCACCACCCGCTCGACCGGCACGCCGACGGCGACGGGGAGGTGGAAGACGCTGCCGACCGAGGCCCGTACCGCCTTGGGGTTGTAGAGGTCGACGGAGGCGTCGGTGAGGACGACGGCGTCGGCGCCCGCGGCGTCCGCGCAGCGCAGCACGGTGCCGGCGTTGCCGGGGTCGCGGACGTTCGCCAGCACGGCGACCAGCCGGGGCCGGGCGGCGGCGATCTCCTCGAAGGGCGAGTCCAGGAAGCGGCAGACCCCGACCAGCCCCTGCGGCGTGACGGTCTGCGAGAGGTCCGCCAGCACCTCGGCGGAGGCCGTGTGGACCCGGGCACCGGAACCGCGGGCGGCGGCGACGAGGTCCGGGTACCGCTCGGCGGCCTCGGCGGTGGTGAACAGCTCGGTCAGGGTGGGTTCGCCGCCGGTGCGGTGCGCCACGGCCTCCCGTACGGCCTGCGGGCCCTCGGCGATGAACCGGCGCTCCTTGCTCCGGAAGTTCCGCCGGGCCAGCCGGCGGGCGGCGGCGACGCGGGGGGAGCGCGGGGAGATCAGCTCGGGGGTGCCCATGGGCGGCGGCTCGCTTCGTTCTCGGTGCGGTCGGTGCGTGCGTGCGGCGGGTGCGGTGCCCGGCGCTCGTGCGGTGCGCGGCGGACGGGCCCGGCCGGGGCCGCCCGCCGCAAAAGAGCGGACCCGCAGGCAGGGCCTGCGGGTCCGCTGAAGCCTCTCGGCCGGCGCCTGCGGATCAGGCAGCGGCCTTCGGGGCGTTGACGTCGCTCGGCAGCGCCTTCTGGGCCACCTCGACCAGCGCGGCGAAGGCGTTGGCGTCGTTCACCGCGAGCTCGGCCAGGATCTTGCGGTCCACCTCGACGTTGGCGGCCTTCAGACCCTGGATGAAGCGGTTGTAGGTGATGCCGTTGGCGCGGGCCGCGGCGTTGATCCGCTGGATCCACAGCTGCCGGAAGTCGCCCTTGCGCTTCTTGCGGTCGTTGTAGTTGTAGACCAGGGAGTGGGTGACCTGCTCCTTGGCCTTGCGGTACAGGCGGGACCGCTGGCCCCGGTAACCGCTGGCCTGCTCGAGGATCGCCCGGCGCTTCTTGTGGGCGTTGACTGCCCGCTTGACGCGTGCCACTTGTTTAACTCCTTGTACGGGGCCGCGGGATGGTCACGCGGCCCGGATCGACGGGTCCCGGTTCTGCGGCGCACCGCCCCGGTCCGCGTCCCTGGGGACGCCCGGGGCGGTCTGCGTCACTTGCCGAGAAGCTTCTTGATCTTCTTGGCGTCGGCCGGGGCCATCTCGGTCTTGCCGGCAAGACGGCGCGTCAGGGTGGACGGCTTGTGCTCGAGAAGGTGGCGGCGACCGGCGCGCTGGCGCATCACCTTGCCGGAGCCGGTGAGCTTGAAGCGCTTGCGTGCACCACTGTGCGTCTTGTTCTTCGGCATGTCGCCGTTCTCTCCTCGTAGGTGGCGCCTCCCCGGTCCGGAGGACCGGCCTGCGGAAGCGTCAGTTGGTTCGGTTGGTGTCCGGGACGGCCGTCCCGGACGGGGTTCCCGCGCGGGCCCACCGGGCCCGCGGCCGCGGGCGCCCCGGGGCTTACGACGCCTCGGCGGGCTCCTCGGCGGGCTGCTGCTCGCCGGCGGCCTCCGCCTTGCGGGCCGCCTTCAGCTCGCGGGCTTCGGCCATCGCCTCGGTCTTCTTCTTGTGCGGACCGAGAACCATGATCATGTTCCGGCCGTCCTGCTTGGGATTGGACTCGACGAAGCCCAGGTCCTGGACGTCCTCCGCGAGCCGCTGGAGCAGCCGGAAGCCCAGCTCGGGGCGGGACTGCTCGCGCCCGCGGAACATGATCGTGATCTTGACCTTGTCGCCCTGCTTGAGGAACCGGACGACGTGACCCTTTTTGGTGTCGTAGTCGTGCGGATCGATCTTCGGCCGGAGCTTCATCTCCTTGATGACCGTGTGCGCCTGGTTCTTGCGCGCCTCACGGGCCTTCATGGCCGACTCGTACTTGAACTTCCCGTAGTCCATGAGCTTGCACACGGGGGGACGGGCGTTCGCCGCCACCTCGACAAGGTCGAGGTCGTACTCCTGTGCGAGCTCCAGTGCCTTGGCAAGCGGCACGATGCCGACCTGCTCGCCACTGGGACCGACGAGTCGTACCTCGGGGACTCGGATCCGGTCGTTGATGCGGGGCTCGGCGCTGATGGGGCCTCCTCGGTTAGCACCCACGCGACCGTCTGGCGGACAGCCGCGTAACGTCTGATCTGACGACCACCGCGCGGCACGCAAAAACGCCCCGGACGGGACACAGGCGGAGCTCCGCGGAAACCGGGAGCACCACCACGGTTCACCGTGGGGCGCATCGGCGGTACCGCCCGGCCGCGACCGCGAGCCGAAGGGCACTGCCTGACCGGTGACCCGCCGGCCGCGAAGCCGGTCAGGTGGGAGAACGGAGCCTCCACTTGTGGGTCGGTCACATGAGTGTCCGACCGGTCGTGCATCCAATATACCAGCGCCCGGGCCGCCCGTCGCACCGGCTCCGGCGGGCTCTAGGCTGAGGGCGTCCCCTCCATTCGAAAGTGAAGCCGAGCCATGAGTGACGTTCCTCCGCAGCAGCCCGCCTCCCCCGGACCCGGCGAGCCCGGCCCCGACTTCGACAGCATGACCCGGGACATCGCGGAGGTCCCCGCCGTCGAGGTGATCACGACGGTGGCGGTGCACCTGATGAGCGCCGCGGCGGTCAACCTCGGCCTCGCCGAGGAGGGCCCGGAGCACAAGGACCTGGACGAGGCCCGGAAGCTGATCACCGCGCTGGCCGGGCTGGTCACGGCCGGCGCCACCGAGGTCGGCTCGTACCACGCCTCACCGCTGCGGGACGGGCTCAAGTCGCTCCAGCTCGCCTTCCGCGAGGCCTCCGTGGTGCCGGACGAGCCGGGCCAGGGCCCGGGCGAGAAGTTCACCGGGCCCGTCCTCGGCTGAGGACGGGGGACGGGAGGGCCGGGGCGCCCGGCGAGCCGTCCGGCCGACGGCACACCGGCCGTACGCACCTACGGGCACCGGGGCCCGGGCCGGTCACCGCCGGCCGCCCCCGGCGTCCGCGGCCGCGGCCTCGTCGGCGATCTGCCGCGGCTCCCCGGCCGGGTGCGTCACCGCGTGCACGACCGCGGCCAGCGCCCCGCCGGCCAGCGGCGCCAGGATGAAGAGCCAGAGCTGCGCCAGGGCGTCCGGGCCGGCGAAGATCGCGGGGCCGATGGACCGGGCCGGGTTCACGGACGTACCGGTGAGCGGGATGCCGACGAGATGGACCGCGGCCAGCGCCAGGCCCATCGCCAGGCCGTCGAAGCCGACCACCGCGACCCGGTGGGTGACGTCCAGGATCACGTAGACCAGCAGGAAGGTCAGGACGGTCTCGGCGATCAGCGCGCCGAAGGTGTTGACGCCGACCGGCGAGCGGTAGCCGTAGCCGTTGCTGCCGAAGGCGCCGCTCGTCTCCAGGCCCGGTACCTGCTTGGCCAGGATGAACAGCAGCAGCGCTCCGGTGATGCCGCCCAGCACCTGCGCCACCCAGTACTCGACGGCCGCGCGCGGGGAGAGCCGCCCGGCCATCAGCATGCCGAGGGTGACCGCCGGGTTGATGTGGCAGCCGGAGACCGGGCCCAGCGCGTAGGCCAGGGCCAGAAGAGTGAAGCCGAAGGTCAGGGCGATGCCGACGGTGCCGATGTACTCGGCACCGAGCACGGCCGAACCCACCGCGAAGAACACCAGCAGCAGCGTGCCCAGGAACTCGGACACGGCTTTGCGCGCATCCATGACGCCCTCCTCACAGAGATCATGACGACTCTCCGCATTGTGGGGCGTTTTCGGACGTTACGCCTCCCGGGTGAAGAGCGGCTCCCCCGGCAGCGGGGTGCCCTCCGGGAGCGGCGCCAGGTCCAGCCCGCGCACCAGCCGGGCCCGCAGCACCTCGTCGGCGGCGAGCGCGCCCGCCACCCGCCGGGTGGCCTCGCGGGCGTCCGCCTCCGGAGCGAGGACGAGCGCGAGGGTCCCGTCGGTCTCCCGCGCGGGGACGAGCCGGGCCCGGACGACGTCCGGCTCGGCGGCCAGCACCGCGCGCAGCGCGTCCCGGACGGCGGGGTCCGCGAGCGGGTCGGCGCTCTCCCGGCCCTCGGCCAGCGCCAGCAGCGCCGGGCCGGTGAGCTCGTACGGCACCGGGCCGGCCAGGTCCAGGACCACGGTGTCGGCCTGCTCGTGGGCGGCGGCCCGCAGCGCCTGGCGGAACGGTACGGCGACCGGCCGGGCCTCCGGGTCCCAGCGGGCCAGCGCCTCGGTGGAGGTGAAGGCCGGCAGGGCGCGGCGGCCGCCGGGGGCCCGGAGGGTGGGCACGGCCATGTCGCTGGTCTTCTCCCGGCGCAGGCCGTCCGCGCCGGTCTCGGTCTCGCCGAGCACGGCGACGACCGGGACCAGCAGGCGGGTACCGGGCAGCGCGGACAGCACCGCGGGCTCGGCCGCGCGGTCGCCGGCGTAGGCCGTGAGGGCGGCGGCGAGCCGGGGGTCGGCGGAGCCGTCGTCGTCGGAGAAGGGGGATTCCGGGATGTTCTTGAGGGCCACGGGTCGAGGGTATCGGCCGGTCCGCCGGCCCCCGGCCCGGGTCCGCCGCCCCGTAGAAGCCCTGCTCAGCGCAGGGGGAAGAGGAGGTCCGGGTCGCGGTTGCGGCGGCCGGCGTGCCAGAGGACGCCCGCGGTGGCGAGGAGGGCGCCGCCCGCCACGGCGGCGGACGTGGCCGGCAGGGCACCGCCGCCGTCGCCGTCCCCGTCGCCGGCCGGGCCCGCGCCGAAGTAGCGCTTCTGGTACGGGACGGGGCTCGGCTTCTGCGGGCGCGGGGTGAGGTCGCCGCCGGCCCGGATCGCCGCGGCCGGGTCGACCATGCCCCGCCCCAGGGCGTCGTCGCGGCCGCCGGGTGGCGAGTCCCGGGCGGTGTCCTCCAGCAGCTTCTTGACCTGCGCGGGGCTCAGCCCGGGGTGGGCCGAGCGGACCAGGGCCGCCGAGCCGGAGACGAACGCGGCGGCGGCGCTGGTGCCCCAGCCCTCGTAGTAGCGGCGGTCCGGGTCGGCTATGACGACGTCCACGCCGGGGGCGCAGACGGTGGCGTACCAGCGGCGGGTGGAGAAGGGCGCGCGGGCGCCGAAGCGGTCGACGGCGGTCACGGCGATGACGCCGGGGTAGGCCGCGGGGTAGGAGACCCGGTCGCCGTCCTCGCCGCCGTTGCCGGCGGAGGCGACCACCACGGCGCCCTTGGCGAGGGCGTACTGCACGGCGGAGTCCTCGCCCGGCTCGGGGTGCGCGGACTCGCTGTCGTCGCCGAGGGACAGGTTGATCACGTCGGCGCCCTGGTCCGCCGCCCAGCGGATGCCCTCGGCGAGCGCGCCGCCGCGGTTGCCGCGGGCCCGCTTACGGGCGGGGTCGCTGTCCTCCAGGATGACCCGGACCGGGAGGATCTTGGCGCGCGGGGCGACGCCGAGGACCCCGTCGCCGTTGCCGGGACCGTGCCCGTGGCCCGCGATGATCCCGGCCATGGCGGTGCCGTGCCGGGCCCAGGCGCGGTCGCCGGGCCGCGCCCCGAAGCCGATGAAGTCCTTGCCCTGCAGCACCTGGCCGGTGAGATCCGGGTGGTCGCCGTCGACGCCGGTGTCGAGGACGGCGACCGTGACGCCCTCCCCCTGAGTGGTCCGCCAGGCCCGCTCGGTGCGGAGCGCGTCCAGGGCCCACTCCTGGTCGCGTATGGCGTCGGCGTGGGCCGGGGACACACCCGAGGCCGCGGCGGTGGCCGCGAGGGCCAGGAGGAGCGCGGCGGCGGCCCGGCGCACCCGCCCGGCCGGCCGTCGGGCGGCGGGCCCGCGCCGGGGCCGGCCGGCGCCGCGGGCGGCCGGTCCGGTGGTCTTCCGCCACCGCGCCCGGCTCCGCGCGGACGGGGCGGCGGGCGGCGCCGGGAGGTCCCGCGGGCGGTCGTGCGGGGTGCGGTCCGGAGTCATCCGCGCTCCTCCTCGGTGGCGGCGTCGCGGAAGCCGCGTTCCACGCGGTCCGCGACACCCCGGGCGTCATGGCCGAGGCCGGCCTGGGCGGGGGCGGCGGTCGCGCCCTCGGCGGTGGCCTCCTCGGCGGAGAGCCGGTCGCTCACCGTCCGGCCGTCGGCGAAGCCGGAGACGGCGTAGACGACGGCCGGGAGGTCCGGCAGCACGCGGACGGTCCAGGAAGCGCGCTGTGCGTCGCCGAAGTCCTCGGCCGGGGTGTCCGGCGCGGCGTACGGACGCGGGATCAGGTCGGCGCGGTCGCCGAGGTCCTCCCGTTCGAAGCGGTCGTGGAGCGCCTTCATGGCGGCCCGGTCGGTCCGGGTGACGACCAGTCCGACGGTGGTGACGCTGCTGCTGGTCGCGTCCACGTAGGTGGCGCGCAGCAGGCGTTCGCAGCCGGCCGGGGAGAGGACCTTGGCCAGCAGCGGGTCGAAGGCCGCGGCGCAGTCACCGTCCGGGGCGACGGCGATCCGGACCCAGGTGCGGTCGGTGCCGCCGGGGCCCGCGCCGTCGCCGGAGAGCGAGCGGGGGAAGATCTCGTCGACCGGGACGCTGTGCCAGAGCTCGCGTGCCCGGGTGAACTCGCTTCCCGCGGCGGTCTGTTCGCCGGTGCCGCCGGTCAGCCAGCTTCCCGCGGCGGCCCCGCCGAGCAGGCCGAGGCCGAGGACGAGGCAGCCGGCGATGCCGGCGGTGCGCACCGGCGGCCGTATCCGCGCCAGCCGTTCGGCCACCGCCCGGGGGGTGAGGCGGCGGAGCCGCTGCCGGAGCGGGAGGCGGGGCAGTTCGCGGCCGCGCCCGTCGCGTCCGTCCTGCCGGCCGCCGTCCCAGTTCTCCCAGTCCTCCCAGGCGAAGCGGGGGCGGGGCGCGCCGCCGGGCGGAGCCGTCCGGTCCGTCCCGGTGGTGCCGCCGTGCCCGGACGCGGGGGGTGCCGGGGCGAACCAGCTCTCCTGCGGTGCGGGCGGCGGCTGTTGGGGCTGCGGGGGCACGCCCGGGCGGGGCGGGGCACCGGCCGGGCGCGGGGGTGCCGGGGGCCGCGGTGGCGTGCCCCGTGGCGGTGCGGGGGCGTCCGCGGGTCCCGGCGGAGCGGCGGGCGGGTGCGGGGGCGGGCCGGGCCAGGGCGGCGGGCTGCCGGGCGGCGGGGGCGGGAAGTCCTCGGACCGGCGGGCGGACGCGCGTGGGGCCTCGGCGCTCATCCGCCCCCCTTCGGTTCGTGCTCGCCCGGGCCGCTGGTCACCTTGCGGGGCAGGCCTTTTCATGGTCGGTCATGCCACCGGCAACCGGAAGGCCGTGGCATGGGCGTCACTCTACGACGCGGAACCACCGGCGCGGCAACCGAAGCGGCTGCTTGGCCGGTTTGCCCGGGCCGTCCCCCTACCCAGCGGTAATGCCGTCTGGCAGGGTGACCGCATGGCCGCCCCGCACCGAGACAGGACCCGCTACGACCGGGCCACCGACCGCTTCGACGCCCCTCTGGCGATCGTCGACCTGGCGGCTTTCGACGCCAATGCCGCCGATCTCGTCCGCCGCGCCGGGGGCAAACCGCTCCGGGTGGCGTCCAAGTCGGTGCGCTGCCGAACCCTGTTGGACCGGGTGCTGGCGCTGGACGGTTTCCGCGGCGTGATGTCCTTCACCCTGGCCGAGTCGCTGTGGCTGGCCCGCTCCGGAACGGCGGACGTGCTGCTGGCATATCCCTCGGCGGACCGGGCGCGGTTCGCCGAACTGACGGCCGACCCCAAGCTCGCGGGCGCGGTGACCGTCATGGTGGACGACACCCGCCAGCTCGATCTGATCGACGCGGCGCGGGGCGGGGACGGCCGCCAGGAGGTCCGGGTCTGCCTGGAACTGGACACCTCGCTGTGGCTGCTGGGCGGGCGGGTCCGCATCGGTCCGCGGCGCTCGCCGCTGCACGCGCCGGAGCGGCTGGCGGAGCTGGCCCGCGCGGTCGTCCGCCGTCCCGGCTTCCGGCTGGTGGGGCTGATGGCGTACGAGGGGCATGTGGCCGGGGTGGGTGACGCGGTGGCGGGCCGGCCGCTGCGCTCCCGGGCGGTGCGGCTGATGCAGGCTGCGGCGCGGCGGGAGCTCGCGGCCCGGCGGGCGGAGGCGGTGCGCGCGGTACGGGACGTGGCGCCGGAGCTGGAGTTCGTCAACGGCGGCGGCACGGGCAGCGTGCAGCACACGGCGGCCGAGGACGCGGTGACGGAGATCGCCGCGGGCTCGGGCCTGTTCATGCCGCGGCTGTTCGACGACTACACCTCGTTCCGGGGCCGTCCGGCGGCGCTCTTCGCGCTGCCCGTCGTCCGCCGCCCGGGGCCCGGGGTCGCGACCGTGCTGGGCGGCGGCTATCCGGCGTCCGGCGCGGCGGGGCGGGACCGGCTGCCCGTGCCGCACCTCCCGGAGGGGCTGCGCTACGAGCCGCGGGAGGGCGCCGGGGAGGTGCAGACGCCGCTGCTGGGCCGGGCGGCGGACGAGCTGGCGATCGGCGACAAGGTGTGGTTCCGGCACGCCAAGGCCGGTGAACTGTGCGAGCGGTTCGAGGAGTTGCTGCTGGTCGAGGACGACCGGGTGGTCGCCTCGGTGCCGACGTACCGGGGCGAGGGGCAGACCTTCCTCTGACCGTTCCCGCCGGGCCCGCGGTCGGGCCCGGCTCCCGGCTCAGACCTCGCGTCCGGCTGTCCCCCCGGGCCCGGTCAGCGGTTCGACGCCCGCGGTGATCGCGTCCATCTCCGAGAGGTCCGGCGCCTTCTCACTCGCGTCGAAGCCGAAGCGGATGACCACGAACCTCTCCGGGTCCAGCGGCGAGGGGAAGGCGACCGACTGCACATAGCCGCCCGCGCCCTCGGCCGTGGAGAGCTTCCAGCGCACCAGATGCCCCTGCTCGCCCGCGACCGTGACCGGTTCGGACTTCACCTCCTTGCGCGAGGTGATGCCGCCGTAGGCGTCGCTGCCGCTGCTGGGGCTCTTGCCGTAGGAGGCCTCGGCGTTCTTCGCGATGTCCTCCTCGGCGACGCCCTTGGCCGTGGTGGCCTTGTGGCCCTCCGCCGCCTGGGAGTTGACGCCGCCGCGGACGCACTTGAGCTTCTTGTCGCCGGGGCAGGGGTACGGGCCCGTGGTGAGGCCCGCCCCGTTGGTGCCGCTGCGGCCCTCCCAGCCCTCGGGCACGGGGAGGTAGATGCCGTTGAGGGCATCCATGGCACGGTCGCCGGACCCGGGCGGTTCCCCGCCGCCGTCCGGGGAGCCGTCCGGGGAGGCCTCGGGGCCGCCGTCGCCGCCGTCCGGCAGGGACGGGGAGGGGACGGTGGGGACGGGCCGGTCGGAGAGGCCCGGCCCGGGTGAGGACGCCGTGCCGGAGTCCTCGCCGTCCAGCAGGACGATGCCGCCGGCGATGGCCGCGACCAGCACCACCGCCGCGGTGACCAGCACGGCGAGTTTCGTGCCGCGCGAGGCGCCGGGGGACGTCTGCCGGTCCCGGATGCCGTACGGAGGCAGGTCCGGCGGCTCGGGCGGGCCGAAGCCGGCCGTGCCGCCGAAGCCGCCCGGCGGGGTCGCCGCGGCCGGGGCGGCGGCCTGTGCCTGCCGGGTGTGGTCGGTCCAGCCGGAACCGTCCCACCAGCGTTCCAGTGCCGGGCCGCCGCCCGTGTGTCCGGGGTCCGGGTACCAGCCGGGGGGTGTCGTCATGCTCACGCGATCAGCCTACGGCGGACGGTTACGGTTCGTACACCAGTCCTCGCGGCCGGCATCCCCCGTACCACCGTGCCCGTACCGCCCCGCCCCGCTAGAGCGGGGTGACGTACGCGCCCGCGAGCCCGCCGTCGACCAGGAACTCCGCCGCGTTGACGAAGGAGGAGTCGTCGCTGGCGAGGAAGGCGACGGCCGCGGCGATCTCCTCCGGCTCGGCGAAGCGGCCCACGGGGACGTGCACCAGCCGGCGCGCGGCCCGCTCCGGGTCCTTGGCGAACAGCTCCTTCAGCAGAGGGGTGTTGACCGGCCCGGGGCACAGGGCGTTGACGCGGATGCCCTCGCGGGCGAACTGCACGCCCAGCTCGCGGGACATCGCGAGCACGCCGCCCTTGGAGGCGGTGTAGCTGATCTGGGAGGTGGCGGCGCCCATCCTGGCGACGAAGGACGCCGTGTTGATCACCGAGCCCTTCCGCTGCCGCCGCATGTACGGGATGGCGTACTTGCAGCAGAGGTAGACGGAGGTGAGGTTGACCTCCTGGACGCGTTTCCAGGCGTCGAGGCCGGTGGTGAGGATCGAGTCGTCGTCGGGGGGCGAGATCCCGGCGTTGTTGAAGGCCACGTCGACCGAGCCGTACGTCTCGTACGCCGTCCGGAACAGCGCCTCGACCTGGCTCTCGTCGGTGACGTCCACGGCGGCGAACAGCCCGCCGGTCTCCTCGGCGGCGGCCTTGCCCGCCCGCTCGTCGATGTCCGCGCAGACGACGTTGGCGCCCTCGGAGGCGAGCCGGCGGGCGGCGGCGAGGCCGATGCCGCTGCCCGCTCCGGTGACGACGGCGGTGCGCCCGGGGAGGCGGCGGCACAGGGGCTGATCGGTCACGGGGTTCTCCTCGCTGGTCGGTGCCGGGGGTCGGGCCGCGGGCGGCGGCGGGGGGCCGGCGCTCCCGGACGCCGGGGCGCACGGGCGTGCCCCCGGGCGTCGTCACTCGTCGGTGCTGATGAACACGTTCTTGGTCTCGGTGAAGGCGGCGAGCGCGCCCGGGCCCAGCTCCCGCCCGATCCCGGACTCCTTGTAGCCGCCGAACGGGGTCGAATAGCGCACACTGCTGTGCGAGTTGACGGAGAGGTTGCCGGCCGCCACCGCGCGGGAGACCCGCAGGGCCCGTCCGGTGTCCCGGGTCCAGACCGAGCCGGACAGCCCGTAGCGGGTGGCGTTGGCCAGCCGTACCGCCTCCGCCTCGTCCTTGAAGCGCTGGACGACGGCGACGGGCCCGAACACCTCCTCGACGGCGGCGCTGCCCGCCCCGGCGGCCTCCAGGACGGTCGCGGGGTACCAGAAGCCCCTGCCCGCGGGGGCCGTGCCCCGGATGGCGGCGGGCGCGTCCTCGGGGACGTGGGACCGTACGCGCTCCCGCTGCGCGGCCGAGATCAGCGGGCCCATGAGGGTGGCGGGGTCGGCCGGGTCGCCGGCCGTGAAGGCGTGCACGGCGGGTTCGAGCAGTTCCATGAACCGGTCGTAGGCGGAGGCCTGCACCAGGATGCGGCTGCGGGCGCAGCAGTCCTGGCCGGTGTTGTCGAGGAAGGAGCCGGGGGCGGCGGCCGCGGCCCGTTCGAGGTCGGCGTCGGCGAAGACGAGGTTGGGGCTCTTGCCGCCCAGTTCGAGCGTGACCCGCTTGACGTGCGCCGCGCACTTCGCCATGACGGACTTCCCGACGGCGGTGGAGCCGGTGAAGACGACCTTGGCGACGTCCGGGTGTTCGACGAGGGCGTTGCCGGCGACGGGCCCGGTGCCGGGCAGTACCTGGAAGAGCCCTTCGGGCAGTCCGGCCTCGAGCGCCAGTTCGGCCAGGCGCAGCGCGGTCAGCGGAGTGGTCTCCGCGGGCTTGAGGAGGACGGCGTTGCCCGCCGCCAGGGCGGGGGCGGTGCCCCAGGCGGCGATGGGCATCGGGAAGTTCCACGGGGCGATGACGGCGACGACGCCCAGCGGCTCCAGGAAGGTGAGGTTCACCCCGCCCGCGACCGGGATCTGGCTGCCGGTGAGGCGCTCCACTCCGCCGGCGGCGTAGTCGAGCAGGTCCCGCACGTTGCCGGCCTCCCAGCGGGCGTTGCCGAGGGGGTGCCCGGCCTCGGTCACCTCCAGCCGCGCCAGTTCCTCCAGCCGCCCGTCGACGGCGGCCGCGAAGCGGCGCAGCAGCCGGGCCCGGCCGGCGGGCGCGAGGGCGGCCCAGGCGCGCTGGGCGGCGGCGGCCCGGGTCACGGCGGTGGCGACGTCCTCGGCGGTGGCGGCCGGGACGGTCGCGACAGTCTCCTCGGTCGCGGGGTTGATCACGCGAAGCTGGTGCACGGCTGTCCGCTCTCCCCGGGGCCCGGTCGCCCCTGTCGTGCTGTGCTGGTGTGGTGTGCCGGCGTGTGCCGTGTCCGCCCGCCGCGGTCTCCGGCGCCCATGGTGGCCGGTGCCGGGCCCCGGGCGGGTCCGGCGCGCGTCACATCCGCTCGAAGGAGCGGTAGCGCTCCCAGTCGGTGACGGCGCTGTCGTAGGCCCGCTGCTCGACGCGCGCCATGGTGAGGTAGTGCTCGACCACCTCGTCGCCGAAGGCGGCGCGGGCGAGCGGGCTGGCCTCCCAGCGGTCCGCCGCTTCGCGAAGGGTGGTGGGGACGTGCTCGGCGTCGCCCGCGTAGGCGTTGCCGGTGCAGGGCTCACCCGGGTCGAGCTCGTTCTCGATGCCGTACAGCCCGGCGGCGATCATGCCGGCGACGGCGAGATACGGGTTGACGTCCCCGCCGGGCAGCCGGTTCTCCAGCCGGTGCGAGCGGCCGTGGCCGATGACGCGCAGCGCGCAGGTGCGGTTGTCCGGCCCCCAGGCGACGGCGGTGGGCGCGAAGGAACCGGGGCGGAAGCGCTTGTAGGAGTTGATGTTGGGGGCGTGGAGGAGGGTGAAGTCCCGGAGCGCGGCGAGCTGTCCGGCGAGGAAGTGCCGCATCGTCGCGGACATGCCGTACGGGCCGGAGTCGTCGGCGAGGACGGGGCGGCCGGCGTCGTCGCGCAGCGAGAGATGGATGTGGCAGGAGTTGCCCTCGCGTTCGTCGTACTTGGCCATGAAGGTGAGGGCCACGCCCTCCTGGGCGGCGATCTCCTTGGCCCCGGTCTTGTAGACGGAAGTCTGGTCGCAGGTGGTGAGGGCGTCGTCGTAGCGGAAGGCGATCTCGTGCTGGCCGAGGTTGCACTCGCCCTTGGCGGACTCGACGACCAGGCCCGCGGCGGCCATCTCGGTGCGGATGCGGCGCAGCAGCGGTTCGACGCGGCCGGTGCCGAGGACGGAGTAGTCCACGTTGTACTGGTTGGCGGGGGTCAGCCCGCGGTAGCCGCCGTTCCAGGCCTCCTCGTAGGAGTTCCTGAACACCATGAACTCCAGTTCGGTGCCCACCTGGGCCGTCCAGCCGCGCTCGGCGAGCCGGTCGAGCTGGCGGCGGAGCACCTGGCGCGGCGAGGCGGCGACGGGGGTGCCGTCGTGCCAGGAGAGGTCGGCGATGAGCAGGGCGGTGCCCGGGTTCCACGGGGTGCGGCGCAGGGTGGCGGTGTCGGCGGTCATGCGGAAGTCGCCGTAGCCGCGCTCCCAGGAGGCCATGGCGTAGCCGTCGACGGTGTTGAGGTCGACGTCCACGGCGAGGAGGTAGTTGCACCCCTCGGAGCCGTGCTCCAGGACCTCGTCGAGGAAGAACGGGGCGGCGAACCGCTTGCCCTGGAGTCTGCCCTGCATGTCGGTGAAGGCGAGGACGACGGTGTCGATCTCGCCGCTGTTGGCGAGCCGTCGCAGTTCCTCGACGGAGAGCGGGGGCGTGCGTCCTGCCACGGTGTGTCCTCCTGGGGTCCGGAGCCGGTCCGGGGCGCGCGGGCGGAGCGGGCAGGAGGTCTCCCGCCGTGTCGCCGCGGTACCGGAGGCCATAAGGTAGCCGCTGAGACCATTGGCTGGGAAGAGGTGGCCATGAGCGGGGACGGCGCGCCGGACGCGGAGTCCGGTGGTGTGGAGTCCGGTGGCACGTCCGGGAGCGCGGAGCCCGGGAGCGCGGACCGGCTCGCGCCGGTGCTGCGCCCGGTCCGGGCGGGCAACGGCTTCGAGGAGGCGCTGGAGCAGATCCTCCAGGTGCTGCGCCTGGGCCTGGTGGAGCCGGGCGGGCGGCTGCCGTCCGAGCGGGAGCTGGCGGGGCGGCTGGGCATCAGCCGGGTGACGCTCCGCGAGGTGCTGAAGGTGCTCGCCGACCAGGGGCTCGTCGAGAGCCGCCGCGGCCGCTACGGCGGAACGTTCGTCCTGCCGGGCCCCGGAGCGGGCGGCGGCGCGGAGGCCGGACTGCGGCGGAGGATCGCGGAGGTGGACGTCGAGGACGCGCTCCGGTTCCGTGAGGTGCTGGAGGTCGGGGCGGCCGGCCTGTGCGCGGAGGACGGCCTCACCGGCCGCTCGGCGGACCGGCTGCGCGCCGCGCTGGCCGCCACCCGCGACGCGACCCCGTCGGACTACCGGCGGCTGGACACCCTGCTCCACCTGACGCTGGCGGAGCTCAGCGGCTCCCCCACCCTGGCCGCCCAGTACGCCGCCGTCCGGGCCTCCCTGAACGACCTGCTGGACCGCATCCCGCTGCTCGTGCGGAACCTGGAGCACTCGCAGCGCCAGCACACGGCGCTGGTGGAGGCCGTCCTGGAGGGTGACGCGGACGGCGCCCGCGAGGTGATGCGCGAGCACTGCGCGGGCACGGCGTCGCTGCTGCGGGGGTTCCTGGCCTGAGCCGTACGGGGACGGCGCCGCGGTCCGGGCCGGAACGGGCCTCCGGCGCGCGGCAGCCGGGCGGGCGGCCCGGCGGGCCCGTCCGCACGGCCGGCCCGCCTTCGGACAGCCGGCCCGTCCCCCGTACGGCCGGCCCCGTCCCCCGTACGGCATGGGGCACGCCGGGTGGGGAAGTGATGGCCCGTCACGGAGCGCGGGACCGTCAGGTGTTTACCGGCGGTTAACGCACACCCCTTGCGCGCGGCCGCCCGCCGGGGCAATGGTATGGCGCTAAACCATTGCCCCCAGGCAGGAGCGGCTCATGGCCGACGGCATCGACTCGCGCCCCGCAACCCCGACCACCGCACCGCCGGGCGGCGGCTCCCCCGGCCCCGGCGCGCAGGGACACCACCCGCACCACGGCTACCTGGAGCGGCGCTCGCTGCGCCAGGGCAGCGCCGGCTGGCTGCTGCTGACCGGCCTCGGCGTCGCGTACGTCGTCTCCGGCGACTTCTCCGGCTGGAACTTCGGCCTCGCCGAGGGCGGCTTCGGCGGACTCGCCGTCGCCACCGTCCTCATGGGCCTGATGTACACCTGCATGGTCTTCGCCCTGGCCGAACTGGCCGCCATCCTGCCCACCGCGGGCGGTGGCTACGGCTTCGCCCGGCGGGCCCTCGGCACCTGGGGCGGCTTCCTCACCGGCACCGCGATCCTCATCGAGTACGTCCTCGCCCCGGCGGCGATCTCCATCTTCATCGGCGACTACGTGGAATCCCTCGGCCTGTTCGGCCTGGAGTCCGGCTGGCCGCTGCAACTCGCCTGTTTCGTGGTCTTCGTCGGCATCCACCTGTGGGGCGTCGGCGAGGCCCTGCGGTTCAGCTTCGTCGTCACCGGGATCGCCGTGGCCGCTCTGCTGATCTTCGCCGTCGGCGCGTTCACCGAGTTCGACGCCTCCGGCCTCAACGACATCCCGGCCGACCCGGACGCCTTCGGCTCCAGCTCCTGGCTGCCGTTCGGGCTGCTGGGCATCTGGGCCGCCTTCCCGTTCGGCATGTGGTTCTTCCTCGGGGTGGAGGGCGTGCCGCTGGCCGCCGAGGAGACCCGCGACCCGGCCCGCACCCTGCCGAGGGCCATGGCCCTGTCCATGGGGATCCTGCTGCTGCTCGCGCTGATCACCTTCCTCGCCGCCACCGGCGCGCGCGGCTCCGCCGCCGTCCAGGACGCCGGCAACCCGCTGGTCGCCGCCCTGCAGGGGGACGGCGAGCCGACCCCGCTCAGCCGCTTCGTCAACTACGCGGGACTGGCCGGCCTGGTCGCCTCCTTCTTCTCCCTCGTCTACGCGGGCTCCCGGCAGCTCTTCGCCCTCTCCCGGGCCGGCTACCTCCCCCGCTTCCTCTCCCTCACCAGCCGCCGCAAGGCCCCCTGGCTCGGCCTGCTCGTGCCGGGTGCGATCGGCTTCTCCCTGGCCGCGGCGACGGGCGACGGCGCCCGGATGCTCAACGTCGCCGTCCTCGGCGCCACCATCTCCTACGCCCTGATGTCGCTCTCGCACATCGTGCTGCGCCGCCGCGAGCCGGACCTGCCGCGGCCGTACCGCACGCCGGGCGGCGCGGCCACCTCCGCGGTGGCGTTCGTCCTGGCCTGTTCGGCGCTGGTCGCGACCTTCCTGGTGGACCAGGACGCCGCGCTCATCACCCTCGGGGTGTACGCGGTCGCCGTGGCCTACTTTGCCTTCTACAGCCGCCACCGGCTCGTCGCCGCCGCGCCGGAGGAGGAGTTCGCCGCGCTGGCCGCCGCCGAGGCCGAACTGGAACGCGACTGACGGCGGCCGCCCGGCCGCGGCAGCCGCAGGCGCGCCGGGACGCGGACGGAGACCGACACAGGAGCAGAAGCGGAACGGAACCGGCGGCGGGAACGGAGACGGGGACGGTACGGCCCGGGCGGGACCCGGGGGCCCGTACCCGGACCCGGACCCGCTTGGCCGGAAACCCGGACCGTGCCCGACGGGAGGAGCCCGACCGTGCCCGAGCCCAGGCCGCTGATCGGCGTGAGCACCTATCTCGAAGCCGTGGCGCGCTGGGGCGTCTGGGAGCAGGGCGCGGCCCTGCTCCCGTCCGGCTACCACCGGCTCGTCCAGCGCGCGGGCGGCCTCGCCGCCATGCTGCCGCCGGACGAGCCGGCCGCGGCCGCCGCCGTGACCGCCCGGCTCGACGCCCTCGTCGTCGCGGGCGGCCCGGACGTGGAACCCGTGCGGTACGGGGCCGCCCCGCACCCCATGACCGGGCCGCCCGCGCGTGAGCGGGACGCCTGGGAGAGCGCGCTGCTGGAGGCCGCGCTGGAGGCCGGCACGCCGGTGCTCGGCATCTGCCGGGGCATGCAGCTGCTCAACGTGGTGCTGGGCGGCACCCTGGTCCAGCACCTGCCCGAGACCGCCGGGACCGGCTGTGCGCACGGCGGGCCGCCCGGGGTCTTCGGGTCGCACGTGGTGAAGCCCGTGCCGGGGACCGTGCTGGCGCGGGCCCTGCCGGAGGCGGTCACCGTGCCCAGCTACCACCACCAGGCGGTGGACCGGCTCGGCCGCGGGCTGGTCCCCAGCGCGTACGCCGAGGACGGCACCGTGGAGGCGGTCGAACTCCCGGGCGCCGCTGGGCTGGTGCTCGGCGTGCAGTGGCACCCGGAGGCCGGTGACGATCCGCGCGTGATGGAGACCCTGGTCCGGGCCGCCCGCTGAAGGGGCCCGCGCGACCGGCACCCCGTCCGGCCGCACCCCCGTGAACGGCCGGACGGGCCGGGCCGCGCCGGCCCGCCTCCGGCATTCTGGCCCGCGGGCGGCCGCGGACCCAACCGGATTTCCGGGCCCCCCGCCCCGGCGGACCGGGCCGCCGGACGCCGGGACCGCCCCCACCGGAGCGAACGGGGAACCGCGCGCCGCGGCCGGAGGCGGGCCCCTCCCGGGGGACCCGGGGCATCCCGCACCGCCCAAGCACCGCCCGGCGACGCCCGGCGCTGTCGGTCCCCTGGGGCATCATCGGGAGCGTGACCCGACGCCTGATGCTTCTCGACACCGCCAGCCTCTACTTCCGCGCCTACTTCGGGGTGCCCGATTCGGTGAAGGCCCCCGACGGCAGCCCCGTCAACGCGGTGCGCGGACTGCTGGACTTCATCGCCCGGCTCGTCCACGACCACCACCCGGACGACCTCGTGGCCTGCATGGACGCCGACTGGCGGCCCGCGTGGCGGGTCGAGCTGATCCCCACCTACAAGGCGCACCGGGTCGCCGAGGAGAAGCCCGGCGGCCCCGACACGGAGGAGGTGCCCGACACCCTCTCCCCGCAGGTGCCGGTGATCGAGGAGGTGCTGGACGCCCTCGGCATCGCCCGCGTCGGCGTGCCCCGCTACGAGGCGGACGACGTGATCGGCACCCTCACGGCCCGCGCCCGGGGCCCGGTGGACATCGTCACCGGGGACCGCGATCTCTACCAGCTCGTGGACGACGCCCGCGGGGTGCGGGTCCTCTACCCCGTCAAGGGCGTCGGCACCCTGCAGCTCGTCGACGAGGCCGCCCTCCGCGAGAAGTACGGGGTGGACGGCGCCGGTTACGCCGAGCTGGCGCTGCTGCGGGGCGATCCCAGCGACGGCCTGCCGGGCGTCCCCGGCATCGGGGAGAAGACCGCCGCCAAGCTGCTCGCCGCCCACGGCGATCTCGCCGGGATCATGGCCGCCGTCGGTGACCCGGCGTCGAAGATCAGCCCGGCGCAGCGCAGACGGCTGGACGAGGCCCGGGAGTATCTGGCGGTGGCGCCCACGGTCGTACGGGTCGCCTCCGACGTGCCGCTGCCCGAGTTCGACCCGGCGCTCCCCCGCGCGCCCCGCGACCCGGCCGCGCTCGGCCGCCTCGCGGAACGCTGGGGCCTCGGCGGCTCCCTCCAGCGGCTGCTCACCGCTCTGGAGAACTGAGGCGGATCCCGCCGCGCCGGGGCGGCCGCGAGGCCGCGGCCGCCCCGCCGGTCCGCCTCAGCACCCGGCCCGCCGTAGCCCTCCTCAGCCCACCGAGGAGTAGGCCACCACCCCGCGGAGCATCCCGTCCACCGCGCGCCGGGCGTTGCGGCGGATCGGGGTGCCGTCCGGCGCGGCCTCCGCGATCTGTCCCAGGACGTCGATGACCTGCTTGCACCAGCGGACGAAGTCACCGGCGGGCATCTCCACCTCGCGCAGCACCTCGTCCAGCCCGTGCCCGGACGCCCAGCGGTAGGCGGACCAGGCGAAGCCCAGATCCGGCTCCCGCTGCCCGACGCCCTCGGTCTGGTTGATCCGGTGCTCCTCCTCCAGCGCGTCCAGCCGCCCCCAGATGCGCACCATCTCGCCCAGCGCCTGCTGGGCGGCGCCGGTGGGCAGCTTGGGCGGCAGGGCGTCGTCGGCCGAGCGGGCCTCGTAGACCAGCGCCGAGGCGCAGGCCGCCAGTTCGGCCGGTTTGAGGTCGTTCCAGACCCCCGCGCGCAGGCACTCGGAGGCCAGCAGGTCCAGCTCGCCGTAGAGCCGGGCCAGCCGGCGGCCGTCCTCCGTCACCTCGTCGCCCCGGAGATAACCGAGGTCCGACAGCAGGGCGTAGACCCGGTCGAAGGTGCGGGCGATGGTGTTGGTCCGGCCCTCGATACGGCGCTCCAGCTGCCGGGTGTCCCGGCGCAGCCGGTGGTAGCGCTCGGCCCAGCGGGCGTGGTCCTCCCGGTCCGAGCAGCCGTGGCAGGGGTGGGCGCGGATCTCGGTGCGCAGCCGGGCGATCTCGGCGTCGTCGGCCGCCGGGGCGCGGCCCCTGCGGTGGCGCTCGGGGGTGATGTGCCCGGCGCGGGTGCGCAGCGCGGAGGCCAGGTCCCGGCGGGAGTGCGGGGAGCGGGCGTTGAAGGACTTGGGGATGCGCATCCGGTCCAGCGCCTCGACGGGCACCGGGAAGTCGATCGACGCGAGCCGCTTGACCTGCCGCTCGGCGGTGAGCACCAGCGGGCGGGGCCCGTCGTGGTGGTCGAAGCCGCGGTGGCCGTTGGAACGCCCGGCGGGCAGGCCCGGGTCGAGGACCAGCGCCAGCCCGGCGTACTTGCCCGTCGGCACATGGATGACGTCACCCGGCCGGAGCTTCTCCAGGGCGGCCGCGGCCGCCACCCGGCGCTGCGCCGCGCCCTGCTTGGCGAGTTCGGTCTCCCGCTCCTTGAGGTCGCGGCGGAGACGGGCGTATTCCTCGAAGTCGCCGAGGTGGCAGGTCATGGAGGCGCGGTAGCCCTCCAGGCCCTCCTCGTTCTTCTGCACCTGGCGGGAGATGCCGACGACCGAGCGGTCCGCCTGGAACTGCGCGAAGGAGGTCTCCAGCAGTTCCCGGGAGCGGTGCCGCCCGAACTGGGAGACCAGGTTGACCGCCATGTTGTACGAGGGCTTGAAGGAGGAGCGGAGCGGATAGGTGCGGGTGCCGGCCAGCCCGGCCAGCGCCTCCGGGTCCATGGCACGCTGCCAGAGCACCACCGCGTGGCCCTCGACGTCGATGCCGCGGCGCCCGGCCCGGCCGGTGAGCTGGGTGTACTCGCCCGGCGTGATGTCCGCGTGCTGCTGGCCGTTCCACTTGACCAGCTTCTCCAGCACCACCGAGCGCGCGGGCATGTTGATGCCCAGGGCCAGCGTCTCGGTGGCGAAGACGGCCTTCACCAGGCCCTGGACGAACAGCTCCTCCACGACCTCCTTGAAGGTGGGCAGCATGCCGGCGTGGTGCGCGGCGATGCCCCGCTCCAGGCCCTCCAGCCACTCGAAGTAGCCGAGGACGTGCAGATCCTCGTCGGGGATGGTGGCGGTGCGCCGCTCGACGATCTCCCGGACCCGGCGGCGGGCGGGCTCGTCGTTGAGCCGCAGGCCGGCGGCCAGGCACTGCTGGACGGCGGCCTCGCAGCCGGCGCGGCTGAAGATGAACGTGATGGCGGGCAGCAGGCCCTCGGCGTCGAGCCGGTCGATCACCTCGACCCGGCTGGGCGTCCAGATCCGGCTGCGCTGGCGGCGTTCGCGCTCGCGGTCGGCCTCGCGGAGGACGCGGCCGCGCCGGCGGTCGCGGGGGCCGGTGGGGCGGCTGTTCTCCATCCTGGCGAGCCGGACCAGATCGGGGTTGACCTCGCGGCGCCCGGCGCCGTCCCGCCCGCTCTTCTCCTCGAAGAGGTCGTACATCCGCCGGCCGGCCAGGACGTGCTGCCAGAGCGGTACGGGACGGTGCTCGGAGACGATCACCTCGGTGTCGCCGCGCACGGTGTCCAGCCAGTCGCCGAACTCCTCGGCGTTGGAGACCGTCGCGGAGAGGGAGACGAGGGTGACGGACTCGGGGAGGTGGATGATGACCTCCTCCCAGACCGCGCCGCGGAAGCGGTCGGAGAGGTAGTGCACCTCGTCCATGACGACGTAGCCGAGGCCCGTCAGCGACTGGGAGCCGGCGTAGAGCATGTTGCGCAGCACCTCGGTGGTCATGACGATCACCGGGGCCTCGCTGTTGACGCTGTTGTCGCCGGTCAGCAGGCCGACCTTGGCGGCGCCGTAGCGCTTCACGAGGTCGTTGTACTTCTGGTTGGAGAGCGCCTTGATGGGCGTGGTGTAGAAGCATTTGCGGCCCTGGGCGAGGGCCAGGTGGACGGCGAACTCGCCGACGATGGTCTTGCCGGAGCCGGTGGGCGCGGCGACCAGGACGCCCTTGCCGGCCTCCAGGGCCCGGCAGGCGTCGATCTGGAACGGGTCCAGGTCGAAGTCGTACATCGCGCGGAACGGGAAGAGCGCGGTGGTCTGCTCGGCGGCGCGGCTCCGGGCTGCGGCGTAGCGCTCGGCTGGGGACATGTCGTCGGTCATCGTATTCACGAGCCTACCGGCCGCCTCGGACATCCCAGCGATCTTTTGCGGGAGCCCGGGCCGGAGCCGGGTCCCCCCGGTCAGGGGACGAGCAGCCGCACCGCCTCCGGCACGGTGGCGGCGGTCAGCGGCAGCGGACCGAGCGGTTCCCCGTCGGCGTAGCCGGTGACCCCGGGCGCCTCCAGGGTGACGCTCCGGGCACGCAGGGCGGTCACGGCCGGGTGGGAGAGATGGCTGCCCCGGTAGACGCGGGGGAAGACCCGCAGCAGCGTGGTCCGGCTGCAGGGGCCGACGACCGTGATGTCGAAGAGCCCGTCGTCGGTCCGGGCCCCGGGGCAGATCCGCATGCCACCGCCGTAGGAGGGGGCGTTGCCCACCGCGACGAGGGTCGCCTCGACCTCCCGCGCGGGCCCGCCGTCGAGACCGATCCGGTACGGGACGGTGCGCAGCGCGGCCAGTTCGGCGAGGAGCGCCAGGTCGTAGCGGAAGCGCCCGACGGGGCCGCGGAGCCGGTTGCCCCGGTCGTTGACGCGGGAGTCGAGGCCGGAGGCGAGCACGGTGCCGAACCAGCGGTCCCCGGCCCGGCCGAGGTCCGTGGGGCGCCCGCCGTGCTCCTTGAGCGCGGTGGCGGCCACCACGGCGGCGGCGGCCGGCTGCCGGACCGGCAGGCCGTGGGCGCGGGCGTAGTCGTTCCCGGAGCCGGCGGCGACCACGCCCAGCGGCACGTCGCTCCCGGCCACGGCCTGGAGGGCGAGGGAGACCATGCCGTCCCCGCCGACGGCGATCAGGGCGCCGGTGCCGGCGGCGACGGCCGCCCGGGCGCGGTCCAGCGCATCGGCGGCGTCGGTGCCGAGCACGGTCCGCACGGAGAAGCCGGCGTCCCGCAGGGCGCGCGCCGCCGGTCCGGCGGCGCGCGCACCGCGGCCGCGCCCCGCGGTGGGGTTGACGAACAGGGTGATCTCGCTGGTCACGCCGGGACTGTATCCGGTCGGCCGCATCACTGTAACCGCTGGTACGGAAGCAGTTCCTCCCGCGGGCCGGCCCGCCGCCGCGGAGCCCCGCGAAGGGCGCTACGTGGCGTCGTCGTAACCGTTCACCCGGGGGCCGTTCTCCTCGCGGGTCTGCTGCGGCAGCGCGGCCCGGCCGGAGCCGACCGGCTCGATCTCGTCGACGGCCTCAGGGGTCAGATCGAGCTGCGAGGCCTCGTCGTCGCTCAGCTCCGCGTCCGGGTTCCTGCGGCGGCGCCGGCGGTCGTTGGCGAGCGCGATGCCGACCGCCAGGAAGTACAGCAGGACGATCGGTGCGGCGAGCGCCAGCATGGTCAGCGGGTCACCGGTGGGGGTGGCGAACGCGGAGAAGACCGTGATGCTCATGACCATCCACCGCCACCAGCCGGCCATCCGGCGGCCCGAGATGACTCCGCCGAAGTTCAGCATGACCAGCAGCAGGGGCAGCTCGAAGGCGAGCCCGAAGACGACCACGAGCCGGGTGACGATGTCGAGGTAGTCGTCCAGGCGGACGAGGTTGCTGAGTCCCAGGCCGTCCGGGGTCAGCCCGATGAGGGCCGCGGCGCTGGTGGGAAGGATCAGATACGCGAAGTATCCGCCCGCGACGAACAGCGGGAGGCCCACGCCCGCGAACATGAGGGCGTATTTCTGTTCGTTCCTGTGGAGGCCCGGCGCGAGGAACGCCCACAACTGATAGAGCCAGACCGGGCATGCCGCCACCACGCCGGTCATGAGCCCCACCTTGATCATGATGGTGAACGGCCCGAGGAGGCCGTCGACCGTCAGCTGGGCGCAGTTGTCGCCCTTCTCGGCGAGATCGGTGAAACTCGCCGTACAGCCCACGGAGTCCCGGATCGGGGCCGTCAGCCAGTCGGCGATCTCCTCGTAGAACCAGAACGCGGCAATGGTGACCACGAGGACCGCCAGCACGGCTTTGAGCAGACGGTCGCGGAGCTCACGCAGATGCTCCGCGAGCGGCATCCGCCCCTCTGGGTCCTTCTCCCGCTTGCGGGAAGACTTCAGCAACCCCACGTTCCTCATCTTGTGCGGCGGCCTCGGCCGCCGGGAGTGGCTCTACGACGACGGTGTCAGCTCTGCTGGGAGGCGTGGCCCGGTTCGGACACCGGACGGGCACTGCTCACATCACCGGGGGCGGCCTGGATGGTGCGCGGCGCGGGAGGAGCCGTCTGCCCGGACTCGGGGGCCGCGGGCTCCTGCCCGCCGGCCGGGGTCTCGCCGTCCTTCTTCATCGCCTTGGCCTCGCTCTTGAGGATGCGGGCCGACTTGCCGAGGGAACGGGCCATGTCGGGAAGCTTCTTGGCGCCGAACAGCAGCAGGATGACAAGGATGATCAGTACGATCTCAAGAGGCTTCAGGTTGGCGAACATCTGCGTGTACCTACTCCCCGAGGCGGCGTCTGGTGGGGTCTTGCCGGGGGAATCGGGGACGCCCGACCTCCCGCGCACAGCATCGTAACGCGCAAGGGTGAACGGCGGGCAATCCCTCCGCGCACTCCCGGTTGCGGCCCCGCCTCTGCATAGAGACCGCACACGCCAGCGTACCTCCCCCGCCGCCCGGGGAAAGAGGGCCGGACATCCGGGGGGAGGAGCCGGGGGGCGAGCCTGCCGGCGCCGGACCGCCGCGGACGGGGACACGCCGGCCCGCGCCGTGCTCAGCCGCCGTCCGGCGCGCCCGGCCGGGCGGCGAGCGGGGTCGCGGCGCGCTCCACGTCCTCGGCCGCGCGTTCGATGCGCCGCGAGGCCTCCGCCACCTGCCGGGACAGCCGGCGCACCTCGGTGAAGACGCGGGCGGCCAGGACGCCGAGGACGGCGATCCCGCAGAAGGCGAGGGCGACGGCGGTCATGGGCCAGAACATGGAGGGGAGCCTAGCCGAGCGGGACCGTGCGGCGCCGGGCCGGTCAGACGGTGGAGTGCAGCCGCAGCGTGCGGACGCCGCCGCCGGTCAGCAGTTCCACGATCCGCTCCCCCGCCGGCTTGCGGACCGCCGACCCGCACTCGGGGCAGGTGAAGGAGTAGAAGGTCGTCCGGTCGCTGGCGCCGATGGCCAGCCGTATGGCCTCGGAGGCCAGCTCGAACCGGCCCCGGCAGTCCGGGCACGCGGCCTTGTAGAGCACCGCGGTGGTCACCGTCTCCATCCCCGTCCTCCGTCTCGTCATCCGCCGTAGGCCGCCAGGGCCCGTCCCGCCGCCAGCCGGGCGCTCTCGGCCAGGTCGGCGGGCGAGACGATGCGGCCGTCACCGCCGAGCCGGAGCGCGAGCCGGCGCAGGCTCGCGGGGTCGGGGGTGCGCAGGGTGATCCGCAGCCCGCCGCCGTCGAGTTCCTCGGCGCTGTCGTGCGGGTAGTACTCGGCGACCCATCGCCCGCCGGGGCCGACCTCGACGACGACCTCCGGGTCCTCGGCGGACGGCTGGACCAGCCCCTCGGAGAGATCGCGGAGTTCGAGCTGCGGCGGGTCCGCGGGCTCGTCCAGCAGCCGGATCTCGGCGACCCGGTCGAGGCGGAAGGTGCGCCGGGCCTCGGAGGTCCGGCACCACGCCTCCATATAGGTGTGGCCGACGGCGAACAGCCGGATCGGGTCGACCTCGCGTTCGGTGAGCTCGTCGCGGGCGGGCGAGTAGTAGCGCAGCCACAGCCGGCGCCGCTCGGAGATGGCGCGGTCGACGTCGGCGAAGACCCCGCCCTCGGACTCGAAGGTGACCGACAGCCGGGAGCTGGCCCCGGCGGCCTCGCCGGCCGCCGCCTCCAGTTTCGCGGTGGCGCGCAGCAGGGCCTGCCGGTCGCTCTCCCGCAGACCGGGGAGGGTGGCGACGGCGCGGGCGGCCACCAGCAGGGCGGTGGCCTCGTCGGCGGCCAGCCGCAGCGGGGCGCCGGAGCTGCTGCCGGCGGCGTCCGGGTTCCGCCACCAGATGCGGTCGCCGTCGGTGTCGATGTCGAGCAGGTCCCCGCCGCGGAAGCTGGTGCCGCACATCGGCAGGACGTTGAGGTCGGCGATGAGCTCGTCCTCGGTGACGCCGAAGGCCCGGGCGACGTCGCTGACGCGGGCGCCGGGGCGTTCGCGCAGATAGGTCACCAGGGAGAGCATCCGGCGGGTCTGGTCAATCGCGTTGGTGGCCATCGGCGGTCTCGTCGTCCCTCGTTCTCTCGGCGTCTCTCAGCCCTTGGCCACGGCGCGCAGCCGCTCGACCACATCGGTCCGCAGCTCGGCCGGTTCCAGAACGACCACATCGGGCCCGAACTCCACCAGCCAGGCGTCCAGTCCGTGCCCGTACGGGATCTCCAGCTCGTCCCAGCCCTCCCCGGCTTCCCGGACCGAGAGGGCCCGCGCCCGCAGCGGATAGCCGGCACCGGCCCGCAGCCGGATCCGGGCCGTGCTGGTGGCGATCTCGCCGGCCCAGCGCTCGACCGTCTCGCGGACGGTGACGTGGTCGGGCACCGCGGCGGTGAAGGCGCCGGCGCGCGACTTGACCCGGCCGGTGATCCGGGAGAGCCGGAAGACCCGCTCGGCGCCCCGGTCCCGGTCCCAGCCGGCGAGGTACCAGTGGCCGCGGCAGCACTCCAGGGTCCAGGGATCGACATGCCGGGTCTCCGGGCGGGCGGCCGTGGCCTTGCGGTACTCGAAGACCACCGGGCGGCGGTCGCGGCAGGCCAGCATCAGCGGTTCGAAGGCGGGTTCCTGGGCCGGGATCCGCGGTTCCAGGGCGCTCTGGCCGGTGTAGGCGTCCTCGGCGAGCGGCATTCCGGCCGCCCGCAGCTTCTGCAGCGCACCGCTGGCCGCGCCCGCGAGCCGGGCCTGCTGCCACACCTTGGCGGCCAGTTGCAGGGCGGCGGCCTCGGAGGCGTCGAGGGCGACGGGCGGCAGCCGGTTGCTGTCGCGGTGCGCACGGTAGCCGATGTCGCCGTCGAAGCCCTCGACCGTCTCGATGACCAGGCCGAGCTCGCGCAGATCGTCCTTGTCCCGCTCGAACATACGGTTGAAGGCCTCGTCCGTGGCGGCCTCGATGTACGCCTCGATGGAGGCCCGGAGCTCGCGCTTGCTGAGCGGACGCCGGGTGCCCAGCAGGCACAGCGCCAGATTCATCAGCCGCTCGGCCTTGGCAATGGCCATCGACGCCCTTTCTCGTTGTGCTCCCCGGTCGATGACCGTACCGCTCCGGAGGTCACCGGCAAAAGCGAGGGCCCATGCCTTGACGGCACGGGCCCTCGGGGATACGGCCTGGCAGCGGCCGGTGTGTCAGACCGCCACGAGATCGCAGACGAAGATCAGCGTCTCGCCCGGCTTGATGCGGCCGCCACCGGCGCCGCGGTCGCCGTACGCGAGGTGCGCCGGGATGGTCAGCTGGCGGCGGCCGCCGACCTTCATGCCCTGCACGCCCTGGTCCCAGCCGCTGATGACCTGGCCCACGCCGAGCTGGAACTGCAGCGGCGTGCCGCGGTTCCAGCTGGCGTCGAACTCCTCGCCGGTGCTGAAGGCGACGCCCACGTAATGGACGGAGACGGTGTCCCCGGCCTTGGCGACGGGGCCGTCGCCCTCCCAGATGTCCTTGATCTCCAGGTCGGCCGGCGGCTCGCCGCCCGGGAAGTCGATCTCGGGCTTCTCGATGCTCACTGAAGTTGCTCCTAGAAAGAATTTCTGTCGGCGAAACCGTAACAGTCCGGCGGAGAGGCCGTGATCACGCGATGCCGAGGATGTCCACGACGAAGACCAGGTCGGACTTGATCTGCTTCTGCTGCTCCTCGGTCAGCTCGTCCTGCGGGACGACGAGCATGACCCTGCTCCCGGCCTTCTGGCCCTTGAGACCCTCGCTCCAGCCGGGCATCTGGGCGATCGGGACGTCCTGCGGGGTGCCCTGGGCCCAGGTGTCGCCGCCGGCCTTGCCGTCCTTCCACAGGGTCAGACCGTAGTGGACGTTCAGGGTGTCCTTCGCGCCCACTTCCTTGCCGGTGCCCTCGATGATCGTCTTGGTGACGACCTTCCCGGGCGCGTCCTTCCCCTTGGGGATGGTCACCTTCGGCGCCTTGTCGTCGGTCTCGGTGCCGACCTTCGGCAGCTCCGCGTCGGTCTGCGGGACTTCCTCGCCCTCGGGCCGGGTCGGCATGACCTTCTTGAGGTCCACGACGAAGACCAGGGTGGAGTTGGCGGGGATCTTCTCCTGCTCCTGCTTTCCGTACCCCTTGTCCGGCGGGATGACGAGCTCGACGCGGCTGCCGAGCTTCTGGCCGACCAGGCCCTCGTCCCAGCCCTTGATGACCTTGCCGGTGCCGATCTGGAAGGTGCTCGGCTCGCCGCGGTCGTAGCTGTTGTCGAAGACCTCGCCCTCCCACGTCTGCCCCAGGTAGTGGGCGTTCAGGGCCTCGCCCTTCTTCACCTCCGCCCCCTTGCCCTCCTTGAGGACCTTGACCTTCAGGCCCTTGGGCGGGTCGCCCTCACCCTTGGCGACCTTCGGCTTCTTGCCGTCCTCGCCGGAGACGGCGGGGACGGCACCGGACTTGCCGTTGGACTTCGGGTCGTCGTCGCCGCAGGCCGCGACGGAGACGAGCAGCAGGGGAACAGCCAGCAGGGCTGCGATTCGGCGCACTGTGAATTCCTTGGGGGGCTGCGGTGGGAACGGAACGGATGGTGCCACTCTAACCACGGGCGGCACGGCGGCGGAGAGGTCCGGATGAGCCGGACCTCTCCGCCGCCGTGCCGCCGGCCGCCGTCACATTCCGGCGATCAGCTTCTCCACCCGGTCGTCCACGGACCGGAACGGGTCCTTGCAGAGGACCGTGCGCTGCGCCTGGTCGTTGAGCTTGAGATGCACCCAGTCCACCGTGAAGTCACGGCGCTGTTCCTGGGCGCGGCGGATGAAGTCGCCGCGGAGCCGGGCCCGGGTGGTCTGCGGCGGCACCGACTTGCCCTCGAAGATCTTGAGGTCGTTGCAGACCCGGGCGGCCTGGCCGCGCCGCTCCAGCAGGTAGTAGAGCCCGCGGCGGCGGTGGATGTCGTGGTAGGCGAGATCTATCTGGGCGACCCGCGGGTGGGACATGGTGATGTTGTTCTTGGCCCGGTAGCGGTCCAGGAGCTTGTACTTCATCACCCAGTCGATCTCGGTGCCGACGCGGTCGAGGTCCTCGTCCCGGATGGCCTCCAGGGTCCGGCCCCACAGCTCCAGCACCCGCTCGACGGTGCCGGTGCGGATGCCCCGGCGCTCGCAGAAGTCGACCGCCTTCTCGTAGTACTCCTGCTGTATCTCCAGGGCGGACGCCTCCCGTCCGCTGGCGAGCCGCACCTTGCGGCGGCCGGTCATGTCGTGGCTGACCTCGCGGATCGCCCGGATCGGGTTCTCCAGGGTGAGATCCCGCATGACGGTGCCCGCCTCGATCATGCGCAGCACGAGGTCGGTGGCACCGACCTTGAGCAGCATGGTCGTCTCGGACATGTTGGAGTCGCCGACGATCACATGGAGCCGGCGGTAGCGCTCGGCGTCGGCGTGCGGCTCGTCGCGGGTGTTGATGATCGGCCGGGACCGGGTGGTCGCCGAGCTGACGCCCTCCCAGATGTGCTCGGCGCGCTGGCTGACGCAGTAGACGGCACCGCGCGGGGTCTGCAGCACCTTGCCGGCGCCGCAGATCATCTGCCGGGTGACGAGGAACGGGATGAGGATGTCCGCGAGCCGGGAGAACTCCCCGTGCCGGGCCACGAGGTAGTTCTCGTGGCAGCCGTAGGAGTTTCCCGCCGAATCGGTGTTGTTCTTGAAGAGATAGACGTCGCCCGCGATGCCCTCCTCGTGCAGGCGGCGCTCGGCGTCGACGAGCAGTCCCTCGAGAATGCGCTCGCCCGCCTTGTCGTGCGTGACCAGTTCGATCACGTTGTCGCACTCGGGTGTCGCGTATTCCGGGTGCGAACCCACGTCCAGGTAGAGGCGGGCACCGTTGCGCAGAAAGACGTTGCTGCTCCGGCCCCAGGAAACGACACGGCGGAAGAGGTAGCGCGCCACTTCGTCAGGAGACAGCCGGCGCTGTCCCCTGAACGTGCACGTGACGCCGTACTCGTTCTCCAGCCCGAAAATGCGGCGGTCCATGCCTGAACATTACGCCTTGCGGCCCGCTCTGAAACCGGGTTCGGCAGCACCGTTCCGATCATTTTCCCGATCACTTTCCGCCATTGGCGCGTGATCGCTCCCCCACGCGAGCTGCGAGGACGCCGCGGGCGCCGGGCGGCACGGGGAATCCGCCCCGCCCGGCGGGCGGGGCGGAGCCGCGGGGCCGGACACGGCCGTGCCCCGGCGGGACCGGAGGGGTCCGCCGGGGCACGGAGGGCGCCACGGGGCGCGGGTCACTCCCCGTCGTCGCCGGACTCCGGCTCATCGGCGGCATCCTCGTCACCGGCGGACGCGCCGCCACCCGGCTCCAGGAGACGGGAGAGCCGGCGGCCCTCGACGCGGCGGAACTTCCGCTTCTGCGGGCGGGTGCGGTCGAGGACCGCGACCTCCAGCCGCTCGGCGGGGATCTCCCGCTCGCCGCCGTTGGTGTCCCGCGAGAGTGCCTGTACGGCCAGCTTGAGCGCCTCGGGGAGGGTCATGCCGTCCCGGTGCCGCTGGTCCAGGAAGGTGCTGATCTGCTCGGAGTTGCCACCGACCGCGACGGAGCCGTGCTCGTCCACGATCGAGCCGTCGTGCGGCAGCCGGTAGATCTGGTCGCCCTCGGGGGTCTCCCCCACCTCGGCGACCACCAGTTCGACCTCGTACGGCTTCTCACCGGCGCTGGAGAAGATGGTGCCGAGGGTCTGGGCGTAGACGTTGGCGAGCCCGCGGGCCGTCACATCGGCCCGGTCGTAGGTGTATCCCCGCAGGTCGGCGTAGCGCACACCGCCGATGCGGAGGTTCTCGTACTCGTTGTACTTGCCCGCCGCCGCGAAGGCGATCCGGTCGTAGATCTCGCTGAACTTGTGCAGCGCGCGGGACGGATTCTCGCCGACGAACACGATGCCGTCGGTGTACTGCAGGACGACGAGGCTGCGGCCGCGCGCGATGCCCTTGCGGGCGTACTCGGCGCGGTCGGCCATGGCCTGCTGGGGTGAGACATAGAACGGTGTCGACACCGGCTATCCGTCCCTTTCTGTCCGTGTCGGTGACAAGTGCATTCCGGTCCTCCGGCCTCAGAGGAGCGCGGCCCGGGGGCCGTCCGGCTCCTCGAGCCGGCGCTCGTGGACCGCGCGCGAGATCTCGGAGGACTCGTCCTCCGGGAGCCGCCGGAAGCCCTCGTCGGTGATGACCGTGACAACGGGGTAGATGCGGCGGGCCATGTCCGGTCCGCCGGTCGCCGAGTCGTCGTCCGCGGCGTCGTAGAGAGCCTGTACGACCAGAGTGAGGGCCTGGCGTTCGGTCAGGTCCTCACGGTAGAGCTTCTTGAGGGCGCCGCGGGCGAAGACGGAGCCCGAGCCGGTGGCGGCGTATCCGCGCTCCTCGGAGCGGCCGCCCGTGATGTCGTAGCTGAAGATCCGGCCCTTCTCGCGGTCGGTGTCCCAGCCGGCGAAGAGCGGGATGATGGCCAGGCCCTGCAGGGCCATGCCGAGGTTGCCGCGGATCATCGTGGAGAGCCGGTTGGCCTTGCCCTCCAGGGAGAGCTGCGTGCCCTCGACCTTCTCGAAGTGCTCGAGCTCCAGCTGGAAGAGCTTGACCATCTCGACCGCGAGCCCGGCCGTGCCCGCGATGCCGACGGCGCTGTACTCGTCGGCGGGGAAGACCTTCTCGATGTCGCGCTGGGCGATGATGTTGCCCATCGTGGCCCGCCGGTCACCGGCGAGCACCACGCCGCCGGGGAACGACGCCGCGACGATCGTCGTGCCGTGCGGCGCCTCGATCGCGCCCTGCACCGGGGGCAGCGGCCGGCGGCCGGGGAGCAGCTCCGGCTCGTGCTCGGCGAGAAAGTCCATGAAGGAGGAGGACCCCGGGGTCAGGAAGGCAGCCGGCAGACGCCCGGGCTTGCGAGGGTTGGCTTCCACACGTTTCCTTCCACAGATGCGGCGGCCCGGCACATCGCCTCGGGCCGGTCCCTGAACTTCCCTGTGCCGGACGTCGTTCGGTGAGAACCCGGCACGTCCCGGACCTTACCCGTCTCCCGGCCGTGATCCACATGTTCCGCGGGAGAAGCGGATCCCGGGGAGCGGCGTCCGGTGCGGCGCCGCTCCCCGGGAACGCCCGCGGTCGTCCGCCGCGGCGGACTGAGGCGCCCGCCGGCCGCCCCGGAGGCCCTCCGGCCCTCTGGGGCGGCGGGGGCAGGCGCCGTACGCCGCGGTGTCCCTGCGCACCGGAGGCGCCACGCGGCGTGGCGCCTCCGGTGCCGGGTGCGGCCTACTCGCCGCCCTTCTGCACGAAGCTGCGCACGAAGTCCTCGGCGTTCTCCTCCAGGACGTCGTCGATCTCGTCCAGGACGGAGTCCACGTCGTCGGACAGCTTCTCCTGGCGCTCCTTGAGGTCTTCCGAGGCCTCCGCCTCCTGCGTGGTCTCCTCGGTCTCCTGTGTGGAACGCGTGGCCTTCTGCTGGCCGCCGCCGGTGTCCTTCGTCGCCATATCCCTCACCCCGCTCGGTTCGACCCAGCTTGATCGGACGGTCAAGATCAGACCCTACAAGGCGGGTCCGACATCGGCTCTCTGCTGTCCCGCACTCCTCCTGAGAGCCGGGTGTCATACCCATGGTTCCCTGGCCGGGGCCGTTTCAGCCGCCGGAGAGCACCCGGACCAGATCTTCCGCGGTGCGGCAGCGGTCCAGGAGTTCCTTGACGTGGTCCCGGGTGCCCCGCAGGGGCTCCAGGGTGGGTACCCGCTGAAGCGAGTCCCGACCCGGCAGATCGAAAATCACCGAATCCCAGGAGGCCGCGGCCACGTCGTCCGCGTACTGCTCCAGGCAGCGGCCACGGAAGTAGGCCCGGGTGTCCTCGGGCGGCTGTGCGACGGCCCGCTCGACCTCGTTCTCGTCCAGCAGCCGCTTCATCCTGCCGCGGGCGGCCAGCCGGTTGTACAGGCCCTTGTCGGGCCGTACGTCGGCGTACTGCAGATCGACGAGGTGGAGCCGGGGGGCGTCCCAGTCCAGGCTGTCACGGCGCCGGTAGCCCTCCAGCAGCTCCCGCTTGGCCACCCAGTCCAGCTCCCCGGCCAGGCTCATCGGATCACGCTCCAGGCGGTTCAGGACGTCCTCCCAGCGCGTGAGCACGTCCCGGGTCTGCTCGTCCGCGTCGGAGCCGTAGCGGTCCTCCACGTACTTGCTGGCCAGTTCGTAGTACTCCATCTGGAGCTGGACGGCGGTGAGCGTCCGGCCGCTGCGGAGGGTGATCGCCTTGCGCAGCGAGGTGTCGTGGGAGACCTGGTGGAGCGTGCGGACGGGCTGGTCGACGGCGAGGTCCACGGCGATGAAGCCGTCCTCGATCATGGACAGCACCAGGGAGGTGGTGCCGAGCTTGAGGTAGGTGGAGAGCTCGGAGAGGTTGGCGTCGCCGATGATCACATGGAGCCGGCGGTACTTCTCGGCGTCCGCGTGCGGCTCGTCGCGGGTGTTGATGATCGGCCGTTTGAGGGTCGTCTCCAGTCCGACCTCGACCTCGAAGTAGTCGGCGCGCTGGCTCAGCTGGAAACCGTGCTCGTGGCCGTCCTGACCGATGCCGACCCGGCCGGCGCCGGTGACGACCTGCCGGGAGACGAAGAAGGGCGTCAGGTGCCGCACGATGTCCGAGAACGGGGTCTCCCGCTTCATCAGGTAGTTCTCGTGCGTGCCGTAGGAGGCGCCCTTGTTGTCGGTGTTGTTCTTGTAGAGGTGGATCGGCTGGGCGCCGGGGAGCTGGGCCGCGCGCTCGGCGGCGGCCGCCATGATCCGCTCCCCCGCCTTGTCCCAGAGCACCGCGTCGCGCGGGTTGGTGATCTCCGGGGAGCTGTACTCGGGATGCGCGTGGTCGACGTAGAGCCGGGCGCCGTTGGTCAGGATGACGTTGGCCAGGCCGATGTCCTCGTCGGTGAGCTGGCTGGAGTCCGCCGTCTCGCGGGCGAGGTCGAAGCCGCGGGCGTCCCGCAGCGGGTTCTCCTCCTCGAAGTCCCAGCGGGCGCGGCGCGCCCGGTGCATCGCCGCCGCGTAGGCGTTGACGATCTGGGACGAGGTGAGCATGGCATTGGCGTTCGGGTGCCCCGGAACGGAGATCCCGTACTCCGTCTCGATGCCCATTACTCGCCGTACGGTCATGCGGCCCTCCTTGCCCGGCACCGCCCCCGGACGGGGTCGGCGCTCAAGTACCGCTGCCTCTCCGATGCGCGTGCGGTGCCCGTCCCCGCACCGCGCGGCTCGGCGGTACCGAAAGCCTAGAACGCCGTGAGGGTGGTGGGGAGATCATTTCATTCATTGCCGGAACGCACTCGGCTGCGGATGCCCGCCGGGGGCATCCGCAGCCGGGGCGTGGTTTACAGGTACTGACCGGTGTTCGCGACGGTGTCGATGGAACGGCCGGTGTCGGCGCCCTGCTTTCCGGTGACGAGGGTGCGGATGAAGACGATCCGCTCGCCCTTCTTTCCGGAGATGCGGGCCCAGTCGTCGGGGTTGGTGGTGTTGGGGAGGTCCTCGTTCTCCTTGAACTCGTCGACGCAGGCGGCGAGCAGGTGGGAGACCCGGAGGCCCTTCTGGTTGTGGTCGAGGAAGGCTTTGATCGCCATCTTCTTGGCCCGGTCCACGATGTTCTGGATCATGGCGCCGGAGTTGAAGTCCTTGAAGTACAGGACCTCCTTGTCACCGTTGGCGTAGGTGACCTCCAGGAAGCGGTTCTCCTCGGACTCCGCGTACATCTGCTCGACGACGGACTGGATCATGCCGTCGACGGCCGCGGCCGGGGAGCCGCCGTGCTCGGCGACGTCGTCCGAGTGGAGCGGGAGCGACGGCTTGAGGTACTTCCGGAAGATGTCCTTCGCGGCCTCCGCGTCCGGGCGCTCGATCTTGATCTTCACATCGAGGCGGCCGGGGCGCAGGATCGCGGGGTCGATCATGTCCTCGCGGTTGGAGGCGCCGATGACGATGACGTTCTCCAGGCCCTCCACACCGTCGATCTCGGCGAGCAGCTGGGGGACGATGGTGTTCTCCACGTCCGAGCTGACGCCGGAGCCCCGGGTGCGGAAGAGGGATTCCATCTCGTCGAAGAAGACGATGACGGGGGTGCCCTCGCTCGCCTTCTCCCGGGCCCGCTGGAAGACCAGGCGGATGTGCCGCTCGGTCTCGCCGACGTACTTGTTGAGCAGCTCGGGGCCCTTGATGTTCAGGAAGTAGCTCTTGCCGGCGGGCCGGCCGGTGACCTCGGCGACCTTCTTGGCGAGGGAGTTGGCCACGGCCTTGGCGATGAGCGTCTTGCCGCAGCCGGGCGGGCCGTAGAGCAGGACGCCCTTGGGCGGCCGCAGCTCGTGCTCCTTGAAGAGGTCGGGGTGGAGGTACGGGAGCTCGACCGCGTCCCGGATCAGCTCGATCTGGTTGCCCAGGCCGCCGATCCGGTCGTAGTCGATGTCCGGGACCTCTTCGAGGACGAGCTCCTCGACCTCGCTCTTGGGCACGACCTCGTAGACGTAGCCGGAGCGGGGTTCGAGCAGCAGCGCGTCACCGGCGCGGATGGTGATGCCCATCAGCGGCTCGGCGAGCCGGACCACCCGCTCCTCGTCGGTGTGGCCGATGACCAGGGCGCGTTCGCCGTCCTCGAGGATCTCCTTGAGGGTGACGATGTCCCCGGCGCGCTCGAACTCCATGGCCTCGACCACGTTGAGCGCCTCGTTGAGCATGACCTCCTGGCCGCGCTGGAGCTCGTCGAGTTCGATGCTCGGGCTGACATTGACCCGGAGCTTCCTGCCTCCGGTGAAGATGTCGGCCGTGCCGTCCTCGTTCGCGTGCAGGAAGACCCCGAAGCCGGCAGGCGGCTGGGCGAGCCGGTCGACCTCCTCCTTGAGGGCCACGATCTGGTCGCGGGCCTCACGGAGCGTGCCCGCCAGCCGCTCGTTCTGGGCGGACACCCCGGCCAGATTGGTCTGCAACTCGACGATCCGCTCTTCGAGAATCCTCGTGTGGCGCGGAGAGTCGGCGAGCTTGCGGCGCAGGACGGCGATCTCCTGCTCGAGATAGGCAACCTGGCCGGCGGGGTCCTCGGACCCTCGCCCCGGCCGGAAGCCGCGGTTGATGTCGTCGTCGTGGGCTGCCACGGTCCTCACCTCCTCCAAGGGGAGCTGGACGCTTCCTGACCCTACCTGGGCCGGTGCAGGTTGAAACCCCTAGATCACAAAGACGGTAGGGGCGTGTCCGATCTTCACCCTTGCGTACTCCCTCTCGCCAGGGAATACCCACCCGGCGGCATCCGGAAGCAGCCGGTTGTATCGTCGGGACGGTCAACACCCGTCAGAGCTGGCTTCAATTGATTCACCGACGCAGGGAACGGCAGACAAGATGAGCGTGCAGGAAGAGACGGCCGCCGAGACCGCGGCGGACACGACTCAGCCGGAGCTGGAGGTCTGGATCGACCAGGATCTGTGCACCGGCGACGGCATCTGCGCCCAGTACGCGCCCGAAGTCTTCGAACTCGACATCGACGGGCTCGCTTATGTGAAGGACTCCGGCGACGAGCTGCTCACGGAGGCCGGTGCCACCACGCGCGTGCCGCTGCCGCTCCTCCGCGAAGTGGTCGATTCCGCCAAGGAATGCCCGGGCGACTGTATTCACGTACGGCGGATTTCGGACAAGGTTGAGTTGTACGGCCCTGACGCTGAGTGACCGGTCACACACTTCCGGGAACGGGCAGGGCGGTCAGCCGGAACTTCCCGTCGCGCCAGTGCCAGGCGACCTTCCGCTCCAGATCCGGACAGCAGCGGGGAACGTCGGGGGCGGAGTAGCCGAGCAGGGTCGCGGAGATCTCTCCGCCGCCGACCGCGAAGTCGGTGATGTTCATCTTCTCCGCCGGGTCCACGAGGGTCTCCAGCAGCCGGGGAGCCCCGCCGCCGGAGCCGGAGCCGAGGACGTACACGCCGTGCGGGGGCGTGCCCATGCCGGCCGCGCAGCGGACGACCGCGGCGGTCTCCGGGCGGCCGTCCCCGTCGAGATCGGCGGAGCCCTCGTCGACCACCTCCGTCTCCCCGCCGCCGCACTCCAGGGGGTAGTCGGCGGCCTTCGCGTCGGGGGCGGCCGCGGGCTCGCCGGCGGCGGGCTCACCCGCCGCCTGCCGGGCGGCGACCGGCGGGGTGGCGGTGGCGTCCGGCGGCTGGACGAGGGCGGCGGCTCCCAGGACGGCGGCGAGGGCCGTGGCCGTGGTGAGCCAGTGCACCGGCCGGGTCCGCGTGTGCGGAAGCTCCGCGGTGGGCTTCGAGGACGGGGGCGCTGACGGCTGAGGGCATGCCGGGGCCTGCACGCGCTTGTGTCTCCTGGAATCCGGAGCGGATGGGGATGGCCTGCATCGTGCCATATCTCACACCGGCCGGGAACGGCGGGGCCACAGCACGCCGTTAAGCGTGGCCAAAGGTTTACCCAAGACTCCGCCGCCCGGTCTTCCCGGTGGGAAGCGGGCGGCGGAGGGGTGTCGTCGGGGCGGGGGGTGGGGCGTCAGCCGCGGCCGGCGCCGCCACTGGACGAGCCCGGGCCGGTGTAGTCCTCGCCGTACGCGCCCTTGGCGGGGCGGCGGCGGCGCAGCGGGGGCTCCACGCCGTCCGCGAGGCGGCGGGCGGTGAGCAGAAAGCCGGTGTGGCCGATCATGCGGTGGTCGGGGCGGACCGCGAGGCCCTCCACGTGCCAGGTGCGGACCATGGTCTCCCAGGCGGTCGGCTCGTTGAAGGTGCCGTGCTCCCGGATCGCCTCGACGGTCCGGGCGAGCTGGGTGGTGGTGGCCACGTAACCGCAGAGGATGCCGCCGGGTACCAGGGCCTTGGAGACGGCGTCCAGGCACTCCCAGGGGGCGAGCATGTCGAGGATGACCCGGTCGACCTCGGTGTCGGAGAGGTTGTCCTGGAGGTCGCCGACCGTGAGCCGCCAGGCCGGGTGCTCGCCGCCGAAGTAGCGGCGGACGTTCTCGGCGGCGATCTCGGCGAAGTCCGCGCGGCGCTCGTAGGAGTGCAGCATGCCCTGGTCGCCGATGGCGCGCAGCAGGAAGGTGCTGAGGGAGCCGGAGCCGACTCCGGCCTCGACGACGCGGGCGCCGGGGAAGATGTCGGCCATCGCCAGGATCTGCCCCGCGTCCTTGGGGTAGACCACGGCGGCTCCGCGGGGCATGGACAGGACGTAGTCGGGGAGCAGCGGGCGCAGCGCGAGGTACGCGACGTTCCCGGTGGTACGGACAACACTGCCCTCGGGAGCGCCGATCAGCTCGTCGTGCGGGAAGGCACCCTTGTGGGTGTGGAAGCTCTTCCCGGCTTCGAGCGTGAACGTGTAGTGGCGTCCCTTGGGGTCGGTGAGCTGGACCTGGTCCCCGACCTTGAAGGGCCCGCGGCGGCGGGCGGCACCGGTCGGTTCGGACATGTGACCAGCCTACCGGTCGGCACGGGGCCGTCCCGCCACGGCGGTGCGGCGGGCGGCGGGCCCGCGCCGGCGGCCGCGGGCGCCGGGCGGGTCAGGGGTTGCGGGCCATCGCCGAGACGAAGGCGCGTTCGACGTCGGCGGTGGAGAGGACGCCGTAGACCTCGCCGGTCTCCTCGACGACCAGGTACTCGGTGGCGGGCGTGGCCCGCAGTGTCTCCAGGAGGTCCTCCCCGGCGAGGTCCGCCGAGACCCGCAGGCCGGGCTTGAGGTCCTGGGCGAGGCCGCCGACGGCGATCCAGGGGCGGCGGTGCTCGGGCACCCCGGCGATCGCGGCCTCGCGGACGAGGGCCGTGGGCTCGCCCTGGCCGTCGACCACCACGAGGGCCCGGGCCCCCGCCTCGTTCGCGCGGCGCAGCGCCTCGGAGAGCGGGGTGTCGGCCGTGACGGGGACCGCGCGCCGGGTGAGGTTGCGGGCCCGGAGCTCGGGGAGGCGCTCGCGGAGCCGGGCCATGCGCAGGCTGTTGCCGGCGCCGGTCCAGATGATCGCCGCGAGGATGGCCGCGAGCAGCGCGTCGGTGATGGTGTCGACCCCGCCGATGTCCTCCGGGGGGTTGCCGAGGCTGCCGGAGTGGGTGAGCAGCGGCAGGCCGACCAGCACGGCGACCGCGAGGGCCCGGCCGGTCCAGGCGGCGGCCACGGTGCCGGTCATCGGCCTGCCGGTGATCCGCCAGACCACGGCGCGGAGCATCCGGCCGCCGTCCAGGGGGAGTCCGGGCAACAGGTTGAAGACGGCAACGATCAGATTGGAGATCATCAGGCCGGCCAGCAGCACGCCGGGGACGGTGCCGGGCTCGACGGCGTACATGCCGAGGTAGAAGACCCCGGCGAGGGCGAGGGAGAGCAGCGGGCCGACGAAGGCGAGCACGAACTCCCGGCCCGGGGTCTCGGACTCCTTCTCGATCTCCGACACCCCGCCGAAGAACTGCAGCTGGATGCGGCGGACCGGCAGCTTGTAGTGGAGCGCGACGACGGTGTGCGCCAGTTCGTGGACGAGCACGGACCCGTAGAAGGCGACGGCGAAGAAGAGCGAGACGAGGTAGCGGAGGCTGCCGAGTTCGGGCAGCACCCGTTCGAGCTGCTCGCCGAAGACCCAGGTGATCAGGGCGGCCACCAGGAACCAGCTGGGGGCGACGTAGACGGGCACCCCGAACGGGCGGCCCATGAGGATGCCGCCCCCCGTTCCGCGCGGCCGCTTCGGCTCGCCGTCGCCGCCCGCCGCTCCCCCGCCGCCGGACTGCGGCTTCCCGCTCTCGCCGCTCTCGTCCACGGTGTCCCTTCGTCGCTCGTTCCCCCGCGCCGCGGTCGTCCGGTCCCGCGAACGGGCGGCCCGAGGAGGTCTGCCGTCGATGGTATGCGGACCGGTGTCGGTCCCGGGCCATAGGGTCGTACGCCATGGACACCAGCACCGAGCACGCGGACGGCGGACGCGGCGGCCGGAGGACCGGCCGCGGGCGCGGAGCGGCGGCCGCGCCGCCGGCGTCGCTGTCGCCGTCGCGCGCCGCCGACTTCATGACCTGCCCGCTGCTCTACCGCTTCCGGGTGATCGACAGGCTGCCGGAGAAGCCCAGCGAGGCGGCCGCCCGCGGGACGCTGGTCCACGCGGTGCTGGAGCGGCTGTTCGACGCCCCCGCGGCGGAGCGGACGGCGCCGCGGGCCCGGGCGCTGGTACCCGGCGAGTGGGAGCGGCTGCTGACGGCGCGGCCGGAGCTGGCCGGGCTGTTCCGGGAGGACGGGGCGGAGGACGGCGAGGGGGACGGCGGGTCCGCGGACCCCGCGCGCCTGGCCGGGTGGCTCGCCGAGGCGGAGCGGCTGGTGGAGCGGTGGTTCACGCTGGAGGACCCGGCCCGGCTGGAACCGGCGGAGCGGGAGCTGTTCGTGGAGACCACGCTGGACTCCGGGCTCCGGCTGCGCGGCATCATCGACCGGGTGGACGTCGCGCCGAGTGGTGACGTGCGGATCGTCGACTACAAGACGGGGAAGGCCCCGCGCCCGGAGTACGCGGCGGGACCGCTGTTCCAGATGAAGTTCTACGCGCTGGTCCTCTGGCGGCTGCGGGGCACGGTGCCGCGCCGGCTGCAGCTGGTCTATCTCGGCAGCGGGGACGTCCTGACGTACGACCCGGCCGAGGAGGACCTGCGGGCCACCGAGCGGAAGCTGCTGGCTCTGTGGGACGCCATCCGCCGGGCCACGGACTCCGGGGACTGGCGTCCCCGGCGGAACCGGCTGTGCGACTGGTGCGACCACCGGGCGGTGTGCCCGGAGTTCGGCGGTACGCCCCCGCCCTACCCGCTGCTGCCCGTGGCGGCCCCGTCCGGGGAACCGGGCGGCCCGCGGGTACCCGGCCAGGGCAGAATGGGCGGCGTCTAGCGAAGGAGTCCTGTTGTGGCCATCCGTGTCCTCCTGGTCGACGACCAGCCGCTGTTGCGCACCGGTTTCCGGATGATCCTGGAGGCGGAACAGGACATCGCCGTCGTCGGTGAGGCCGGTGACGGGCTGCAGGCCCTGGACCAGGTCCGGGCCCTGCAACCGGATGTGGTGCTGATGGACATCCGGATGCCCCGGATGGACGGGGTCGAGGCCACCCGGCAGATCACCGGCCCGGGGCGGGACGGGCCGGCGAAGGTGCTGGTCCTGACCACGTTCGACCTCGACGAGTACGTGGTCGAGGCGCTCCGCGCCGGGGCGAGCGGCTTCCTCCTCAAGGACGCCCCCGCCCAGGAGCTGGTGCAGGCGATCCGGGTGGTCGCCTCGGGCGAGGCCATGCTGGCGCCGAGCATCACCCGCCGGCTGCTCGACAAGTACGCGGCGAAGCTGCCCTCGGGCGAGGAGCCGGTGCCCGACACGCTGCACACCCTGACCGACCGCGAGGTCGAGGTGCTGAAGCTGGTCGCGAAGGGGCTCTCCAACGCGGAGATCGCGGCCGATCTCTTCGTTAGCGAGACCACGGTCAAGACCCATGTGGGGCATGTGCTGACGAAGCTCGGCCTGCGGGACCGGGTGCAGGCGGCGGTCTACGCCTACGAGAGCGGACTGGTGCGGCCCGGCGCCGGGTGAGCGGCCCGCGCGGAGAGAGGCCGGCCCGGGTTCGGGCCGGCCTCTCCTGCGCATCGGGCCGGGTGGTGCGGCGGGGCGCCGCGGTCAGTCCTGGATCTTGCTGATCTCCCAGAAGCGGAAGACGGTCGAGGCGTCCAGCGACCACTCCAGGCCGGCGACGTCCTGGTGCGCCACGGCGTACTGTTTGCCCTGCCAGAGCGGCAGCACCGGCAGTTCCTCGGCGACGATGTCCTGCAGTTCGCCGAAGTTCGCGGCGGTCGCGGCCCGGTTGGCCTCCGCGGCGGTGCTCGGGATGAGCTGCTTCACGATGCGCTTGGACTCGTAGTTGTTGGAGAGGACGTTGCCCTCGCCGAAGAACGGCGCGGTGAAGTTGTCCGGGTCCGGGTAGTCGGGCACCCAGCCCTTGACGTAGATGCCGTAGTCGCCGTTCTTGATGCCCTCTTCGTACTCGTCCAGTTCGACGCTCTTCACATCGGCGTCGAACAGCCCGCTGGCGTTGAGCTGCTGGGCGAGCTTCTGGAATCCGGGGACGGTGCCGGGGCCGTAGCGGGTGGGGGTGGCCCAGAGCGTGACCTTGAGCCGGCCGGTGATGCCCTCCTCGCGGAGGGCCTCCTCGGCCTTGTCCCGCTGCGGACGGTCGCCGTAGACGTCGAAGAAGGCCGTGTTGTGGCTGGTGATGCCCGCCGGGACGATCGAGTACAGCGGCTTGGCGGTGTACTTGTAGACGTCGCGGACCAGGGCGCTGCGGTCGACGAGATAGGCGATGGCCTTGCGCACCCCCTCCTTGCCGATGACCGGGTCGTCGACGTTGAAGACCAGGTGCTGGACCTCGGCACTGGTGCCCTCGATGACCTCCAGGCCGTTCTTCTCGTCGGTCGTGGCGGTCTCCAGCTCGTTGATGTCCTTGATGGAGAGACCGCGGTAGGCGAGGTCGACCTCGCCCTCCTGCAGGGCGCTCTTCAGGGCCGGCTGGTCGCCGTTGAAGAGCTTCATCGTCATGCCGGAGTTCTTGACCTTGGCGGGGCCCTTGTAGTCCGGGTTGACGGAGAACTTCGCCTCGCTCTCCGGCGTGTAGGAGTCGAGCTTGTAGACACCCGAGCCGATGGCCTTGCCGTCGGTGCGGAGCTTGTCCATCTCGTACTCGCGGTGGTCCACGATCGAGCCGGCGCCGGAGGCGATCTTCATGGGGAAGGTCGCGTCGGGGAACTTGAGCTTGAAGACGACGGTCTTCTTGTCCGGGGTCTCGACCTTGTCGATCGACGTCAGCATGACGGCCGGGCCGTTCTCGTCGTTGATCTTCAGCGTCCGGCGGAAGGAGAACGCCACGTCCTCGGAGGTCAGGCTGTTGCCGTTGCTGAACGTGAGCCCGTCCTTGAGCTCGCAGCGGTAGACCTTGCTGGCTCCGTCGTCGAAGCCGCAGCGCTCGGCCGCCTCGGGCTGCGGTGTCGTACCGCCCCGGGGGAAGCTCATCAGGGACTGGAAGACGTTGTTGAACAGCAGCCAGGAGCCGGGGTCGTAGCCGGAGGCCGGGTCGGTCGCCGCGATCTCGTCCGTCATTCCCATGACGATCGGCTCACCCGTGCCGGCCGAGTCGGCGTCCCCCCCGCCGCAACCGGCCAGCAGCCCCATCGCGATGGGGACCGCGAACAGGTGATGACGTATCCTCACGCGCACATTCCTCACACTCTTCTCGATCGGCACCGGCCCCCGTCGGTGCCACGACTGGTCAGGTCAGCCGACCGTGCGGCCGAGTTCCCACAGTTGCAGGACCGACGACGAGTTCAGCGCCCACTCCACACCGGTGACGGTGTTCCGGGCCGCGACGTACTGCTTGCCCTGCCACAGCGGCAGCAGCGGCACGTCCTCGGCGACGATGTCCTGGATCTCCTCGAAACTCTTGGTGGCGCCGGTCCGTTCGGCCTGCTGCCGGGTCTCCGGAATCAGCTGGCTGTGGATCTCCTTGTTGTCGTACGGGCTGTTGAGGAAGTTGTCCTCGGAGAAGAACGGGGCCGTGAAGTTGTCGGGGTCGGGGAAGTCCGGGAACCAGCCCATGCCGTAGACGGCGTACTCGCCCTCCGTCTGGCTGGGGCGGTACGTCTTCCACGGAACGCCCTTGATCGTTACGTCGAAGAGACCCGTTCTGTTCAGCTGCTTCTGCAGGGTCTCGAACTCCACGGCCGTGGCCGGGCCGTAGTGGTCCGTGGTGTAGGCCAGCTCCAGCTTCACCGGGGTCTCGACACCGGCGGAGGCCAGGGTCCTGCGGGCGGCGTCGGCGTCGGGCTCCCCGTACCGGTTGAAGAAGGAGTTGACGTGCGCGTCGACACTGCTCGGGATCATGGAGTAGAGCGGATCGGCGCTGCGCGCGTACACGTCGCGGGCGAGTTCCTGGCGGTCGACGATCTGCGCGACCGCGCGCCGTACGGCCTTCCGGCCGGCCACCGGGTGCTCGGTGTCGAAGACGAGGTAGCGGATCTCCTGGCCGGGCATCTCGACCAGCTCGATGTCCTTGTCCTCGCCCTTCGCCAGCCGGGCGATCTGCTCGGGGGACATGCTGCGGGTCATCAGGTCGATGTCGCCGGCCTTGAGAGCCTTCTCCATGGCCGTGGAGTCCTGGAGGATCCGCAGCTCGACCTTGTCGTTCCGGAGTTTGAGCTGGCCCTGGTAGTTCCGGTTTTTGGTGAAGACGAGGGACTGGACGGAGCCGTCCTTCTCCTTCGTCTCCAGGGTGTAGGGGCCGGAGCCGGACACCTCGAAGCCGTCGCGGAGCGCACGCCGCTTGTAGCTCTGGGAGTCCACGATCGCGGCGGCGGGGGTGGCGAGCTTGTACGGGAAGGTCGCGTCCGGCTTCTTGAGGTGGAAGACGACCTCCAGATCCCCGAGGGTCTCGATCCGGTCGATGTTCGAGATCAGGGAGACCGGGCCGTTGGGGTCCTCGATCCCCAGGGTCCGCTCGACCGAGAACTTCACGTCCTCGGCGGTGAGGAGGTTGTCGTTGGAGAACTTCAGGCCCTCGCGCAGGGTGCAGCGGTACTGCTCGTTGCGCCGGTCGGAGAAGCCGCATTTGGTGGCCGCCTCGGGGACCGGCTCGCTGCCGGAGCGGGGCAGGGCCATCAGCGTCTGGAAGGTGTTGCGCAGGACGTTCCAGGAGGCCATTTCATAGGCCAGCGCGGGGTCGAAGGGCGCCGGGTTGTCCTCGGTGAGGACGAACTGCTCCGTGGTGCCGACGACGATCGCGTCGTCCGCCGCGGATCCCCCCGTGGCACCGCAAGCGGCCAGGACCGGCACCAGCAACCCGATGGCGGCCGGCAGTGCCAGAGTCTTGCGATTCATCGTCGGGGTTCTCCTGCATTGCGATCCGTCCCGGGGACCATACCGACCTCGGCACGCTGGTCACAGGGGCTGTGGTGAAGTTCTGGCGAAACATTAGTCGGCGCTGCCAGGGATGCTGGAACGGGGCGAAGTTGACGCTCCATAACACGCTGATAACAGCCGCACCCCGTCCACTATCCGGACGCCGGAATGATTGCCGCGTTAACCCACCTATGGGGACAGAAGGGTGCGCATCCGGGCCGCCACGGGCGCGGGAGAGCACTCCCGCCCACCCTTGTCGACCGGCACGGGCGTGAGAAAGGTCACGTCATGGATTTCCGGCGGGATCACCGCGGGATCACGGCCGGATCACCGGGAATTCCGCCGCGCATTCGTTACGGAAAATGACCGGACAGGCGCCGACGGTCGTGTTCTTTCCGCCGCCATACGCACCGTGTGCGGTTCAGTGCATTCCCGTGATCAATCCGTGCAGAAAGGGAAGGTCGACTTCTTCGAGAGAGCTGACGACGGGGCGCCGCGGGGCCGGTTCGATGGGGACCACCGAGGGCACGGCCACCACCGGGCAGCCCGCCGCCTCCGCCGAGGCCACGCCGGTCGGGGTGTCCTCGATCACCGCGCAGCGCGCGGGGTCGGCTCCCAGCTTGGCGGCCGCCATCAGGTACGGGTCCGGGTGCGGCTTCGTCCGCTCCAGTTCGTCCCCGGCCAGGGTGAGGTCGAAGTGACCGGCCCCGACCGACTCCAGGACCCGGTCGATGACGCGCCGGTGCGAGGCGGAGACCAGCGCGGTCGGCACCCGGTGCGCGGCCAGCTCGGCCAGCAGCCGGGCGGCGCCGGGCATCAGCGGCACCCCGCGGCCCATCATCTCCTCGAAGCGGTCGTTGAGGAGCACGGAGAGTTCGGGGACGGTGATGTCGGCGCCGGTGACCTCGATGAGGTAGCCGGCGCTGCGGCTCATGGGGCCGCCGACCACGACCTCGCGGTGGTGGTCGTGGAGGATGTGGCCGAGTTCGGCGAAGACCTCCACCTCGGCGTCCCACCAGAAGCCCTCGGTCTCGACGAGTGTGCCGTCCATGTCGAGCAGCACGGCCTGCAGGGTGGTGGTTCCCTCAGCCGTCCGGGTGCCGAGCGCGGGGATGCTGCTGGTCATCCTTGCCCCTCTCGTGAAAGGTCGCCGGCCGTGTCCGGCCTCGGAGGCCAAAGAGGGCCGGCCGCGGCCCCGGGTGGGGGTGCGACCGGCCGTGCCGGACCGACCAGTGTACGACGGGCCGCTACCGAGCGTCGCGGCGAGGCCGCCGTGCGCCACTCCGGGTCACCCGCCGCCCGTACCCGCCCCCGGGCGGCGCGAGGCGGGTACGGGCGGCGGGCGGGGCAGGGCCGCGCGGGGCCCTCTCCGCCCTACCGGGCGTTGAAGTACTTGGCCTCGGGGTGGTGGATGACGATGGCGTCGGTGGACTGCTCGGGGTGGAGCTGGAACTCCTCGGAGAGCTCGACGCCGATCCGCGAGGGCTCCAGCAGTGCGGCGATCTTCGCCCGGTCCTCCAGGTCGGGACAGGCCCCGTAGCCCAGGGAGAAGCGGGCACCCCGGTACTTGAGGGCGAACATGTCCTCCATGGCCGCCGGGTCCTCCCCGGCGAAGCCGAGTTCGGCGCGGACGCGGGCGTGCCAGTACTCGGCGAGGGCTTCGGCGAGCTGGACGGAGAGGCCGTGGAGTTCGAGGTAGTCGCGGTAGGCGTCGGCGGCGAAGAGTTTGGCGGTCTCCTCGCCGATGCGGGAGCCGACGGTGACGACCTGCAGGCCGACCACATCGGTCTCGCCGGATTCCTCGGGGCGGAAGAAGTCGGCCAGGCAGAGCCGGCGGCCGCGGCGCTGGCGGGGAAAGGTGAAGCGGGTCCGCTCGGCGCCGTCCTCCCCCAGGATGATCAGGTCGTCGCCCTTGGAGACGCAGGGGAAGTAGCCGTAGACGACGGCGGCTTCCAGGAGGTTCTCGGTCTGGAGCCGGTCGAGCCAGCCGCGCAGCCGGGGGCGGCCCTCGCTCTCGACCAGTTCCTCGTAGGTGGGGCCGTCGCCGGTGCGGGACTGCTTGAGTCCCCACTGCCCCTTGAAGAGCGCGCCCTCGTCCAGCCAGGGGGCGTACTCCTTGAGCTGGATGCCCTTGACGACGCGGGTGCCGCGGAACGGCGGGGTGGGCACGGGGTTGTCGGTGGCGACGTCGGAGCGCACGCCCTCGGCCGGTTCCGGCTCGGTGATCTCGGTGTCCCGGCGGGGGACCCGGCGCTGCCGCAGTTCGGGGAGGGCGGCGCCGGGGACGCCGCGTTTGACGGCGATCAGGGCGTCCATCAGCCGCAGGCCCTCGAAGGCGTCCCGGGCGTAGCGGACCTCGCCCTGGTAGATCTCGTGGAGGTCCTGCTCGACGTAGGCGCGGGTGAGGGCGGCGCCGCCGAGGATGACGGGGTAGTCGGCGGCCAGCTTGCGCTGGTTGAGCTCCTCCAGGTTCTCTTTCATGATCACGGTGGATTTGACCAGGAGGCCGGACATGCCGATGACGTCGGCCCGGTGTTCCTGTGCGGCTTCCAGGATGGCGGAGACCGGCTGTTTGATGCCGAGGTTGACGACGGTGTAGCCGTTGTTGGAGAGGATGATGTCGACGAGGTTCTTGCCGATGTCGTGGACGTCGCCGCGGACGGTGGCCAGCACGATGGTGCCCTTGCCCTCCTCGCCCTCGGCCTTGTCCATGTGCGGCTCCAGATGGGCCACGGCCGTCTTCATGACCTCGGCGGACTGCAGCACGAACGGCAGTTGCATCTGTCCGGATCCGAACAGTTCGCCGACGACCTTCATGCCGGCCAGCAGGGTGTCGTTGACGATCTCCAGGGCGGGGCGCTCCCGCAGGGCCTCGTCCAGGTCGGCCTCCAGGCCGTTGCGCTCGCCGTCGATGATGCGGCGCTGCAGGCGCTCCTCCAGCGGCAGGGCGGCCAGTTCCTCGGCCCGGCCCGCCTTCATCGACTTGCTGTCCACGCCCTCGAACAGTTCCAGGAACCGCTGCAGCGGGTCGTAGCCCTCGCGCCGGCGGTCGTGGATCAGGTCGAGGGCGACCTCGCGCTGCTCCGGCTCCAGCCGGGCGATCGGCACGATCTTGGAGGCGTGGACGATAGCGGAGTCGAGCCCGGCCTTGACGCACTCGTCCAGGAAGACGCTGTTGAGCACCATACGGGCGGCCGGGTTGAGCCCGAAGGAGATGTTCGACAGGCCCAGGGTGGTCTGGACGTCCGGGTGGCGGCGTTTGAGCTCGCGGATCGCCTCGATGGTGGCCAGGCCGTCCTTGCGGGACTCCTCCTGGCCGGTGGCGATGGTGAAGGTGAGGCAGTCGATGAGGATGTCGCTCTTGTGCACGCCCCAGGTGCCGGTGAGGTCGGCGATCAGACGCTCGGCGACGGCGACCTTGTGCTCGCAGGTGCGGGCCTGGCCCTCCTCGTCGATGGTCAGCGCGATCAGCGCCGCCCCGTGCTCCACCGCAAGCTGGGTGATCTTCGCGAACCGCGAATCCGGCCCGTCGCCGTCCTCGTAGTTGACGGAGTTGATCACCGCGCGGCCGCCGAGCTTCTCCAGCCCCGCCCGGATGACGGCCGGTTCGGTGGAGTCCAGCACCAGCGGCAGGGTCGAGGCGGTGGCGAAACACCCGGCGATCTCCTCCATGTCGGCCACCCCGTCACGGCCCACGTAGTCCACGCACACGTCCAGCAGGTGGGCGCCCTCGCGGATCTGCTCCCGCGCCATCTCCACACAGTCGTCCCAGCGGCCCTCCAGCATCGCCTCGCGGAACTTCTTCGAACCGTTGGCGTTGGTGCGCTCCCCGATCGCCAGATACGCCGTGTCCTGCCGGAACGGCACACTCTGGTAGAGCGAGGCCGCGCCCGGCTCGGGACGCGGCTCCCGCGCGGCGGGGGTCAGGTCCCGCACCCGTTCGACGACCTGCCGCAGATGCTCGGGGGTGGTGCCGCAGCAGCCGCCGACCAGGGACAGCCCGTACTCGCGCACGAACGTCTCCTGCGCGTCGGCCAGTTCGGCCGGGGTGAGGGGGTAGTGGGCGCCGTCCTTGCCCAGCACGGGCAGCCCGGCATTGGGCATACACGACAGCGGCACCCGCGCGTGGCGGGCCAGATGGCGCAGGTGTTCGCTCATCTCGGCGGGGCCGGTGGCGCAGTTCAGGCCGATCATGTCGATGCCCAGCGGCTCCAGGGCGGTGAGCGCCGCGCCGATCTCCGAGCCCAGCAGCATCGTCCCCGTGGTCTCCACCGTCACCGACACGATCACCGGCAGGTCCGTGCCCGTCTCCCGCAGCGCACGCTTCGCGCCGAGGACGGCGGCCTTGGTCTGCAGCAGATCCTGGGTGGTCTCCACCAGCAGCGCGTCCGCCCCGCCGGCGATCATGCCCTCGGCGTTCCGCTGATAGGCGTCGCGCAGCACGCCGTAGCGGACATGGCCGAGCGTGGGGAGCTTGGTGCCGGGGCCCATCGAGCCCAGGACCCAGCGCGGGCGGCCGTCCCCGGCGGTGAACGCGTCGGCCGACTCGCGCGCGATCCGCACCCCCGCCTCGGACAGCTCGAAGATCCGGCCGGCGATGTCGTACTCCGCCAGCGCGGCGTGGTTGGCGCCGAAGGTGTTGGTCTCCACACAGTCCACCCCCACCGCGAAGTACGCGTCATGGACCGAGCGCACGATGTCGGGACGGGTGACGTTCAGGATCTCGTTGCAGCCCTCCAGCTGCTCGAAGTCCTCCAGACTCGGCTCCTGCGCCTGGAGCATCGTCCCCATCGCCCCGTCCGCCACCACCACCCGGGTGGCCAGTGCCTCCCTCAGAGCGGAGACGCGGTCGGTGCTGCTGGTCGATGGCTGGATCGAGCCCATGGAAAACTCCCTGAGGTGCGACGGCTGTCGGCTTTGCGCCCTTCATGCGGAGAGCGCACCCGGTCAGCGTAGCCGTGATGGTGCCCGGGGTCCGGGGCGTTCCACTGGGCGGACTATGTTCCGGCCACGGGCAGCCGCCGGGATTCCGCCGGGTGGTTCCCGGTGCGGTACCCCCGGGTCGGCATAGGCCGATACTGTTCAGCATTGCCGAATCCGCAACGATGGAGGTTGCCCGATGGCTCGGACCATCCAGTCCCTGGAGCGGGCCGCGGCGATGCTGCGGCTCCTGGCGGGCGGCGAGCGCCGGCTCGGCCTGTCCGAGGTGGCCGCCGCGCTGGGACTGGCCAAGGGCACCGCGCACGGCATCCTCCGCACGCTCCAGCAGGAGGGCTTCGTCGAGCAGGACCCGGCCTCGGGCCGCTACCAGCTCGGCGCCGAGATGCTGCGGCTGGGCCAGAGCTACCTGGACGTCAACGAGCTGCGGGCGCGGGCCCTGGTGTGGACCGACGACCTGGCGCGGTCCAGCGGGGAGAGCGTCCACCTGGGGGTGCTGCACCAGAGCGGCGTGCTGATCGTGCACCACGTCTTCCGGCCGGACGACAGCCGGCAGGTCCTGGAGGTCGGCGCCATGCAGCCGCTGCACAGCACGGCGCTGGGCAAGGTGCTGGCGGCCTACGACCCGGTGGCGCACGCCGAGGCCGTGGAGGGCGGACGGGAGGCCTTCACGGGCCGCACGGTGACCGGGCCGGAGGAGTTCGAGGCCGTCCTCGACCTGACCCGGGCCCGGGGCTGGGCCTCCGACATCGAGGAGACCTGGGCCGGAGTGGCCTCCGTGGCCGCGCCCATCCACAACCGGCGGCGGATGCCCGTCGGAGCGGTGGGCGTCACCGGAGCGGTGGAGCGGGTCTGCGACGGCGCCGAGCTGCGATCGCGGCTGGTCGCGGCGGTGCGGGACTGCGCCCGGGCGGTTTCCCGGGATCTCGGCGCCGGGCGATTCTGAACACCCTCTGTCACCCTTGCTCTACGCACGGGTCGGATCGGCGGCTTTTTCGCCCGCGGGCTCTTGACGTGCTGGGACCCGTGAAGAAAACTGCCGTTCTCCGGTCGGCATTGTCGAACACCTGACGACAATATTGATCACGGTGCCGCCAGCCGCCGACCGGTGACCGCCCTCACCGAGGGCGCGGGCCACGGGTGGGACCCCGGGCCCGTCCTGCCCCCTGGACGAAGGACAAAGGAGTCGCGGGTGTCCAGCTCCGACATCTTCATCGGCGAGACCATCGGGACCGCCGTACTCATCCTCATGGGCGGCGGCGTCGTGGCCGCCGTCACCCTCAAGCGCTCGAAGGCCCTCAACGCCGGCTGGATCGCCATCGCCCTCGGGTGGGGCTTCGCGGTCCTCACCGGCGCCTACATCGCGGTCGGCGTATCCGGCGCGCACATCAATCCGGCGGTCACCCTCGGCCTGGCCATCCAGGGCACCACCGCGTGGTCGGACGTGCCGCTCTACTTCGTCTCGCAGATGCTGGGCGCGATGATCGGCGCCGCCCTGGTCTGGCTGACCTACTACGGCCACTTCCGTGACCACCTGACCGACCCGCAGGTCCTGGCCGAGGCCCGGACCGGCCCGGAGGGCCTGGTCGAGCAGGACAACGCCCCCGCCGCCGGACCCGTGCTCGGCATCTTCTGCACCGGCCCGGAGATCCGCAACGCCGTGCAGAACCTGATGACCGAGACCATCGCCACCACCGTGCTCGTCCTCTCCATCCTCACCCTGGGCCTGACCGAGGGTCTGGGCGTGTCGGGCACCGGCGTGCTGATCGTCGCCCTCGTCGTGGCCGGTATCGGCTTCTCGCTCGGCGGTCCGACCGGTTACGCCATCAACCCGGCACGCGACCTCGGTCCCCGGATCGTGCACGCGCTGCTGCCGCTGCCGAACAAGGGCGGCTCCGACTGGGGCTACGCCTGGGTCCCGGTGGTCGGCCCGCTGCTCGGCGGCGCCCTCGCCGGCGGGATCTACCAGCTCGCCTTCGCCTGATCCCCGTCCGCACCACGGGCGCCGCACACACCGCGAGCGCCGTACGCACCACACGCACCGGAGCTTGAGCCACCCCCCGTCCCGCATGCCCCTCCCGCCATCGGACTCCAGGAGCACACCGTGACCGACGCGCACACCGCCGGCCCCTTCATCGCCGCCATCGACCAGGGCACCACCTCCAGCCGCTGCATCGTCTTCGACACCGACGGGCGGATCGTCGCGGTCGACCAGAAGGAGCACGAGCAGATCTTCCCCAAGCCGGGCTGGGTGGAACACGACGCCGCCGAGATCTGGACGAACGTCCGGCAGGTCGTCGACGGCGCCGTCGAGAAGGCCGGGATCACCGCCGCCGACGTCAAGGCGATCGGCATCACCAACCAGCGCGAGACCACTCTTCTGTGGGACAAGGCCACCGGTGAGCCGGTGCACAACGCCATCGTCTGGCAGGACACCCGGACCGACGCGCTCTGCCGCGAGCTCGGCCGCAACGTCGGCAAGGACCGGTTCCGCCGCGAGACCGGCCTGCCGCTGGCCTCCTACTTCGCCGGCCCGAAGATCCGCTGGCTGCTCGACAACGTCGACGGCCTGCGCGAGCGCGCCGAGGCCGGCGAGATCCTCTTCGGCACCATGGACTCCTGGGTCATCTGGAACCTCACCGGCGGCCCGGACGGCGGCGTCCACGTCACCGACGTCACCAACGCCTCCCGCACCATGCTGATGAACCTCCACACCCTGCAGTGGGACCCGAAGATCCTGCACTCGATGGGCGTGCCCGCCGCCGTGCTGCCGGAGATCCGCTCCTCCGCGGAGGTGTACGGCGAGGCGAGGAGCGGCGCGCTCGCCGGGGTGCCCGTGGCCTCGGCGCTCGGCGACCAGCAGGCGGCGCTGTTCGGCCAGACCTGCTTCGAGAAGGGCGAGGCCAAGTCCACCTACGGCACCGGAACGTTCCTGCTGATGAACACCGCCGGGGAGCCCGTCAACTCGTACCACGGGCTGGTCACCACGGTCGGCTACCGCATCGGCGACCAGGCGCCCGTGTACGCCCTGGAGGGCTCGATCGCCGTCACCGGCGCGCTCGTCCAGTGGATGCGCGACCAGATGGGGCTGATCAACAGCGCCGCGGAGATCGAGACCCTCGCCAGCTCCGTCGAGGACAACGGCGGCGCCTACTTCGTCCCGGCCTTCTCCGGGCTCTTCGCGCCGTACTGGCGCGACGACGCCCGCGGAGTGATCGCCGGACTCACCCGCTACGTCACCAAGGCGCACATCGCCCGCGCCGTCCTGGAGGCCACCGCCTGGCAGACCCGGGAGATCACCGACGCCATGAGCAAGGACTCCGGCACCGAGCTGACCTCCCTCAAGGTCGACGGCGGCATGACCTCCAACAACCTGCTGATGCAGACCCTCGCCGACGTCCTGGACGCCCCCGTGGTGCGCCCGCTCGTCGCCGAGACCACCTGCCTCGGCGCCGCCTACGCGGCCGGACTCGCCGTCGGCTACTGGCCGGACACCGACGCGCTGCGCGCCAACTGGCGCCGCGCCGCCGAGTGGACGCCCCGGATGGACGCGGCGGACCGGGACCGCGAGTACAAGAGCTGGCTCAAGGCCGTGGAACGGACCATGGGCTGGCTCGAGAACGACGAACAGGAGCACTGAGTCAGATGACGATCCCGATCCCGCAGAGCCCTCCGGCCACCGGAGGCTCCCCGGCCGCGGCACCGCGGCCCGGCGGCCGCGCCGAGACCCGCGACCGGCTCTCCCGGGGAACCTACGACCTGCTGGTGATCGGCGGCGGCATCCTGGGCACCTCGGTCGCCTGGCACGCCTCGCAGTCGGGTCTGCGGGTGGCGATGGTGGACGCCGGCGACTTCGCCGGCGCCACCTCCTCCGCCTCCTCCAAGCTCGTCCACGGCGGTCTGCGCTACCTGCAGACCGGCGCGGTCAAGCTGGTGGCGGAGAACCACCACGAACGGCGGGTGCTGGCCCGGGACGTGGCCCCGCACCTGGTCAACCCGCTCACCTTCCACCTGCCGGTCTACAAGGGCGGTCCGCACGGCGCGGCCAAGCTCGGCGCGGGCGTCTTCGCCTACTCCGCGCTCTCGGCCTTCGGCGACGGCGTGGGCCGGGTCATATCCCCGGCCCGCGCGGCCGCCGCCAACCCGGCGCTGCGCACCGAGAACCTCAAGGCCGTGGCCGTCTACGGCGACCACCAGATGAACGACTCCCGGGTCGCCGTGATGACCGTACGGGCGGCCGCCGGATCCGGTGCCGCGGTTCTCAACCACGCGGAGGTGACCGGGCTGCGCTTCACCCGCGGCCGGGTCACCGGCGCCGAGCTGCGGGACCGGCTGGACGGCACCGAGTTCAGCGTCGACGCCCGTCTCGTCCTCAACGCCACCGGCCCCTGGATCGACCGGCTGCGGCGGATGGAGGACAAGAACTCCGCACCCAGCATCCGGCTCTCCAAGGGCGCGCATCTGGTGCTGCGGCGGAAGGCACCGTGGCGGGCCGCCATGGCCACGCCGATCGACAAGTACCGCATCACCTTCGCCCTCCCCTGGGAGGACCAGCTGCTGCTCGGCACCACCGACGAGCCGTACGAGGGCGACCCGGCGGACGTCCGGGCCACCGAGACCGACATCGCCCAGATCCTGGACGAGGCCGCCCACTCGGTGCGCGACGAGCACCTCTCACCCGATCTGCTGACCTACGCCTTCGCCGGCCTGCGGGTGCTGCCCGGCGGCCCCGGCGGGGTGGAGCAGGCCAAGCGGGAGACGGTGGTGACCGAGGGCCGGGGCGGCATGCTGTCCGTCGCGGGCGGCAAGTGGACGACGTACCGCCACATCGGCCGGGTGGTCATGCGCAAGCTGGCCTCGCTGCCGGACGGGGCGCTCGCCGAGGACATGGAGCCGCTGTCGCAGCTGCCGCGCCGGGTGCCGCTGCCGGGGATCGCCAATCCGAACGCGGTGGCGCACCGGCTGCTGGTCAGCCGGGACCCCGGCTCCCGGATGGACCCGCTGACGGCACGCCAGCTGGCCACCCACTACGGCTCGCTGGCGCTCGACATCGCCCGGCTCGCCGACGAGGACCCGGCGCTCGGCGAGCGCATCCACCCGGACGGGCCGGAGATCTGGGCCCAGGTCGTCTACGCCCGCGACCACGAGTGGGCCGAGACGGCCGACGACGTGCTGCGCCGCCGGACCACCCTCACGGTCCGCGGTCTGGACACCCCGGAGGTCCGCGCCCGGGTGGAGGAGATCCTGGCCGCCCGCGCGGGCTGAGCGGGCCGCGACCGGAGGGGAGGCGGCCGCACGGCGCGGGCCTCCCACCGCCTCCCCTCCGCCCCGCCCCGTCCGGCTACCCGGGGAACCCCGCGGCGTGCGCCACTCGAACAGCCGTGGCACGGACGGCGTTTGACCGCCCGTGGGTTCGGTACTCCAGGGGGTGAAGGCCATCACCACGACAGAGGGGGGCGTTCGACGATGACGAACCGCATCGACCAGCCGCGGGAGTGGGACCTGGTCGGCGACCCCGTCCTCATCGCGGGGGTCGGCACCGGCTTCGAGGCGAATCTCAGCTACCGGGTCGGCGAGGGCCACGACGAGGTGACCGGGTACTTCACGGTCGGCGGCGGAACCGGCGAGCACGGGCAGTTCCAGGTACAGGCCGACGTCAGCAAGGCGGCCTTCACCCTGGACCGGCTGTACGTCCAGGTCTTCGAGGTCAGCGCCGCGGACGGCGAGGAGATCAACCTGGTGACCGTGCCCGTGATCTACGGCCCGCGGATCGTGCCCGGCTACATCGGCTACCGCGAGCACACCGTGGTGCGGGGCGAGACCCTGTCGGCCATCGCCCGGGCCCACTACGGCGACGCCCGCCTCTTCCCGCGCATCGTACGGGCCAACCCGCAGCTCACCGACCCGGACGTGATCGTCCCCGGGCAGCTGCTGCGGATACCCATCGGCGCGTGAACGCCCTCCCGCCGGGCAGGTTCTCCCGTGCGGAACGGATGCCGCACCCCGGCGCGGGCCGGGGTGCGGCATCCGTCCGGCCCGGGACGCGGACGGATTCCGTGTCCCCCGGCCTGGCCTGCCGACGGCCGCGCCGGAAGCCGTAGGCTGGGTGCCGCACGTGACGGAACAGCAGCCGGGGTGCCGGGGGAAGCGCCCCCGGCCGCGGCGGAAGGAGGCGCTGGGTGATCGAGCTCGAGGGGGTTCCCGAGCTGATCGACCCGGTCATGGTGGCCGCGTTCGAAGGCTGGAACGACGCGGGCGACGCCGCTTCCGCCGCGGTCGTCCACCTCGACCGGGAGTGGAAGGGCGAGGTCTTCGCGGCGCTCGACGCCGAGGACTACTACGACTTCCAGGTCAACCGTCCGACCGTCTTCCTCGAAGACGGGGTCCGCAAGATCACATGGCCCACCACCCGGCTCTCCGTGGTCCGGGTCGGCGGGGAGAAGCCGCGCGACCTGGTACTGGTCCGCGGTATCGAACCGAGCATGCGCTGGCGCTCGTTCTGCAACGAGCTCCTCGGCTTCGCCCACGAGCTGGGCGTCGAGATGATCGTGATCCTGGGCGCGCTGCTGGGCGACACCCCGCACACCCGTCCGGTTCCGGTCAGCGGCGTCACCTCCGACCCCCAGCTGGCCCGCACCATGGACCTGGAGGAGACGCGCTACGAGGGCCCCACGGGCATCGTCGGCGTCCTCCAGGAGGCGTGCACGCACGCGGGGGTGCCGGCGGTGAGTTTGTGGGCGGCCGTGCCGCACTACGTGTCCCAGCCGCCCAACCCCAAGGCGACGCTCGCCCTCCTCAACCGGCTGGAGGACCTGATCGGGCTGCGCGTTCCCACCGGGGAACTGGTGGAGGACGCGCGAGCCTGGCAGCTCGGCGTGGACCAGCTGGCGGCCGAGGACAGCGAGGTCGCCGAGTACGTGCAGACGCTGGAGGAGGCCCGGGACACCGCCGAGCTGCCGGAGGCGTCCGGCGAGGCGATCGCGCGGGAGTTCGAACGCTATCTGCGACGGCGGGACGGCAGGCCGGGCGCCGCGCCGGGCGGCCACGCCACCGAGACCGGCTCCACACCGGAGGGGCGGGACAGCGGCGCGTATCTGCGGGACCCCTCGGCGGGGACCGGACGCCCGGAGAAGCCCGTCACGCCGGAGGACACGGCCGGTGACACGTCCGGCCACCCGGCGGACGGGGAGAGCGCGGACGGCGGCCGCGGCACCGCGGAGGGCGGGCCCGGCCGGGAGGACGCGGGGAAGGACGGGGCCGGGGAGGACGGAACCGGCGGCCGCGGGAAGACCGGGAACGGCCGCGGCGGCCGGAGCCGCCCGCGCGGCCGCGGGCGCGTGGGCCAGGAGCGCGCGGACCGGGAGAAGGACGGGGACGCGGACGGCGGCCCGTCCGGCACCGGCTCCGGGAACCCCGGCTCCGGGAACTCCGGCAACGGTAACTCCGGCGGCGGCGACACCGAGGACGGCCCGGGCGCCGGGGACGAGTAGCGGCGGACCAGCCGGAGAACGGGGCGCTCCCGGTGCCGGGGGCGCCCCGTTCCCATGAGCGGGATCAGCGGGATGAGCGGGCGGCCGGGTTCAGAGGGCCACGCCCAGCAGCGCGTCCACGGCGCGGGACACCAGTCCGGGCGCCGACTCGTCCGTACCGCCGGTGGCCTCCTGGCCCGCGGCCCAGCGGTCCACCGCGGCGAGGGCCGCCGGGGCGTCCAGGTCGTCCGCCAGCGCCGCGCGGATCTCCTCGACGAGGGCGCCGGCCGGTGCCCCGTCCGGCCGGGAGACGGCCGCGCGCCAGCGGTCCAGCCGGGCCGTGGCCCCGGCCAGGTCGGCGTCGGTCCACTCCCAGTCGGAGCGGTAGTGGTGGGCGAGCAGGGCCAGCCGGATCGCTGCCGGGTCCACGCCCTCGCGGCGCAGTGCGGAGACGAACACCAGGTTGCCCTTGGACTTGGACATCTTCTCGCCGTGCAGGGCGACCATCCCGGCGTGGACGTACGCCTTGGCGAAGGGGCGCTCGCCGGTGAGCGCGTGGGCGTGCGAGGCGCCCATCTCGTGGTGCGGGAAGGCCAGGTCGGAGCCGCCGCCCTGGACGTCGAAGCCCATGCCGAGGTGGTCCAGGGCGATGGCCACGCACTCGATGTGCCAGCCGGGCCGGCCGGGGCCGAGGCTCCCGCCGTCCCAGCTGGGCTCGCCCTCGCGCGCGGCCATCCAGAGCATGGGGTCGATGGGGTCCTTCTTGCCGGGGCGGTCCGGGTCGCCGCCGCGCTCGGCGGAGAGCAGCCGCATCGTTTCCGCGTCGAGCCCGGCGACCTCGCCGAAGTCCGGGTCGGCCTGGACCGAGAAGTAGACGTCCCCCTCCAGCTCGTAGGCGGCGCCGGTCTCCAGGAGCCGCTCGACCAGCGGCAGGATGCCGGGTATGGCCTCGACGGCGCCGATGTAGTGGCGCGGCGGCAGCATCCGCAGGGCGGTCATGTCCTCGCGGAAGAGGGCGGTCTCGCGCCGGGCGAGCTCGGTCCAGTCGTCACCGTTGGCGACGGCCCGCTCCAGCAGCGGATCGTCGACATCGGTGACGTTCTGGACGTAGTGGACCTGCCGCTTGGTGTCGAGCCATACGCGCTGGACGAGGTCGAACGCGGTGTAGGTCGCCGCATGACCCAGGTGGGTCGCGTCGTACGGGGTGATGCCGCAGACGTAGATGCGGGCTACGGGACCGGGGTCGAGGGTGATCGTCCCCCCGGTCGCGGTGTCGTGGATCCGGAGGTCGCGGCCACGGCCGGGCAGGGCGGGGACCTCGGAAGCGGGCCAGGCATACATGTCATGAGCGTAACCGGATGCACTGTCCGGATACGAACCGGCCGCCGCACCTGGCCGGATCGGCCGTCTTGCGCGCGGGCCGGCGGGATGCCCTTCCGTACGGCCCCGCGTTACGACGCGCCGGAACGACCCGGTTCGCGGCCCGGCCCGGCGGCTCCCCCGGCACACCGGCCCGGCGGACCGGCCCGGCGGACCGGCCCGGCGGACCGGCCGGGGCTCAGATCGGCGGCCAGGGGATCGCCGGCCAGTCGCCGCCCGGTTCCGGGTGGCGCCCCGTGCGGAGCAGCCGGGCCACCCGCGTCCGGACGGCGTCCGTCTCGGCGGGGGTGATCAGCCCGGCGAGCCGGCCGGCCAGCGGGCCGCCGGGGGCCAGTTCCTCCGCCAGCCGCTCCAGCACCCCGACCGCCTCCGCGGGCAGCGGTTCCCCGGCCCACCCCCACAGCAGGGTGCGGAGTTTGTCTTCCGCGTTGAACGTCACGCCGTGGTCGATGGCGTGGAGCCGGCCGCCCGCGTCGGGCAGCAGATGGCCGCCCTTGCGGTCGGCGTTGTTGACGACGGCGTCGAACACGGCGAGCCGGCGCAGCCGGGGGTCGTCGGCGTGGACGAGCAGGGCGGTGCGCCCCTCCCCCACGTCCGCGAAGCCGACCGCCCGCCAGCCGGGCCCGGGCTCCTCGGCCTCGACCAGGGCCAGCAGCGCGGCCTCCGGGTCCGCCTCGATCCACAGCTGGCACATGCCCTCGCCGTAGGGGCCGTCCCGCAGCACGGTCGGCGGGACGAGATCCCAGCCGGTGGCGCGGGAGACCTCGTAGGCGGCCGTCTCGCGGCGGGCGAGGCTGCCGTCGGGGAAGTCCCAGAGCGGGCGCTCACCGGCGACGGGCTTGTAGACGCAGGCCGCGCGCCGCCCGTCGAGTTCGGCGGTGCAGCGCAGCACGGTGTTCGAAGCGCCGCCGACCCGGCCGTCCACCGTCAGTTCGCCGCGCGCCAGCAGGGCGAGGGCGCCGGGCGGGCCGGTGGGCGCCCCGTCCGCCGGGCCGGCCGTCTCCGCGGAGGTCACAGGCCCCGGCGGTATCCGTTCTGGCGCGGACATACGTGTCCCTCCGGGTCGAGCGGCAGACTGCACAGCGGGCAGGGCGGCCGTCCGGCGTTGACCACGTCCATCGCGCGCTTGGCGAACGCGCGGGCCATGCTGCCGGTGAGGCGCACCCGCAGCACGGGCGGGCCGTTCTCCTCGTCCTGCAGGAGCTTCTCCTCGGCCTCGGCCAGATCCTCGTCGGACCCGGCCTCCAGTTCGACGAGGGCCTGCGCCTCCACGATCATGCACTCGTCCTCGCCGTCCCAGGCCAGCGCCATGGTGCCGACGCGGAACTCCTCCTCCACCGGCGTTTCGAGCGGCTCGGTGTCGGACTCCTCGGCGGGGGCGACGGCGGGTACGGGGGCGTTGCCGCCGGTGCGGCGCACCACCTCGTCCAGCAGTTCGTCTATGCGTTCGGCGAGCGCCTCGACCTGGGTCTTCTCCAGAGCGACGCTCGTGGTCCGGCTGCCCGCGCTTGCCTGGAGGAAGAAGGTCCGGCGCCCAGGCAGTCCGACCGTACCGGCGACGAACCGGTCCGGCTGGTCGTAGAGGAACACCTGACGGGGCACGTCCTGCTCCATGTCTGCTCGGTGGTCTCGGGATGTCGGCGGTGCCCGGCGGCGGCCGCGGCCGCGGGTGCCGGGCGGTCGCGCGGAGGGCCGCCCGCCCGCGGGCTGTCCACCCTACTGTGGTCGGCGATCACGGTGCGCCCGCACCGCCTCCGACCGCGGCGTCCCCCGCCGCGGTGCTGTCCGGGCCGGTGGAGGCGGGTGCCAGGCCGGCCAGGTCACCGGTGTCGCCGAGCCGCAGCAGGAAGGGGCGGAGCGGGGTGTAGCGGACGGCGGTGACGGAGCCGGGCTCGGCCGCGAGCCGCTGGAAGTGGTCGAGGTGCAGTCCGACGGCGTCGGCCACGACGGACTTGATGACGTCGCCGTGCGAGCACATGACGTAGACGGCGTCGGGGCCGTGTTCCGCCTCGATCCGGGTGTTCCAGTCGCGGACCGCGTCAACGGCACGCGCCTGCATGGCCCGTACGGATTCCCCCTCCTCGCCGGGGAACTCGGCCGCGGAGGGGTGCCGCTGCACGGTGGTCCACAGCGGCTCCTCGGCGAGTTCGGCCAGCTTCCGGCCGGACCAGTCGCCGTAATGGCACTCGCCGATCCGCTCGTCGGCGTGGAGCGGCAGGCCGGGCCGGGCGTCCAGCAGCGGGCGCAGCGTCTCCCGGCAGCGCTGCAGCGGGCTGGTGACGGCGGCGGCCAGCGGGAGCCCCGCGAGCCGGGCCGGCAGCGCGGCGGCCTGGGCGGCGCCGCGCTCGTCGAGTCCGACGCCCGGGGTCCATCCGGCGAGGATCCCGGCGGTGTTGGCGGTGGACCGGCCGTGCCGGACGAGAAGCAGCGTGGGCATGGCGCCAGCCTAGGGCGTGCGGCGGGTGGCCGGCGGCGGGCCTCCGGTGCCCGGGGCGGGCCGGGGCCCCGCACGGGCGGCCCGGCCCGCGTCCTCCGCTCCCCCGGCGGTCACGCGCGCATGTTCCCCGCCGGCGGGGAATACGCAACGAGTGATCGTGGACTGTGCCATCTACCAGGACGGACGCCGTGTCGAGGGCGCGCCGGACGTCACCGTCGCCCTCCGGGAGGCGCGCACCGAGCGCCACTCCTTCCTCTGGCTGGGGCTGAACGCGCCGACCCCGGAGGAGTTCGACAAGGTCAGCCGGGAGTTCGGGCTGCACCCGCTGGCGGTCGAGGACGCGCTCAAGGCCCACCAGAGGCCGAAACTGGAGGTGTACGACGACTCGCTGTTCCTGGTGCTCAAACCGGTGATCTACGACGCCGCCGCGGACACCGTCACCACCGAGGAGCTGATGGTCTTCCTCGGCGACTCCTTCGTCGTGACCGTGCGGCACGGCGAGGGCACCCCGCTGGCCGCGGTGCGCCACCGCCTGGAGCGGGAGCCCGAGGTGCTGCGGCAGGGGCCGACGGCGGTGCTGTACGCGATCAGCGACGCGGTCGTGGACCACTACATCGACGTGGCCGGCGAACTCCAGATCGACCTGGAGGAGCTGGAGACGCAGGTGTTCGCGCCGGAGGCCCTGGACCGGAGAACCGCGGCGCGGATCTACACCTTCAAGCGGCAGATCGTCGAGTTCCGGCGGGCCACCGTCCCGCTCACCGATCCGATGGCGCGCCTCACCCACGCCGCGCTGCCGTTCGTCGACGAGTCCGCCCGGCCGTTCTTCCGTGACGTCGGCGACCACCTGACCCGGGCCAACGAGAGCGTGGAGGGGCTGGACCGGCTGCTGTCGGACGTCCTCGCGGCGCATCTCGCGCAGACCGGGGTGCGGCAGAACGACGACATGCGGAAGATCTCGGCGTGGGCGGCGATGGCCGCCATCCCGACGATGGTCGCGGGCATCTACGGGATGAACTTCGAGCACATGCCGGAACTGGAGAGCACCTGGGGCTATCCGGTGGTGCTGGTGCTGATGGGTCTCGCGATCGCGGGTCTCTTCCGGGCGTTCAAACGGCAGGGCTGGCTCTGAGCCCGGAAGCCCGGGATGTCCGGCGACCGCCGGGCGCAGCAGGGGTGTCCGTCCGGGTGGCGGCCTCCCCGGCTGATCGTTTCTCCCCGGCCGGTCCGCCCGCTGTCCGCCACCCTCGGTAGGGTGACAGCGGACCGGAGGGGGTAGTGGGTGAGTCTGTTCGGCAGAGCGGCGCGCGGCGGTCTCGCGCGGCCGCGCCTCGGTCCCGCGGGCTCGGACTGGTCGCCGTACGAGCGGTTCGACGAGGCGGCGCGGGCGTATTTCCTCCACTCCGACGTGGCGCTGGAGGCGGTCGGCGGTGTGCTGGGCCGGCGCCGGGTCCGCGGTTTCACCCTCGAACGCGTCGTGGATCTCACGGAGTCGGGCGCCTCGGTCTGGCAGGAGGCCGCGATCTGCGACGGCCGGCGGCTGATCCTCTGGCACAGCGAGGACGTCGCCGACGACCAGGCGCCGGGCGGCACCGTCCTCGACTCCTCGGTCCAGGTGCTGCCGCTGGAGTCGATCCGGCATGTGGGGATGCGCACGATGGTCGGCCGGGACGCGGCGGGCCGGCGGGTGGACCGCGGGGTGCATCTGGTGCTGGCCACCTCCACGCCGCACGAACTGAACCCGGTGCCGGGCGGCGACCCGGAGGCGCCGATCGCCTCGGCCCGGTTCCGCCCCGAGGCGTTCCGGTTCAGCAAGTCGCTGGAGGACGGCGGCCCGGGGCAGATAGCGCGGCTGATCTCCTTCGGCCGGCTGCTGGGGCGCCTGGTCCCGCGCTGAGCCGCACCGCCCCGGCCCCCGCACCGCCCCGGCTCCCGTCCCCCGCAGGCCCGGGCCCCGTACCGGGCCACCCCGGGCAGCCCCTCCCCGGCGACCGCCCCGTCCGGCCGCCCCGGCCCGCCGTGCCGCCGCCCGCACGTGCGGGCGGGCGCTCAGAGCGCCTGCGCCCCGGCGGTCCGCGCCGGGCCCGCCCCGGCGGTCCCGTCCAGGCCCTCCGACAGCCACCGCACCACCGACTCGGCGCTGTACGGCTCGCCGCCGGGAGCGATGCGCGGGAGGAAGTCCAGATCCTGGCCGATGGTGACGACCGGCGGTTCCACCCGGCCCTTCGGGCGGCGCTGCCCCAGCCCGATCGCGGCCGTCAGCCCGTTGCAGAGGCACTGCCGCCCCTCCGTGGCGGCCCGGTCGCCGCCCTTGCGCTCGTAGGCCACCAGGGGTTCCGCCGGGCAGCGGTAGCCGAGGGCGCCGTCCGCCGCCCGGTAGGGGGTGCGCAGATAGCCGAGGTCGCAGACCCGGGGGCGGGCGGCGGCCACGTCCGGATCGGCGAGCGTTCCGGGCAGGTCGGCGACCTTGAACGGGAAGGACGTCGGGGACGCCGCCGGGTCGTTCCGCACGGTCAGCCCGGTGCCCAGCCGGCGCTCGACCAGCTGCCGACGCAGCCCCGGTTCGAGCCCCGACTCCTCGCAGAGCGCGAAGACGCTGCCGACCTGCACGCCGGCCGCGCCCGCGGCCCGTGCCCGCGCGACCTGCTCCGGTCCGCACGCGCCGCCGGCGATCCAGAAGGGCAGGCCGAGGGCGGCCATCCTGGCGAAGTCGGGGGTGTCGCGCGGTCCGTAGACCGGGTCGCCGTCCTCGTCCAGCCGCAGCGGTCCGCGGGGCGGGGCGCTGTGGCCGCCCGCGCGGTGGCCCTCGACCACGAAGCCGTCCGGCCGGGTCCGCTCGGAGCGGTGGAGGTACGCGGCGAGGGCCGGCAGCGAGACGATGGCGAGCACGTCGGGGCGGCGCAGCCCGCCCACCGCGGCTCCGGCCAGCTCCGCCGCGGGGTCGAACGGCACCGGCAGCGGCTCGGGGTCGCCCTCCACCGTCAGATCGGTGGTGACGGGCTCCAGCCGGGACAGCCGGGTGGCCAGGCCGGGGATGTGCGCGGGGATCCCGGCGCCGACCAGGACGTAGTCCACACCGGCCAGGATCGCGCCGAACAGGGCGGGCGCGGTGGCGAGCTGGACCTTCTCCAGGTAGTTGACGCCCACCGGCCCGCGGTGGCCCTCCTTGGCGAGCCACACCTCGCAGAAGTTGGCGACCACGGTCAGCGCGCGGGCGGGGCAGCCGGGGTCGGCCGTCAGCGGGGGCGTGGTGAGGAAACGCCCGCCCTCCCCGACGCCCCCCTCGACGAAGTACCGCTCCAGTACGGCCGCGGCGGTGCCGGGCACGGGGTAGGCGGCCAGCGCCCGGCGCAGGTGCCCGCCGGGGTCACCGCTCTGCAGGGTGCGGATCAGCACGGTGTCCAGCGCGGTGCCCGAGACGACTCCGAGCTGCCCGGTCCGCGCCACGGCGCGGGCCAGCCGCCATCCGGACACCCCCACCCCCATCCCGCCTTGGATCAACCAGGGACGGCCGGACGTCGGGATGTGCACGGTTCCTCCAGGGGTCGCCGGGGCCGGGGCCCTCGGCCTCCGCCACCGGAAACCTACGCTAGCGTAAGTACGGTCGCGTCCCCTTGGGACCTTCGGTCCCCTTACCGGCCGCCCTCCGGGTGAATCGCCCCGGTCCGCCCCGGCGGGGCCGGTTTCCCCGGCGGGCCTCCGTCCCCCGGGCGGAACCCGTCACCGCGGATGCGGGCCGGAGCGCCGCCGGGTCAGGCCAGGCCGGCCCGCTCCAGGGCCTCGACGCCCGCGCGCAGGGCGGCGATCCGCTCGTCGAGGGTGAAGCCCGCCGGGGTGAGCGACAGGGTGGTGACCCCGGCCGCGGCGTAGGCCTGCATGCGGTCGGCGATGCGCTCGACGGGGCCGAGCAGCGAGGTCGAGTCGATGAGTTCGCGCGGGACGGCCGCGGCGGCGCCCTGCTTGTCGCCGGCCAGGTACTTCTCCTGGATCTCGGCGGCCTCCTTCTCGTACCCCATGCGCCGGGCGAGCTTGTTGTAGAAGTTCTGCTTCGCGCTGCCCATGCCGCCCACGTAGAGCGCGGTGTAGGGGCGGAAGATGTCCGCCAGCGCGTCCACGTCGTCCCCGAGGGCCATCGGGACGGTGGGCACCAGGTCGAAGCCGTCCATCGTCCGGCCGGCCTTCTCACGGCCCGCGCGGAGCGCGCCCAGGGTCGTCTCCTCCGCGTGCTCCGGCGCGAAGAAGAGCACCAGGGCGCCGTCGGCGATCTCGCCGGTCTGTTCCAGGTTCTTCGGGCCGATCGCCGCTATGTACAGCGGCACCTCCTCGCGCACCGGGTGCACAGTGAGCTTGAGCGCCTTGCCGGGGCCGCCGGGGAGCGGCAGCGTCCAGTGCTCGCCCTCGTGGGTCAGCCGTTCGCGGGACATCGCCTTGCGGACGATCTCGACGTACTCGCGGGTGCGGGCCAGCGGCTTGTCGAACTTCACGCCGTACCAGCCCTCGGAGACCTGCGGGCCGGAGACGCCCAGGCCGAGGCGGAAGCGGCCGCCGGAGAGGGAGTCCAGGGTGGCGGCCGTCATCGCCGTCATGGCGGGGGTGCGCGCCGGTATCTGGAGGATCGCGGAGCCGATGTCGATCCGTTCGGTCTGCGCCGCGACCCAGGCCAGCACCGTGGGGGCGTCGGAACCGTAGGCCTCCGCCGCCCAGCAGACGGAGTAGCCGAGCCGGTCGGCCTCGCGGGCGACCGCGAGGTTGTCGGCGTCCATACCGGCGCCCCAGTAGCCGAGGTTGATGCCGAGCCGCATATCGCTCCCTTTACTGGTCGGTAACGTCTCTCCGGCGGACTGTAGCGCGCGGGCACCGCCGTCCGGCAGTGCCGGAGCGGGCCCGCGGCCGTCCGGGGGGTATGACTCGCGTCACCGCGGCCCGGCCGGCGGCCAGTACTCTCTCCGGCCATGGAGCAGAGGCATCTCGGCCGAACCGGCCTGCGGGTATCGCGGATCGGGCTCGGCACCCTCACCTGGGGCCGTGACACCGGCGAGCACGACGCCGCCGAGCAGCTCAAGGCGTTCTGGGACGCCGGCGGGACCCTGGTCGACACGGCCGACGTCTACGCCGACGGCGCGGCGGAGTATCTCCTCGGCCGGTTCCTGGCGGACCTCGTCCCGCGCCGCGACCTCGTCGTCGCGACCAAGGCCGGCAGCGTCCCCGATCCGGAGCGGCGCTTCGACGGCTCGCGCGGCCATCTGCTGGCCGCCCTCGACGCCTCCCTGGAGCGGCTCGGCACCGACCACGTCGACCTGTGGCAGGTCCACGCCTTCGATCCGGGAACCCCGCTGGAGGAGACGCTGCAGGCCCTGGACATCGCGGTGACCAGCGGACGCGCCCGGTACGTGGGCGTCTCCAACTACAGCGGGTGGCAGCTCGCCAAGGCGGCGACCTGGCAGCTCGGCGTGCCCGGCCGCACCCGGCTGGCCAGCACGCAGATGGAGTACTCCCTGGTGCAGCGCGGCGTCGAGCGGGAGGTGCTGCCCGCCGCACGGGACCTCGGGGTGGGGCTGCTGCCCTCGTCGCCGCTGGGCCGCGGCGTGCTCACCGGCAAGTACCGGCACACCACACCGGCCGACTCGCGCGGCGCCTCGGCCCACATGTCCGGCTTCGTCGCGCCGTATCTCGACGAGTCGGCGGGGCGGATCGTGGACGCGGTCGCCATCGCGGCCGACGGCCTGGCCACCACCCCGCTGCACGTCGCCCTCGCCTGGGTCCGCGACCAGCCCGGTGTGGTGGCCCCGATCGTCGGCGCCCGGACGGCACAGCAGCTCACGACGGCGCTGTCAGTGGAAGCGCTTAGTCTTCCCGACGAGATCTGCCGCGCGCTCGACGACGTGTCGGCGCCCCTGCACCGCTATCCCGACCAGGACTGGAGCACGCTGTGACCACGGACCGCCCCGCCGGCGAGACCGCTGCCGCCGCCCCGGCACCGGAGGAGGCCCCCGCCCCCGCCGGTACACCGGCACCGGCACCGGCACCGCCCGCCGGGGAGGGCACCGCCCGGCCGTCGCCGTCGGCCGAGGCGCTGGCCGCCGCCGTGCGGGCCGTGGAGAGCGGGGAGCGGCCCGCCTCCGCCTTCTTCAGCGAACCCCGTCCCGCCGCCCGGCCCTCCGCCGCGGCGGCGCAGCCCGGCTCCGCGGCCGGATCCGGCCCCGCCTCGGGGTCCGGCGGCTCCGGGCCCGTACCCCGGCCGGAGAGCAGCGGAGGCGGGCCCGTGCCCGGCGCGGCCGCGGTGCCCGGCGCCCGGCCGCCCTCGGCGGAGCGGGCGGCCCGGAGCGCCACGGTGCGGGAGGTGCTGGCCGCGGGCGGGGCCCCGGAGACGCTGGCGGAGCCGGTGGCGGATCTCCTCGGAGAGCGGGCCGCGGACGTCCTCCGCGAGGACCCCTGGCAGCTGCTCGCCGTGCCGGGCGTCCAGCCGGAGCAGGCGGACGGTTTCGCGCGCGCCCTGCTCGGACCGGAGGCCGGACCGGGGGACGAGCGCCGGGCCCAGGCGCTGACCGCCTGGCTTCTGGAGCGCGCCGCGCTCCGGGGGCACACGGCCCTGGAGCCCTCGGCGCTGAGTGAGGCCCTGGCCCGGCAGGCGGTGCCCGACCCCGAGGCGGCGCTGCACGAGGCGATCGCGGGCGGCGCGGTGCTCGTCTTCCAGGACGCCCTCGACGCCCCCGGCCCGGCGGGCCCGGGCGCCGCGCCCCGCCCCATGGGCGCGCCGGAGGGCGAGGAGGCGGAGCAGCCGGTCCGGGTGCTGCTGGGGCTCGACCGCTACGCCCTGGCCGAGGAGAGCCTCGCGGACGGCCTGGGCCGGATCGCGGGCGGCTTCGGCCCGGACGGCACCCCCGGCTCCGGTCCGGACGCCGCCGCCTGGGAGGCGGCCGCGGAGGCCGCGCCGTCACCGTCCGCCGCCGAGCTGATCCGGGCGGCGGCCGGTCACGGTCTGGTGGCGCACACGGGCGGGGAGACGGCGCGCGCCGAGCCGCTCGCCCTGGTCGCGGCCGCGCGCGCCCTTGGCCTGCGCGCCTGGGCCGCCGTGCACAGCCCGGCGGGATGCCGGCGGGCCGCCGCTCCGCTCACCGCGTCCGCCGCCCCGGACGCGACGGAGAGGCCGGAGGGGCTGGAGCGGCCGGACGCCGCGGTCGGCGCGGCCGGGGGCGAGGACGCGGACGGAGCCGTGGTGACGGTCGCCGGGCTGCTCGCGGGCGGTGAGGGCCCGGGGCGGGATCCGGAGGGTGCGCTGGAGCTGGATCTGCTCGTCGTCCTCGACGCGCCGCAGCTCGATGTGGAGACGGCCGCGATGCTGGCCGAGTCCCTGCCGGACGGAGCCCGGCTGGTGCTCAGCGGTGACCCGGGCGTGCTCTGGTCGGCCGGTCCGGGCAAGGTGTTCGCGGATCTGCTGTCCTCCGGCTTCTGCCCCCGCGTCACCTCCCGCACCCCGGACCCGGGTCCGATCGGCGAGCTGGTGTCGGCGATCGGCGTCGGCGAGCTGCCCTCGGTGGAGGCACCCGGCAAGGAGGTGGTGATCGTGCCGGTGCGGGACGCCGGGGAGGCCGTGCACCGCACCGTGCAACTGGTCGCCGACTCCGTACCGCGCGCGATCGGGGTGTCTCCGGAGCAGACCCAGGTCATCACCCCCGGCCACGCCGGAGCGGCCGGCACCCGCGCGCTGAACGCGGCCCTCAAGGAGCGGCTCAACCCGGGACCGGGGCGGTTCGGCGGCTTCGACCCGGGCGACCGGGTGGTGTACACCCCGGCTCCGGGCCGGGCCCTGACCGGCACCGTGGTCTCGGCCGACGCCGAGGGCCTGCGGCTGGAGGGGGACGGCGGCCGGATGACGGTGCCGCGCGAACGGGTCGCGGCCGGGGCCGTGCGGCACGGCTGGGCCCTCACCGCGCACCAGGCGGCCGGAACCACCTGGCCCGCGGCCGTGGTGGTCCTGCCCGGGGACGCCGCGCGGGCGCTGACCCGGGCCTGGGTCTACACGGCCTTCGGGCGGGCCGAGCGCCATCTGTCGGTGGTGCACGGCGTGGAGCAGGCGCTGCCCCGAGCGGTGGCCGAGGTGCCGGTGACGGAGCGCACCACCCGGCTGCGGACCCTGCTGCGCGCTCTCACCCCACCGCCCGCCCAGGGCTGAGACCGCTCACCGGCCGGGGCGCCACGGCGAGCGGCCCGGCCGGGAACGGCTCAGCGCCTCGTGTCGGGGGTGTCCGGGGCGAGGATCTCCAGACCGTCGGACAGTGCCTCCTCGGCCTCGTCCTCCTCGTCCTCCTCCTCGTCGAAGACGGAGCTGACGTCGAAGCGGCAGAGGACGCGCTGCGGGTCCACATCGTCGAAGGGGGCGTTCAGCCACTCCCCCGGCTCGGCGGGCTCGTCGGCGGCCGTCACCCAGAGGGTGGAGTCGCCCTCCTCGAGTCCGAACTCCTTGTGCCGGGAGGCGATCTCGTCGGGTTCGAACTCCCCGAACAGCACGCCGAGGGCGGTGTGCACACTGCTGCCCACTCCGGCGATCTCGGCGCGCGCCCCGTTCACGGCGGGCTCCGCGTCCGGGTCCAGTTCGACGATCCGCTCGGCTTGGGCGAAGAGCCGGCGGGACTCGGCGACGGAGTAGTCGCGCCGGATCAGCACGCTGAGAGCGCTGGGGTTCTCCGGGCCCGTGTAGGCGGGCAGCGAGCCGTCCCCGGGGATCTCGAACGGGGTGACCTCGTCGTACGCCTCGTAGAGCAGTTCGTCGTATTCCTCGGCTGCCGCGGCCAGCTCGTTGAACGCGGCGAAGACGGCCGGGTCGTCCTCACCCGACCGGCGCTCGACCGCGTCGAGGTGTCGGTCCAGCGCGGCTTTGACCGCCTCGGCGGCGGCGCGTACCTCGGAAGCGGATGGCTGGGCAGCATCAGACATAGTGCAGACGCTATCCGTACATGGGCCTTGCCCGCACAATAGATGCGATGCCGGAATATGAATTTCGTGACGTGTATGTGCCGCGCGGGGTCTCCCGCCACGCGGCGACCCGCCTGCTGACCGACCACGCCGAGTACGGGCACTGGGAACTGGACCGACTTCTGCTCATGCGCGACGGCAGCCGCAGGGTGCGGCTGCGCCGCCGGATCATCCGTCAGGTCCGCGCCACCTGGTAGACCCGGCCCCCGCACACGTGCGGGGAGCGGGCCCCGAAACGGGACCCGCTCCCCGGTTGTGCCGTCATGGGTGTGCCCGGCCCGCGGCGGACCGGGCACACGGACGCGTCGGTCTCAGGCCTTGACCCGGGACCGCCGGTAGAGCAGCGCGCCACCGATGAGAAGCCCCGCGCTGAGCGGCAGGGTGACCGCCAGCGAGTCGCTGCCCGTTTCGGCGAGGGTCTCGATGCCCTCGGGCTGGTCGACCAGGGTGGTCTCCTCGCCGGCCGGCGTCTCGCCACCGCCCTCGGCGGTCTCCGGACCGCCCGGCCCGCCCGGCTCCTCGCCGCCCGGCTCCTCCCCGAACGGGTCTTCCCCGCCCGGGTCTCCCGGTTCGCCGGGGTTGCCCGGGTCTCCCGGCTCACCCGGGCCGCCCGGCTCCTCGCCGCCCGGCTCACCGGGGCTGCCCGGGCCGCCCGGAATCCCCGGGCTGCCCGGGACTCCCGAGCCCGAGCTCCCGGTGCAGTCGTTGTCCCGGACGCTGTCTCCCACGCCGATGACGCTCACACCGGTGCCGCAGGCGTTCACCGGGGCGTTGACCGGGACCTGGACCGAGTTGCCGGAGGCGATGCCCCCGGAGTCACTGGTGGCCCCCTGGGCCCGCGGACCGTTGCCCGAGCCGCCGCAGTCGTTGCCCGTGGCGGGGTTCAGCAGGCCGACGACACTGGCGGTGGTACCGCAGATGTTGACGGGCGCGTTGACCGGCGCCTGGACGGAGTTGCCGGAGAGGACCCCCGGCGAGTTCGCGGCGCCTCCCTCGGCGCTCGAGTCAGCGCAGGCGTAGCCGGCGGTGGCGGCGAGTACGCCGCCCGCGGCCGCTGCGGTGATCAGGCTCTTCCTCGCGACATGTCGCATGGATGTGTTTCCTCTGTCTCTGCCATTCGAAAAGCGCGCGGGCTTGTCTCCCGCCCGCCGGAAAACGGACGGCCCCGGAGTGCATGGTGTGCGCTCCGGGGCTGCCCGGCGCTCGCACCCTTCCGGGCCGTCGTTCAGCGTCAGGGTGAGCAGGCGTTGCCGAAGGCGGGGTTCAGGACGCCGACCACGGAGACCGTCGTGCCGCACACGTTCACCGGCAGGTTCACCGGAACCTGGACCGCGTTGCCCGAAGCGATACCCGGGGAGTCCGTGGCGGAGCCCAGGGCACCGGAGTCGGCGGCAGCCACACCCGCACCGGCGAGCATGAGTCCGCCGGCGGCAGCGGCGACGGCCACGACCTTCTTGATCATCTGTTCCTCCTAGTTGGCAGTGCGAACCCGACCTCGGATCGCACTCCCTGTAACGAGGAAGGAGTAAAGGGGGAACGAGCCGCCGCGGCGCTTCACTCTTTCCGGCGAGACCCGCACACCGCGTTGATTTTCCGGCGTGCGGCCGGAGTTCAGCGGCGTCAGCAGCGGTCGAGGAACCGGTCGAGCACCCGGACACCGAAGGTGAGACCGTCCACCGGCACCCGCTCGTCGACGCCGTGGAACATGCCGGCGAAGTCCAGCTCCGGCGGGAGCTTCAGCGGCGCGAAGCCGAAGCAGCGGATGCCGAGGTCGTCGAAGGACTTGGCGTCCGTGCCGCCGGACAGGCAGTACGGCACGGCGTGCGCGATCGGGTCCTCGGCCTTCAGCGCGTACCGCATGGCGTCGACCAGGGAGCCGTCGAAGCCGGTCTCCAGGGCCTTGTCGGTGTGCACGTCCTCGCGCTTCACCCGCGGGCCGAGGACGCGGTCGAGATCGGCGAGGAACTCCTCCTCGTATCCGGGGAGGAAGCGCCCGTCGACGTGCGCGGTGGCCTGCCCGGGGATCACGTTCACCTTGTAGCCGGCGCCGAGCATGGTGGGGGCCGCCGTGTTGCGGAGCGTCGCGCCGATGATCTTGGCGATGCCGCCGAGCTTGGCGAGGGTCTCGTCCATGTCCTCCGGGTCGAGCGGGGTGCCCAGCGCGTCGGACAGCTCGTCGAGGAAGGACCGCACGGTCTTGGTGACCCGCACCGGGAACCGGTGCCGGCCGAGCCGGCCGACCGCCTCGCAGAGCTCGGTGATGGCGTTGTCCGTGTTGGTCATCGAGCCGTGGCCGGCGGTGCCGTCCACGGTGAGGCGCATCCAGTGCATGCCCTTCTGCGCGGTCTCCACCAGGTAGAGCCGGAGGTTCTCGTTGACCGTGAAGGAGAAGCCGCCGACCTCCCCGATGGCCTCCGTGACCCCCTCGAAGAGGTCCGGGTGGCGGTCGACGAGATGCCGCGCCCCGTACACGCCGCCGGCCTCCTCGTCGGCGAGGAACGCCAGCACGATGTCGCGCGGGGGCTTCCGTCCGCTGCGCAGCCGGTCGCGGACGACGGCGAGCGTCATCGCGTCCATGTCCTTCATGTCGACGGCGCCGCGGCCCCAGACGCAGCCGTCGGCGATCTCGCCGGAGAAGGGGTGGTGCGTCCAGTCCTCCGGGCTGGCCGGGACGACGTCGGTGTGGCCGTGGATGAGCAGCGCGGGCCGGGAGGGGTCCTCGCCCTCGATCCGCGCCACGGTCGAGGCGCGGCCGGGGTGCGACTCGAAGATCCGCGGTTCCAGGCCGACTTCGGCGAGTTTCTCCGCGACGTACTCGGCGGCGGCGCGCTCGCCCGGCCCGGAGTGGTCCCCGTAGTTGCTGGTGTCGATGCGGATCAGGTCCCGGCAGAGATCCACGACCTCGTCCTCGCCGGTGACCTTGCCGTTGGTCGCCGCGGCGGAATGCGACTCGCTCACGCTGGCCTGCCTTTCTGAGTGCGTCCCGGCCGGCCGGGTCACGGCCGTCGCCGGGCGGGATTCCCCACCATCCTCCCGCGCCCCGGCGCTCTCCCCAAGGTCCCCGCGGGAGGGCCGCCGCTCCCGTACCGTCCGGGCGGGCGGCCGGGAGCGGCCGATCGGGTGGCTGATCGACCGCTCCCGGATGTTTGCTATGGTTTTCCCGTCGCCACAGGCCACGGCCACGGCGGCGGACACCTCGTCCGGGTGGCGGAATGGCAGACGCGCTAGCTTGAGGTGCTAGTGCCCTTTATCGGGCGTGGGGGTTCAAGTCCCCCCTCGGACACCGAAGTCGGGAAACGGCCCGTGCGGGCGGCGCAAGCCGCGCACCGCACGGGCTTTCCGCTGTCCGGGGCCGGACCGGAGCGGCCCCGGCGGCGCGCCGGCCGCGGCGGATGTCCGCGGCGGGCCGGCACGCGCCGGGCGCCCGTCCGCGGCCTACCGGCCGCCGGTGGGCGCGGTGGAAGCGGTGGAAGCGGTGGAAGCGGTGGACTCGAACTGGGTGAAGAACTTCCACACCTCTCCCGACGTCCAGGTCTGCCAGCCCTGCCCGGTGGACCCGTCCAGGGGCGCCGGGGTGTGGCCTCCGTCGAACGCGGCCCAGACGACGGGATATCCGTCCCGGCAGCCGGAGTAGGCGGTGACGATGTGGGTCCGGCTGCCGTTCGGCGGCTCGGGCGGGTTCTGCTGGGCGCAGCCGTTGTTCCGGACGAAGGTGTCGCGCAGCGACCGCCCCAGGGAGATGGGCAGCACGTTGTCACTGCCGCCGTGCAGCCCCATGTACGCGACGGGCTCGGTGCCGCCGTTGCATCCGCTGAGGTTCGCGCCGGCGTAGACGGCGACGGCCCGGAAGACCGAGGCCCGGGTGCAGGCGAGGGCGTACGTCATCGCGCCGCCGTAGCTGAATCCCGTGGAGAACCGCTGTGTCTCGTCGACACACAGGTCGGCCTCGACCTGCTGGCGCACGGCGTCGAAGAAGGCCACGTCCTGGCCGCCGGAGTTGGCCCAGCCGTTGTTGAGACCCTGCGGCGCGACGAAGATCGTGGGGCTGCCCGAGCTCTCCGCCAGTCTCCTGAGTCCGTAGTAGGACCAGTTGTAGCCGTCGGCTCCGCCCGAGTCGACGTCCTGGGCGGTGCCGTTCAGCCAGTGGAACCCGAAGACCAGCCGGTGGGGACGGTTGTTGTCGTAACCGGCCGGAATTCTGAGGATGTAGCTGCGGTTCTGGCCGCCGCTCGAGATCGTGTGCGTACCACTGGTGAGCGTGGGGGCCTTGCCGCATCCGGCGGTCCCCGAGGCGTCGGGGACGCCCGGAGGCGGGGTCGCCGCGTCGAGGCCGCTGCTCAGCGCGGTACCGGCAGGGGCCATGACGAGAAGTGCCGCGAGCAGCGCGGACATGACGAGGGAGGCGCGTCTCATGGTTCTCCTTCCTTTCCTTGTGGGCTGTTTCACGGGTGGGCCGTTTCGTGGAGTGGACAGCTCGGACCTCGCCGGCTGACATCGTGATCCGGCCGGGACGTGTCCCGGCCCTCTGACGCGACGTGGTCGGTGAGCGGGGGTGGATCGGCTGCCGCCGCGGGTGCGGGCTGGTGCCCGCGTCCGGCGGTGCAGGCTGTGCGGCTCCTCGCCGGGGCTCATCCCGCGCTCACCAAGCGTTCCGGTCTTCCTCGCAGTGGCGTGGGGGGAGCCTCAGCGGTACTCACATGCGGGCGGTGCGGAATGCGGGGGCTGCGGTGCCGGCCGCGGGGTGCGCGGCCGGTGACGTCGATGAATGTTCGATATTTCGACCATCAATCGACTAGTCGGACGTCATGCATGTTAGGAGACGGACGGCGTTCGTCAACACCCCTGCGGCATCCGGGACTTGGGCGCCACCCACCGGGCTCCCGCAGACCTCCGGCCGGGGAACGCGGCCCCGCGCGACCCCGCCCTCTTCCGAAACGCCGCCCCAGCAGGCCGGAGCGCCGGGAGGCCCGCTCCTTGCGTACGGGACGTCTTGACACCACCCGAAGCCGCCCTACCATCCATGAATGTCTGGCACTTCGAATGCCGTTCGACATATGGAACACCCTGCCCCCGCACCACCCGTACCGCGCCCTGTCCCTCGTGCGAAAGGAACGGACGGTGCCCCTACGATCAGGCAGACGACTGCTCGGCCTCTGTGCGGCCGCCGCGTTGACGGTCACCGCGTGTGTCACGGCCCCGGCCCCGACCGCCCGGGCCGCGCCCGGAAGTCCCGCGGTCACCCCGCCGCTGGGCTGGAACAGCTGGAACAGCTTCGGGTGCGGGATCACCGAGGCACAGGTCCGCGAGGCCGCCGACGCGATGGTGTCCTCGGGCATGCGGGACGCCGGCTACCGGTACGTGGTGGTCGACGACTGCTGGTTCGACCCGCAGCGCGACGCCGCGGGCAACCTGCGGGCCAACCCGTCGAAGTTCCCCAGCGGGATGAAGGCGCTCGGTGACTACATCCACGACAAGGGCCTGAAGTTCGGCATCTACCAGGCTCCGAACGAGCGGACCTGCGCACAGGGCGTCGGCACCTACCCGGGATCGACGGGCAGCAAGGGGCACGAGCGCCAGGACGCCGCCACGTTCGCCTCATGGGGAGTGGACTACCTCAAGTACGACTGGTGTTCCTCCAGCGGCACCCGCGACGAACAGGTCGCGCGGTTCGCTCTGATGCGCGACGCCCTGCGCGCGACCGGACGCCCCATCGTCTACAGCATCAACCCCAACAGCTTCCACGCCATCACGGGGGACACGTACAACTGGGGCGAGGTCGCCGACCTGTGGCGGACGACCGAGGACCTGCTCGACATCTGGCAGAACGGCAACACCAACAGCTACCCGATGGGCGTCGGCAACGTCCTGGACGTCACCGCACCCCTGGCCGCCCAGGCGGGCCCCGGCCACTGGAACGATCCCGACATGCTCGTCGTCGGCCGCCCCGGCTTGTCCCTGACCGAGTCCCGCTCCCATTTCGCCCTGTGGGCGCTGATGGCCGCCCCGCTCATGGCGGGCAACGACATCCGCACCATGTCCGCCGACGTGAGCGCGATCCTGCGCAACCCCCGCCTGCTGGCGGTGAACCAGGACCCGCTGGGCGCGGGCGGCCGCAGAGTGCGCGACGACGGCGGCACCGAGGTGTTCGCCAAGGCCCTGTCCGACGGATCGGTCGCCGTGGGCCTGTTCAACCGGGGGGACGCCGCCACGACCGTCACCACCACGGCCGCGGAGGCCGGCCTGTCCGGCGGGTCGTTCACCCTCACCGACCTGTGGACCGGCGGCACGTCGAACACGTCCGGCCGGATCTCGGCGAGCGTTCCCGCGCACGGCGTGGCCGTGTACCGGGTGACCGGCGGCAGCCCGCTCGCCGCCACCACCTCCCGGCTGCGCACCGCCGGCTCCGACCGCTGCCTCGACGTGGACGACGCCTCCACCGCGGCCGGGGCGACGGTGCTGATCTGGGACTGCCACACGGCCGCCAACCAGCTCTGGACGACCTGGGCCGGCGGCGAGATCCGGGTCTTCGGCGACAAGTGCCTGGACGCCTACGAGCAGGGCACGGCCAACGGCACCCGCGTCGTCACCTGGCCCTGCAACGGGCAGGACAACCAGAAGTGGACTCTCGGTCCCGACGGGTCCATCCGCAACGTCCACGCCGGGCTGTGCCTGGACACCGACCAGGCCGGCACGGCGAACGGGACTCCGCTCGTCCTGTGGACCTGCGACGGCCGGGCCGGCCAGCGGTGGACCCGCGTGTGAGCATCCGGCGGGTCCTGAGCCCGCCCGTCCGGTGAATCCGTACCGGCGGTACGGTCGCGCCGTCCCGGATGGACGGAGCGGCTTCTGCCGCACGCCGGTCCGGCCACCGCCCGGCCCGCTTCCTCAGCCGGTGCCGGGCGGCCCGGCCCCCGGTACCGGCGGTGGGGCGCCTTCGCTCGATGCCTCCGCGGCGCGCTTCTCGACGAAGTAGGCGCCGAAGGTGCCCGCCAGGGCGGCGACGACCACCACCGAGTACATCGCCAGCAGCACCTGCAGGACCCTGCCGTAGGCACTCACCGTGCGGACGGGCTCGCCGCTGATCGTCATCAGCGCGGTCGCGTGCAGCGTGGCGGCGTAGGAGCCGTGGGCGCCGTCGAACTCCCACAGCAGCTCACTGGCCGCGACGACGACGATCAGCGAGACCATGGACAGCCACACCGCCCGGTCGCCGAGGATCCGCCCGGCCGAGCGGGAGGACCGCAGGGTGGAGGAGAGCACTCTGCCGGTGCGCAGCAGCCGCAGCGACTTCAGCAGGCGCAGCACCCGCAGGAACGGCAGCACCAGGAAGATGATCTGCCACCCGTTCCTGCGCAGAAAGCGGCCGCGGTGGCGGGCGAGCGCGAGCCGGGCCGCGAACTCGGCGGCGAAGGCCCCCCACAGCAGCCACCCGGCCACGGCGAGGGCGGTGGCCGCACCGCTCCCCGGCTCCGCCATGCGCTCGCCGACGACGACCAGCAGGAACAGCAGCCCCAGGCCGCTCATCACCGGGGTGAGGCGCTCCAGCAGGTCGTGCGCCAGCACGTCACGGGAGCCGGCATCCCACCGTTTCGGACGGCGCCGTACCACGCTGAGCCACCTCCGCTGCGAACCCGCCCCGCGCGGCGCGACGGGGCCCACCACGTCACCACTTCACCACGACACCGGAACACCTGCCGGACCTCAACCCCAGGACCTCCGGAGTGACCCATCAGGGCTCCCCCGGCCGGGTAACCCGGAGGGCTCCTTCCCCGGATGCATCCGCGAACCCGGGGGCACCCTCAACTCCATGGCTCCAGGGCGTCGGACGACTGGCAGGCCTGGGGCAGACACCCCGGCCAGTCCGGCGAGGACGGGAAACAGCAGGAGGGAGCACACACGGCACGGTGAGCCACGCGGTCGCCCTCGGGTTTCTCCTGGCTTTGCCGGCACCCGTGAACCTGTTCGCGTCCATGGTTCCGGGCCGGCCCGGTGGGACGTGCGCCGCACGTGTCCGACGGGGTGAGCATGCCGTCGGGGCAGCGTCACCCGAACTGTGCGGCGGACGCGGGCGGTTGAGTGAAAGGATCTCGGGAAGGACGGCCGGAAGGGCAGTCGGCGGGGTCCGTCACGGCAGCCGCCGGTGGACGGAAATGGATCCAGGGTGACCGGGAGGTCCCGAGATGGCCAGCGCGTTCACCGAGCTCGCGATCGACTGTGCCGATCCCCGCGCGCTCGCCGGCTTCTGGTGCTCGGTCCTCGGCTACGAGGTGCGGGACGAGAACGAGGACGAGGGCATCGTCACCATCGGCTCCCCCGCGGTGCCCGAGGGCAAGGACCGCCCCGGCCCCGTGCCGCCGGTGCTGACGTTCGCGCGCGTGCCGGAGGGCAAAACCGTCAAGAACCGGCTCCACATCGACGTCAACCCGACCGACAGGGAACAGGACGCGGAGGTCCGCCGCCTGCTCGGGCTGGGCGCCCGGCGCGTCGACGTCGGCCAGGGCGAGGAGAGCTGGGTGGTCCTGGCCGACCCGGAGGGGAACGAGTTCTGCGTCCTCGCGTCCCGTCACCCCTGACCGGAGGCCGCACACGGCGCCGGACCGCCCACCGGTCATCCCGAACCAGAGCCGCCGTAGCGGCCCTCTGGGCGGGCACGGCCCGACCGGGTACGGGCGGGTCGCCCCGGGGGCGTGGCCGCGCGGAGCGGGACGGGGTGCCCGCTCGCCGGACGCCGCAGGCACGCACCGGACGGCAGCCCTCGGGGCTCGGGGACGCCCTACATGCTGCGGTATGCCATGGTTTTGCGCGTGAGAATAATGTGTTGAAGCCGTGTCGGCCCGTGGTTAGGGTGCAACGGTCGTGCGAGTTGGCATGGACTGTTCAACACTGACGGGGGATATCCGTGCACTTACGCACCGCACTTCAGGTCGCCGCTGCCGTCCTGACCCTACTGGCAGCAGGATGCAGCGCTGAGGGCGGGAACGGCGGCACTCCCGGCGCCTCCCCCGCAGCGACCGCGTCCGCGGAGGCGGCTGTCACACCTTCGGGGGAGACGCCCAGCGCGCCGTCACCGGATCCGGATCCCGTGCCGTCCTTCTCCCAGGACGGCACGACGCGGATTCTGCGGTACGGCGATGTGGAGGTGAAGGCCACCCCCAAGGAGAACGGGGTCTTCACCGCGGTCACCGTGCACAACGACACGGATGAATCCGTGAATTTCGACATCGTTGTCAGCATTGGCGACGACATCGACTGGGTCGCCACCAACACCTTCCGCATCTATGGCGTCCCCGCTCACGGCAGCAGGAGCGAAGCCGAAAGCGTGGGAGGAACCCATCTCGGACCCATTCCGCAGCAACCGAAGATCTACATCGACAGAATCTCGACCTACTGAAGAGGAACCGGCGAAAAATCTTTCCCTTCGCCCTGCCTGCAGGGCTTCCTGCGCCGTCCTCGTTTCCGCCGCCGCCGTGTTGGCAGCGGCTGTTCCCGCGCAGGCCGCGGAGTACAAGGTGACGGACAACTGCGATGTCCCGTGGATCAACTGCACCGAAGGGGACATCTTCCTTTTCTACAACTCGAAGGCGTACTCGTACAACGCGGACGGCTCGCGCTACGTGACGAGCTGGTCGATCTTCTACGGCAACGTCAGCGACTACTGGGGCACCAGCCGGTACCAGGGCTCCAGCCTGAGCACCTACCGCTACGTCTTCAACGGGAACGGCAGCGGCTCCTGGCAGTACATGAAGAACAACGCGGCATCCGTCATGAACTGCGCCCCCGCCGACAACTACCGCGTCTACTACAACTCCGGCTACGGCGGCACCTCCCAGTACTTCGGCAAGAACGGCCCGTACGGGGACTGCGACCACACCGACCTGATCTCCGCCCTGAAGAACAACAACGCGTCCCAGCACTTCGCCTAGACATCGGCCCGGAAACCCGCCCGGAAGAGGTTGCATGACTCCCAGCAAAAAGGCGCTCGCCGTCGTGGCCGTCGCCGCCACCGGCCTGATATCCGCCTGCTCCTCGAACGCCACCACGGACGCCTCGCCGGCAGGGGCGGACAGACAGATCGTCGACAAGAGCCTGTGGCCCGAGGAGACCCCCGTCAGAGGCCTGACGAAAAGTCTGAAACTACCGCTGGAGGACTACATGCTCTCCTACGCGGACACCGTCGCCATCGACGAGGCCAAGAACGCCCTCCAGAAGCAGTGCATGGCCGAGTACGGGTTCACCGTCGACTTCCCCGAGCCGGGCGCGAACCCGCCGCCCAGCAACAACGACGCCAACATCGAGCGCCGCTACGGCATCACCGACGAGACGGTTGCCAAGACGTACGGCTACGGCATCCCCGAGGAGCTGACGCACCACGTCGACCAGCCCCAGCAGGAGCTGTCGGATGTCGAGGTCGAGGTGCTCACCGGGCACACCAAGCCGGAGAAGGCCACACTGCCGGAGGGCGCCGAGGCGGGCGGGTCGTACTTCGTCGCGCCGCCCAGGACGAAGCCCGCGCGGGCCGAGCACAACGGCAAGAAGCTCCGCGAGGGAGGCTGCGCCGGATGGAGCGACGAGCAGCTCGGCGCGGCCAAGCAGCAGGCCGACGCGTTCACCGTGAGCGACCTGAACGGCGACAGCCTGATCCGGTCCCAGCAGTCCGAACCGGTCCAGAGCGTCTTCAAGGACTGGTCGTCGTGCATGAAGACCAAGGGGCACGCGGGCCTGGCCGACCCGTACAAGGCGATGGACGCGGGCCTGGCCCTCGACAAGGACGGCAAGGCGACCGCCGAGTCCATCCGGATGGCCCTGGACGACATCGCCTGCAAGGAGAAGACGGACCTGGTGAAGGTCTGGTTCGACGAGGAGTCGAAGATCCAGCGACAGCAGATCGAGGACAACAGGGCGCAGCTGGATTCGGCGAAGAAGTCGAAGAAGGCCGTGCTCGCCGAGGCCGACGCGCAGTAGCCAACACGGCATGGACACCGCGCAGTGGACACCGCGCAGTGGACACCGCGCAACAGACAACAAAGGACGCCTGTGAGACACGTGTACAAGCACTGGCGTGTTCCCGTCACCACCGTGATGGCGATCGCGCTGGCGTTACCCCTGAGCCTGCCCGCGCAAGCATCCGGATCCACACCGCCGGACGGCGCGGCCCAGGGCTGGGCCGGGCAAGCCGACGCCGAGTCGAAATCCAAGCCGAAGTCCAAGCCGAAGCCGAAGCCGCGTTCCGTCGCCAAGGGCGACCGCGCGGCGGTTCTCGGTTCGGGCCACGCATCATCGAAGGACACCGCTTTCACCACGTCCGGTGACGGCACCGGCTTTCATCTCCTCGTCGCCGACGAGCGTGACGGCTACGCGTGGAAGACCGCCGCGACCCTCTCCGAGGACGGCTTCGACACCGACACCTGGATCGGCAACGCCTGCCTGACCGGGTCCGGGAAGTACGCGGCCGTCGCGTACGCGCCCCGCACCTTCACCAACAAGCCCGAGCTGATGGTGCGGGGAGCGTTCACCGCCATCGTCGATCTCGGCAGCGGCGAAGTCACCAAGCTGCCCTTCACCGCGTCCCTGGCCCACTTCTCCCCCGGCTGCGGCAACGGCCGGCAGGCGGTGTTCACGCAGCTCTCCTGGGACGGCGACGCCGAGCAGAAGACCCGGCTGATCAGCGTTGACGCGGCCACGGGCAAGCCCTCCCGGCCGGTGGCGTTCCCCGGGCAGGTCACCTCCGCCGTCCCCACCCGGGACGGCATCGTGGCGGCGCACGGCGACAAGCTGGTGCGGATCAACGGCACCAGGGAGCGGGTGCTCGCCGCGACCACGGCGGTGCCGTTCCAGATCACGGCCGACAGCGACGGCGGCGTCACCTTCATCGACCGGCAGCCGGAGAAGACGGGCACCGAGACGGTCAGCTGGGCCAAGCACCTGACCCGCCCGCAGGTGCAGGCCGGCGAAAAGGCCACGCCGGTCACCGTCGCCTCCGGGCACCTGCGGGACTGGGACCTGACCGGCACCCCGTCGGGCCAGGTCTTCATCACCGGCAGAGCGGCCGGGAAGGGCAGCCTGCCGGACAAGGTGAAGAACCCGGGCCGCCTCGCCAAGGGCGCCCGCATGTCCAGCCTCGGCCACGCCGCCGTCTCCACCACCTGGGCGGACGGAAAGACCAGCCTGATCACCCCCAGCGAAGCCGACGCGGTCCGCGACGCCCGCACCGCGCTGCGCGTGCTCGCCACCGGAAAGACCGTCACCCTGGACGTCACCCCGAAGGCCGCCGGCGGCAACGCCCGCACCGGCCGCGCCCCTTCACCGGCTCTGGGGGTGCCGGCGGCACCGCGGCCCGGAACGAAGCCGCACAGCGGAACGAAGCCGCAGGGAGGCGCAGCGCCGCTCGAGGACGGCGGCATGTCCCCGCAGACGGTGCGCACCCAGCCCCTCGCCGGCCGGGCGGACAGCCCGTCCGAGGGCACGGACGAGCGCTACTGCGCGGTCGCCCGCAACGACGTCAGGAAGCAGGCGTTCCAGCCCACCCCCCGGCAGGTGGAGTGGGCCGTGGACCAGGCCGTCGTCGGTGAACTGAACTTCTACCGCTCACCGAACTGGAAGAACACCGGCATGGGCGGCTACCAGCCCCAGGGCGGCCTGTTCCCGGCAACGGTGCTGGCCGGTGACCCCAACGGAACCCTCGACAACGAGGACCCCGATGTCACCGACCGCTGGCACATACCCTCGCAGGTGATGCTCGGCGTCACCGCGCAGGAATCCAACATGTGGCAGGCCACGCGGTTCGCCGTCCCCGGTGTCACCGCCAACAGCCTCATCGGCAACTACTACGGCACCCAGTACACCTCCGACGGCACGCAGGCCGACCCGTGGCGCATCAACTTCTCCGAGGCCGACTGCGGCTACGGCATCACCCAGGCCACCGACGGCATGCGGCTGTCCGGCAAGGAGAAGGACGGTGAGACGGCGCTGTCCACCTACACCCAGGAAGCTGTCGCGCTGGACTACACCTCCAACATCGCCTACGGCGTGCGGATCCTCTCCGACAAGTGGAACCAGACCTACCGGGCCGGCATGAAGGTCAACGACGGCCATCCGCAGTGGATCGAGAACTGGTTCTTCGCCCTGTGGGCGTACAACTCCGGCTTCTACCCGACCGCCGACTCCGACGGGCACAAGGGGCTGGGCTGGACCAACAACCCGGCCAACCCGCTGTGGAAGGCGAACCGTGTCCCCTTCCTGCAGAGCGCCACGGACCCGGCCCGGGACGACTACAGCCATGCCGCGCACCCGCAGGACTGGCCCTATGAGGAGAAGGTCCTCGGCTGGGCGGCGCGCCCGATCTCGGCGATGTTCGCCCCCGGCGACTTCCGGCCCGGCTACCTGGCCGCCTGGTGGAACAGCAACGCGGACCGCAGCACCGTCAAGCCGCCGCTCGACCTGTTCTGCGACGCCTCCAACGACTGCGACCCGTCCAAGATCGGTGACGACGACTCCAACGATCCCGGTCTGGGCGCCTGCAAGCTCGACGCGGGCGACTCCCAGAGCAACCCGCACTGGCTGCACTGCTGGTGGGACCAGCCGGCCGAGTGGAAGAACTGCGACACCGGGGCCGAGTGCGGCCACCAGGTGCACCGCTTCAACACCTCGTATCCGGAACAGCCGGACGCCGACTCCTACCCGCCGCGCTGCGGCAGCGGCCTGCCCTCGAACGCACTGATCGTGGACGAGCTGCCCGACGGCACGACCCCGGCGGGATCGGATTCACGCGGCTGCGGGGCGGTCGAGTCGGACGGCACGTTCGCCTTCACGTACCGGCCCTCCGACATCATCGACACCGATACCGGGGAGACGGTCACCACCTATCCGGGGAAGATCGACACGCATCAGATCGGCGCGGCGTACGGCAACCACTTCTGGTTCACCCACACCCGCTCCCCCGAGTCCTTCCCGGAGCCCGGCGACCGCATGAAGGTCACCGGCACCTGGAAGCTCGGGAGCCGGATCACCTCCCATGACGGCCAGGCCAAGGTGTACGCGCACATACCCGACCACGGGGCACAGACCTCCAAGGCCGAATACCGCATCAAGCACGCGCACGGCACCACCGTCAAGGCGATCTCGCAGGACGCCAACCAGTCCAACAAGTGGGTGGACCTGGGGGCGTACCGGTTCAACGACAGCGTGCCCGAGGTCAGTCTGGACAACTTCAACGGCGGCGACGGCTCCAAGGACATCGCCTACGATGCCGTCGCCTTCGTACCCGGGGACTACGACGGTCTGAACGACATCGTCTTCCCCGAAGCGGACCCGAACGCGCCCGACGTCGACTTCGTGGCCGCTCAGGATGCCGAGGAAGTGCCCGCGGGCGCCGCTTCGAAGTCGTCGGCGGCCGCCGCGCAGGAGGGCCCGGAGTGCGCGACCGGTCGCGACGGGATCCGCTGGTGCGGCTCCTATGTGCCGCTGGAGGAGAAGAAGACCGCGTCCCCGGAGAGGGAGGGGCGTGCCTCGGCGGCCGCGGGCCCCGTCGGCTGGTGCGCCAACGTCAACGGCGCGGCCATGCAGACCAGGACGCAAGGATGTCTGCGCGGCCTGCTTCCGTTGACCGCGACACGGGACGGCGTCCCCGTCGGCAACGCGACCATGAAGGTCGTCCAGGAGATCAACCTCAACCCCAAGTCGAACGAGTTCACCACGTGGACCGAACTGTCTCTGGTCAACATGACGGGGCTGACCTCCACCACGCTGACGTCGTTCGCGGAGGACTGCTGGCCGACGGGCGACTGCACCGAGAGCACCGGGCCCTGGACCGGCAGCACGACGTGGACTCCCGGTGACACGCACGTCGCCACCCGGACCAACACCTACACCTGGAAGAAGACCACCGGAGGCGAATCGAAACTGGACTTCACGTGGAACACCACATGGTCCACACCGAGCGCCGGTGTCCGGGCCGTCCCGAAGTGGACCAACAACGCCTTCGATGTCCGCTGCGACAACAAGGTGGGCGGCAACACCGGATGCGTGTTCCCTCGATACACGCCGACGCTCCAGCTGAACACCAAGAAATACCCGGCCGCCGCCGCGTACTACTGGGTGCTCATGGAGAAGCTGGCCTCCCACCCGGGCAGCGAGCGGCACAACAAGCCACTGCACCGTCTGGCGGATGAGGCGAAGGCCAAGGAGAACCGGGACAAGATGTGCATGCTCGCGGTCGCGGAGTGGAACCCGCATCCGAACGCGGACGGCACCAGTTGCGACGAATACCCGTTCGCGAAATCCCGTGAGAGCGGTGGGATGACGCTGTCCTCGGGCAAGCACTGCGCACAGTTCTACGCGGACAAGCGATCCGACGGAAGCTGGGTGCTGAAGCTCGACAACAACTACCCGTATCCGACGTGGAACGAGATCTGCGGCCGCGCCGCCGTCCCGGCCAAGCAGAACACGGACGCCGGTGGCGACCTCGGGCGGTTCACGTCCGAGATCCGTCTGCTCGACCGGGAAGCATACGTCGTCCAGACCGGGTTCGAGTACTGCGACATCACGTCGGTCTGCGACATCAGCTGACAGCCGGACCGCGAACCCGAGGCGTCCTGCCGGATCACCGCGATCCGGCAGGACGCCTCGTTTCCGGGGCCGGTCCGTGACATCTCGGGCGGTCAGTCCGTGACCCATTCCAGCATGCGCCCCTCATGGACCGACGGCCGGCGCCGCGCGGCCGGCAGCGGCAGCGATCCCTCCACCGCGTCGCACAGGTCGGTCAGCATCGGAGTCATGGACGGCCAGAGCAGCGCGTACTCGGGGTCTCCGAACGAGATCTCGCCGACTTCTCCACAGTGGCCCGCACGGTGGTCGACGAACAGCAGATCGCCGGTGACGGCCTGGGCGAAGGGAACCCACTGGGGGTGCGCGGTGCGCCCGACCACTTCCTCCTCGTAACCCTCCTCGACCGCTTCGTGCGCCATCGAGGAGAGGTTCTGATGCCATTCCAGGATTCCCTGGGTATCCAGAAGGCTGTACCCGAGGAGAAAGGCGCCGGGCTCCGTGCTGGACCGGCGGGGCGTGACACCGTTGTGTTCCGAGAGGAGCGCCGTCAGCTCACCGTGGAGCGGGAAACCGACTCCGCTTTCCAGCCGGGATATGTCGGCATCTGACGCTCCTGGGCGGAGCGCTGAATGATCGCCCGGCGCGTTCCGCCGAAGCCACTCCTCGAATCGGCGCCACAGTTCCTGCATGTTGTACATCCCGTCCATGGTGGTTCCCGCGCGGGAAAACCGAGCTGCCGGTTACCTCCGGCACCGTAGCAATCCGGTCGGCCGACGGTGGATCGGGTTGCTCGACCGCGGCCAACAGCCCGCCGGCACGGCCGCGCCCGGCGCCTGTGCCGGGAGGACGTGCCGCCGGTGGGCACGGCCCGGAGGCCGGGTGTCGTGGCCACGGTCCCCGTGGCCCGGCCGCGAGGCGGGATCGGCCGGGCCACGGGAGCACGGGTGCCCTGGAGCCGGCCGGGGTCAGTAGCCGTGGATCATCTTGTAGGCCACCTCCGGGAGGAACTGGCCGGCCGAGGAGCCGCCTCCGACGCCGCAGTCTCCGTCGGACTCACCCGGCGCCTTGATCCACAACAGCATCTCGGCGCCCCCGCCCAGCTGGGTGGGCGTGCCGATGCGGCGGCCCGAGGGGTTGCACCACTCGCCGTTGGAGCCGTTTCCGTTGCGGCTGGTGTCCACGACGAACGGCTTGGTGTAGCCGTAGCGGGCGCTCAGTTCACGGTTGACGGCGTTGCCGTAGGCGGTGTTCTCGCCCGTGGTGAAGTAGTTGGAGACGTTCAGCGAGAAGCCGTGGGCCTGTGGGAGGCCGGCCTCGTGCAGCCGGCGGGCCATGGTCACCGCGTCGGTCCAGCCCGGGTTGCCGGCGTCCATGTAGACCCAGGTGTTGGGGGCCTGGCGGCTGAACTCGGAGAGGGCGCCGCTGAGCATGGCCTCGCGCTCGTCGATCTGCGCCTGGTTCATGCATCCGTAGTCGCCGAGGGAGTCCGGTTCCAGGATGACGACGGCCGGACGGTCCCCGACACCGCCGGCGAACTGGGATATCCAGTTCGCGTAATCGGACGGCGAGGAGGCTCCGCCCGCGGAGTGCCCGCCGCAGTAGTCGCGGTTGTAGACGTTGTAGGCGACGAGGATCGGCAGCTTGTCCCGGCTGTCCGCGGCGCCCGCGTACTCGCCGGTGGCGGGGCCGATGGCGCCGCTCCAGGATCCGAACCAGCGGGCCATCGGGGTGTTGGCTATCGCGGAGTCGATCTCGGCGGCCCGGCCGTCGCCGGGATTGGCGGCGACCCACTGCTTGGCGCTGGAGTCGGGGTTCACGTAGAACCCGTTGGTCATGGTGGTCGGGTCGGCCGCGTGGGCGGACGGGGCGAGGGTGAGCGCGAGCGGCAGGGTTAACAGCGCTGCCGCCAGGGTGCGGAGTCTGCGGCGCATGTCTGTACCTCGGTTTCGTGGGGGATGCGCCGCCCGCCCTCGTCCCGAGCGTGCGGCGCGCTGAAGGAAGTGCGGTGGTGCGCCGGCCCCGCACGGCGACGGGCTTTCCGGGCCGACCACGGGGACGCCATGCGCGGGATGCGGCGAAACAGACTGGAAGCGCTTCCAGTTGGGAGCGCTTCCAAAGCCGAGCCCCGGCATGTGACCGGTATCGTTGTGCCGCTCCGTTTCCCCTGTCAAGGGGTTCTGCCGCGAGGATCGACGATGCGGCCGAAGGGGAAGGGGACAAGACTGGAAGCGGTCCCAGTCTCTTCCCCTCGGGGCCTTCTCCGGCCTTCTCCCCCGGTCCGGCTCCCATCCGCGAGACGGGAGCGCCCGCATGGGCGAGGATGGGACGCCGTCGGGTCGACAGCGAGGGGATCGAGTTCATGGCAGAGGATGCGCCGCGTCGGCGACCGACGCTCGACGAGGTGGCCGGACTCGCCGGCGTGTCCCGTTCCGTGGCATCGCGGGCCCTCAACAACGCCCCGCACGTCAGCCGGGCCAAACGCGAGGCCGTCGAACGGGCCGTCCGGCAGCTCGGCTACGTGCCCAACCCGACCGCCCGGGCGCTGGCCACCCGGCAGACGGGGGCGGCCGCCCTGGTCGTCTCGGGAGAGGATCCCTCGATCTTCGCCGATCCGTTCTACGCCCAGGTGATCGTCGGGGCGTCGGCCGCCCTGGAGGAGGCCGACCTGCATCTGATGCTGTGTCTGGCCGCCTCCGACCGCGGCCGCAAGCGGGTGGAGGAGCTCTTCCGGTCCAAGGTCGCCGACGGCGTGATGCTGATGGCGCTGCGCGAGGACGATCCGCTGGCCCGGATGGCGGAGCAGGCGGCGGTGCCCGTCGTGTTCGGCGGCCGGCCGGTCGGTGCGGTGCCCCGCTGGTACGTGGACGTCGACAACACCGGCGGGGCCCGCGAGGCGGCCGAATACCTGGTCTCCCTCGGCCGGACGCGCGTGGCCGCGCTCTGCGGGCGGATGGACACCGAGGCCGGACGCGCCCGGTACCGCGGGTACCGGGACGCCATGCTGGCGGCCGGTCTCGACCCGTTCCCGCCGCAGGAGGGGGATTTCACCGAGAGCAGCGGGGCCGCCGCGATGGCCGCCCTGCTGGCGGAACACCCCGACGTGGACGCGGTGTTCGCCGCCAACGACAACATGGGGGTGGGGGCGCTGCGCACGTTGCGCGGGGCCGGCCGGAGGGTCCCCGACGACGTCGCCGTGGTCGGCTTCGACGACCTGGCCCCCGCGCGGGCCTCCGATCCGCCCCTCACCACCGTGCATCAGCCGATACAGGCCCTCGGGCGGGAGATGGCGCGCATGGTCGCCGCCCTCGTCAACGGGCAGGCCCCCACCCCGCTGATCCTGCCCACCCGGCTGGTCCTCCGCGGCAGCGCCTGACGGCGGGGCAGCCGCCGGGGCGGGGTCTCGTCCACCGGGGGTACGGGACGGTGTGGCGAGGGCCGGTGTGCGGGGTCCCGCCGGGCAGGGGCGGGTCACCGCGGTGCCGGCGTCAGAAGCACCGCGCGGACGGTCTTGCCGCTGGGCGGGTAGGGGACGGTCTCCCAGTGGTCGGCGAGGGCGGCGACGAGCATCAGGCCGCGCCCGCCGGTGCCGAGCACGTCCGGTCCGGTCGCCGGGGGGAGTTGGGGGCGCGATTCCCCGCGGGCGTCGGAGACCTCGGCCAGGAGGCGGCCGGACGGCGGGTCGAGGGCGAGCGTCAGCCGGAAGCAGCGGCCGGGTACACGGCCGTGCAGGACCGCGTTGCCGGCCAGTTCCGCGACAACGATCTCGGCACGCTCCGTCAGATCCTGTGGCGCTCCCCAGGAGCGGAGCTCGTTGACGGCGAGAAGCCGGGCGAGCCGGGCCCCGCGCCGCGTGGACGACAGAAGCTGCGTGAACGTACAGGTGAGCGAGGTGACGTGCGGTAGCGCATGGTTCATGACGCCAGGCTGGACGCGGGGCACCCGCGAAGGCGAGCCGGGATCCCCGTACACCGCCGCGCGCGTACGGTCACTCGGGGTGGACCGTGCGGGCGGTGGCCCGTGACCCGGGTCGCGGGCGCGCGGGCCCGCGGGCCCGCGTCGGCCCGGCGGTGAACTCCCGGCTCGCGCCGGGCGCTTGAGGAGACCACGGCAGGCGGCGCGTGCGCCGCCGGGGCGCGGGCCGCCGTGATGCGCCGCTGCCCCGGTGGCGGTCCGGCGGGCCCGGCCGGCGCCCCGGGCCCAGGGCGGGCCGCGCCGCTTCCCCCCGTGGCGACGGCCCGCCCTCCCCCGTTCCCCCTGTCCGGCGTCGCACCGGACGGGGTGTGACAGACCTTAGGAAGCGCCGTGGACGGCGGGCAATGCGCACGGTGCGCAGTCGCGGGGCCGGGGCTGTTCACGGTGCACGGCCGGCGATGCGGAGGGCGTGGACCAGGTCGTGGGTGCCGGGGCCCGGGGTCAGAAGGGTGCGCTGCAGGAGCTGTTCGGCGGTGCGCAGGCGGGCGCGGACGGTGGTGCGGCTGATGCCGAGGTCCCGGGCCGCCCGCTGGGCATCGGTGCCGGCCTCGACCCAGGCGCGCAGCGTCCGGTGCAGGGCGCCGTCCGTGCCGGACCGCAGGGGCTGGAGGAAGGCATGGGCCCAGGTGACGGCCGCCTCGGTGGAGAGCAGGCCGTCCAGCGAGGGCGCCGGCGGCGGCTCGGCCACGGCACCGCCGCCGGGTGGCGGGAGATCGCTGATCGCCAGGGCCAGGGCGAGTTGGGCGCGGCCGCGGGGGTCTTGCAGGTCGAGGCCGAGGGCGTCCTGGACCCGTCCCAGATGGGCGGTGACGGTGTTGCGGCTGACGTCGAGCAGCCGGGCCACCCCGGAGCGGGGGAAGTGCAGGGCGAGGCTGGTGATGTCGAGGGTGAGCCGCGGGGCCGCGCTGATCGGCTCCAGGAAGGCGCGGGCCCAGGCGTGGGCCTCCTGACGAGGGAGCAGCCCGGCCAGTGGCGGCCGGCCGTGGTAGTCGGCGATCCGTTCGGACGTGTGGCGGGCGACGGCCAGGGCGTGGCGGGCCTGGTCGTAGGCCTGCGCGGTGGCCGGCAGGGGCACGGCGGCGCTGATGCCCAGCGCGTAGTCCGGGTTGTCCCGCACCAGTGCCCGCAGGGGCGCGGCCGGGCCGGCGTCCGCGCGGCCTTCGTCGTGGTCCGGGGGCAGGAGACAGATGAGGTGGTCGTCGTAGACGGGGCACCGCACCATCAGGCCGGGGCCGTGGTAGCCGGACTCGTCCTCGTGAGCGTCGATGATCCGGCCCCGGTCCGCGGGCGGGCAGCGCAGCAGGTGGACGCGCAGACGTTCGGCGTCCAGCAGCGGCGGGACGGCGCCGGCCGTCATCCGGCGGGCCAGCGTCGGCTCCCCGGTCATCAGGGCGGCGAGAACCGCCAGGCGCACCCGTGCTGCCGCCCGCTGATAGCGGAGGGCGAGGCCGTCGGCCCGCCGGGCGCGCCGTACCACCTCGACGAGGGCGCCGGCGTGGGACGTCAGCGCCAGCGCCTCCCGGGTGAGCGGCCGCGGGCCGGCCACCACCAGCACCGGACGCGGCACGTCCCGTCCCAGCGCTTCGCACCGCACATGGAACGCGCCCGCCTGTGAGGCCGCGGCGGCCAGCTGCCCGCCGGACAACCGCGCGAGAACCGGCCGGAGACCGCCGAGAAGGTCCGGCGGAAACCGGGCCGTTGCCGCCTCCACCGTGCCCACGCCGTCCACGAGGGCGGCCTCCGCGCCGAGTTGCCGCCCCAGCCAGTCGATCAGCGTCTGCGAATCGGGAGCGGGACCGGCGCCCTGGCGGGCACGAGAACTCAGCTGCCGCAGCAACTCATCAAGTGCCTGAGGTGTCGACACGGCCATCCTCCGCCGGCTCGTCGGCCGCATGGTCCGGGCCGGCCGGCGCGCACCCCCGGAACCCGGAGTACCGGCGGATTTCCGCACGGTGCTCCATGAGCGACTGGCCGGCCTGCCTGCTATGCGACATCCGATCCTACGGGGAAACCTCACCCCCGGGCGCCTCCCGGAGTCCTGCACGAGACGCCGGCCCGGCAGCCGCGGCACGGCAGGCACCGGTGGTCCTCAGTCCAGTACGAAGGTGCCGCCCGCGGTCGTCGCCAGGTCGGCCCCGAGGGCGGCGGCCGGCGTCCAGGCACCGGGCCTGCCGACGCCACGGGCCAGCAGTTCGGTGACGGCGGCGGTGACACCGGCCGTGTAGTCCATACCGTCGCCGGCTCGGAGCCATCCTTCGCGCCGGGTGCCGTCCTCCCACTCGACGACGGCGTGCCCCCAGGAGTGGGTGCGCGGACGGGGCGCGGCCTTGATCCGTACCCGGGCGAGCCGGCCGGCGGCGAAACTCCGCAGCGCCGGAACGGACAGCAGGCGGCCCAGCGGCGGGAGCAGGGCACGGGCCGGCGGAGCGGCCGGCACGAGAGCGGACGTGGCGGTGACGAACGGTGCTCCACTCGCCGCGTGCGCCGCGGTGAGCTCGCCGGACGCGAAACCCGCCGACTTCGCGGACTCCCCGTCCGGAAGGTTGAGTTGCTGCGGGCCGGCGCCGAGGCGCGACGTCACCGGCCGCCCGTTCTCGTATCGCCGTCCGCCGGCGGCGAGTGCGTCGACCGTGCTCGCCGCGAGGGCGGCACCGAACACACCTGCCTCGATGGCCACCGAGGCCACGGAGTCGACTCGCACCCGGTGCGGCGCGGGTCGCCCTTCGCACAGCTTCGCCACCACCGCCTCCGTCGCCAGCACACCGAATCCGGCGCCGGTGACCAGGGCGCTGCCCGCCCGCACCGCTTCGTCGTGCAGGGCGAGCAGCCGGTCCACGGCGACCACGTCGTTGGCCTGGTCGACGTAGTGGCCGCCGGGCATGCAGGCGCGGGCGATCACCGGTGCCGTGGCGGCGAAGGCGCCCATCGTGTTCACCACCACCCGCGGGCGCTCCCGGACGATCTCCTCCGCAATCCGCTCGGCCGAGCCGGCGACGACGACCTTCACGTCCCCGGGCAGACCGGCTTCGGCCGCGGCGGCGATCATCCGCTCCCGGCTGCGCCCGACCGGCACGACCGTCAGCCCCCGCGCGGCCAGTCGCGCGGTCACGCCCCGGCCCACACGGCCGGTCGCCCCGACGACCCACACCTCGCCACTCGTCCTGCTCTCGCCTGTCGTCCCGCCGGTTCCGCTGGTCTCGGTCATGCGAACCTCACCCTGCCTGCTCCGGGCCGCACCGGGGGCGGGCACCCCCAGTGATGACACAGTGTGCCGGTAGCACAGGCTAGCACTGACGACACAGTGGGACATCACCTGTTAGAGTCCCCCCATGGCGAGGTGGGATCCGGGTGCCGAGCAGCGCCTGAAACGGGCGGCTCTGGAGCTGTGCCTGGAGCGCGGCTACGACAACGTGACGGTGACCCACATCGCCGAGCGGGCCGGACTCACCCGGCGCTCCTACTTCCGCTACTTCCCGGACAAGCGCGAGGTCCTGTTCGCCGGCGCGGAGCACCTGCCCCCGGCGCTGGCGGAGGCCGTCCTGGCGGCGGACCCGGACGCGGCTCCGCTCACCGCCGCCCTCGACGCGCTCGCGCGCGTCGGCGCCCGGCTCGTCGAGCACGTGGACGGCGTAGCGGAGCGCCGGGCGGTGATCGACGCCAGCCCGGAGCTGCAGGAGCGCGAACGGACCAAGACGGCCGCTGTCGCCGAGGCGATCCGCGATGCCCTGGTGCGGCGTCAGGTGGACACCGGGACGGCCGAACTGGTCGCACAGATCGCCACGGTGGCCGGCAACAACGCCTTCCGGCGCTGGATCGAGGCCGGGGGACATGCAAGCTTCGGCAGTTGCCTGGACGCGGCGGCCGACGACCTGCGAGCCGCCTTCGCCGGGACGTGAGCGGGGCGGCCCCGTCGGCCGGTGGGTCCCACGAGGCCCGCGTCCCGGCGATGCCTCATCACGCCGGACATGAAAGAGGGGAATAGCGCACGGTCCGCACGGTCCATCCCGAGTGACCGTACGCGCGCGGCGGTACTGACGGAGCGTGCCGAAGGCCCTGGTAGGCCTCCGCGCTGACCTGCTGGGAAAGCCGCTCCCGCGTACGGGTCGCGCCCGCAGTGTCGCTGACCGTCCACTGCGCCACCAGCGCCGTCGTCTTCACGGCACTTGGCGTGAGCGCCGGAGCCGCGAAGCCACCCGCCGAGCTCTCGTTCTGGGCGGCGATCACCTGGCTCGTAGCCCTGTCGGCCTTCGGCGGATACGGGCTGTACTGGCTCACCCTGAGGCGCTCCGGAGTCACCAAGGTCAACACACCCATGTTCCTCATGGCCCCGGTCACGGCAGTCTGGGGAGCCCTCGCGTTCGGCGAACCATTCGGTCCGCAGACCGCTCTCGGCCTGGCCGTCGGCCTGGCAGCAGTCGTCATCGTCCATCGCGGTGACACCTCGTCCACCAGAGTGTGCGCGCGGGGTACGGACACGGGCGAGGCCGCGAGGCCGGCCAAGTGCGCGCGCCTGACACCGCTGCCTCGTTACAGAGGAGGAGTTTCCTCTTCACGCACGAAACCACGGCGGGTGACAGCGGGTCAGTCACCGCCGTCGCCGGAACGGCCCGGGGCCGGTGAGCACCGGGCCCACCGCGAGGACCGAGGCCGGCCCGGTCAGCATGCCGCACAGCGGGGGTCCGGGACGCGCCGGGCCGGAGGCGATCGGTGTGCCGGTGCCTGCCGGGCAGCTTCAGGGACCGGTGCCCGGCCGGACGGCGGACACCTCGAAGACGCCTCCGCACACGGTGAATCCGCGGGCGTCGGCACGCAGCGCCCAGGTCGACCCGGGCGGATAGGCCTGGACACGGTCCGCGGGCTCCCGGCAGGGCTCGTCCGACACCCCTTCGTTGACGGTGTGCAGTGCGGCGTACGCGCTGTCGCCGGACGTCAGCACGACGGCCGGATACGTCTCTCCCTGCCGCTCCGCCGGTGCCCCGATGCGGTCTCCCGTGCCGTCGAGGAGCGTCACGCCCGGAAAACCGCGGAGCGTGCAGGCCCCGGAGCCGGTGTTGGTGAACACCAGTGGCGCATACAGGTTGCCGGCGCCCGGGGAAACGCGCCCCAGGGAGAGACCGAGGTCGCCGCGCGTGCAGCGTGGTGTCCCGGCGTGGGTGGTGCCGGGCACGGACGGTTCGGCCGAGGTACCGGCCGGGGACGGCCCGGTGGCGGGCCGCGAGTCGGAGGCGGCCCCCGTCGGATGCGCGGACCCGGGGCCAGACGGCGGTGGTGCGGAGTCGTTGCCGCAGGCCGTGGCCATGGCGAGCACGCTCAGCACGACGGCACCGAGTGGCGCGGGGCGGAAGCGGCGGGTGACGCCGGGACGGTACACGGGAGCTCCTTCCGATCGACGGCCGGCGGCCGGCGGGACGTGCCACGGCCGACGTGCCACGGCCGGGCCGTGACCGACCGCCAACGGCCTGTGTGTGCCGCACTGAGTGCCCGCTCGCAGGCGGCTGTCACAGGTTCCCCGCGGCCTCGTCCCGGAATATCGCGCTTCCCCACCCGGTGCCGTCGCCTCCGGCGCGCTGCGGGGATGAGGTGTACCGGCCGCCCTCCGCGGTACCCGTCCGGGAAGCCGTACACCGGGTCTGGAGAGTCTGGAGAGGAAGAGCAGCGTGCGCGCACTGACGGTCCGACCGGGTCACAGCGGTTCGCTCGAGGTGCGGGAGGTGGAGGAGCCGAAGCCGGCACCGGGTGAACTCCTGGTCCGCGGCCTCGCCGTGGGGGTGTGCGGCACGGACCGCGAGATCGCCGCCGGTGAGTACGGCCGGGCGCCCGCGGGCCGGGACCGGCTGGTGCTGGGCCACGAATCACTGGGCCGGGTCGAGGAGGCACCGGACGGCAGCGCATTCGCCGCCGGCGACCTGGTCGCGGGTGTGGTGCGCCGCCCCGACCCGGAACCGTGCGGAGCTTGCGCGCACGGCGAGTTCGACATGTGCCGCAACGGGCGCTACCGGGAACGCGGCATCAAGGAACTGGACGGCTACGGCGCCGGGCTGTGGTGTGTGGAGGAGGACTACGCCGTCGCGGTCGACGCGGATCTGGGCCTTGCGGGCGTTCTGCTGGAACCGGCCGGTGTCGTCGCCAAGGCCTGGGAGCAGATCGAGCGCGTGGGGGCCAGGGCCTGGTTCGAGCCCCGGCGCGTCCTGGTGACGGGCGCCGGCCCGATCGGTCTGCTGGCCGCCCTGCTCGGACAGCAGCGCGGGCTGGAGGTCCACGTCCTCGACCGGGTGACGGACGGGCCGAAGCCCGCGCTGGTCCGCGATCTGGGGGCCGCCTACCACAGCGGCGCGGTGGACGACGTGCTGTCAGCCGTGCGTCCGGACGTCGTCGTGGAGGCCACCGGCGCCGGACAGGTGGTGTTCGCCGCCATGCGCGGCACCGCGCCCTACGGCGTGGTGTGCCTCACCGGTGTGTCACCCGCCGGACGCCGGCTGACCGTCGACGCCGGCACGGTGAACCGCGAGATCGTGCTGGAGAACGATGTCGTGGTGGGCTCCGTCAACGCCAATGGCCGGCACTTCCGGCAGGCCGCCGACGCCCTCGCCCGGGCCGACCCGGAATGGCTGCACCGGCTCATCACCCGCCATGTGCCGCTCGACCGGGCGGCCGAGGCCTTGGAGCAGCGTCCGGACGACGTCAAGGTGGTGCTCACGCTGGAGGAGTGACGCCACCGGGCCGGGCAAGCGCGTCGAGGGTGATGCCAGGGCGTGACGTGGAGGCTAGCGAGGTGCCGCGAGTACGTCCCGGAGTACGTTCTCGAGCGTGACGCCGGCCAGCTCGCGTCTCAGGGTCTCCTCGATGCCCTCGTAGATGCCCTGCATCGCCGGCTGGATGCCGTGACCCACCACGCATTCCTGGTCCGGGGTGGTGCGGTGCATGGCGAACAGCGGGCCGGGTTCCACCGCCTCGTACACGTCGAGCAGGGTCATCGACTCCAGCTCGCGCGCCAGCGACCAGCCCGCGCCCACGCCCCGCCGGGACTCCACGAGCCCGGCCCTGCGCAGCTCGCCGAGCAGCCGCCTGATCACCACGGGGTTGGTGTTCGCGCTGGTCGCGATCTGCTCGGAGGTGGCGACCTCATGGCCCTGGCGCTGGTAGAGACCGATCCAGGCCAGCGCGTGGGCGGCGATGGTCAACCTGCTGTTGGCACTCATGAACCCCTCCTCCCGGCCGCAACGCTTCATGTTACGACGGCCGACAGTCGTAACAGCAAAGGTTGCAACAGGCGGTCGTAACAATTAATGTTGCGACAGCCGGAAGGGCCAATCAACGAGGTGAGAAGAATGAGCAAGCCACTCATGGGCAAGGTCGCCCTGGTCACCGGGGGGTCGCGCGGACTGGGAGCCGCGACCGTACGGCTGCTGGCCGAGCAGGGCGCCGACGTCGCCTTCACCTACGTCAGCTCCGAGAAGCAGGCGCGGGCCGTCGTCGACGAGGTGCACGGCAAGGGAGCCAAGGCCGTCGCCTTCCGGTCCGACCAGGCGGATACGAGCCGGGCGCCGGCGCTGATCGACGACGTGGTGGCGCACTTCGGCGGCCTGGACATCCTCGTCAACAACGCGGCGATCTCCGTGGCCGGCACGGTGGACGCCCCTGACGCCGACACCGCCGCCCTGGACCGGATGCACGCCACCAACTACCTCGGCGTGATCGCCGTCATCCGGGCCGCCTCCCGAGTGCTGCGCACGGGCGGCCGCGTCATCACGGTGAGTTCCGGACTGGGCTCCCGGGTCGGCGCCCCCGGCCTTGCCGACTACTCGGCGACCAAGTCCGGGGTCGAGAGGTACACCATGGGCGTCGCACGGGACCTCGGGCCCCGGAACATCACGGCCAACGTCGTGGAGGCCGGACTGATGGAGGGCGGCATGCAACCGCCGGACCCCGAGACCCTCGATGCCCTGGTCAGCTCGCTGTCCCTGCAACGCATGGGGCACCCCGACGAAATCGCCGCGGCGATCGCCTTCCTGGCGAGCCCCGCCGCTTCGTACGTCACGGGCGCGGTACTGGACGCCCACGGCGGCTACAACGCCTGAACCGACCCCCTGCGCGCCCCGAAGGACATCGCGCCTTCGGGGCGCGCACCGCCGACGACCCGCGACACGGCGTACGACTCGAAGGCTGTGGGCGGTGAGCTGCGAGGAGACTTGATGAACGGGATCCGCCGAAGCGGTCCTTGGGGCGGCCCCGGCCCGGCCGGGTACGACGGATCGCCCCTGGCCCCTGGCCGCTGCCGGGCAGGGCGGCACGGTCAGCGTTTGACGCGGCTGCGGATGGCCAGGACGGCCAGGCCGAGGAGGACGGGTTCGGCGAGGCGGGAAAACATCTCGGTGTAGGTACCGACGGTGGTGAGGTCCTGGCCGGAGGAGCGGAAGACCACCGAGTTGATCACCACGCGCAGCCCCTTCTCGAACCGCTCTGTGGTGACGCGCTCGGAACAGGAACCGGTGGGATTGACCGGGTCGGGCGTATCGGTGGTCAGGGTGACCTCCTGCCCCACGGCGACCTGGCGGCCGGTGGTGGTCGGCTTCGGATCGTCCACCGGCAGGCCCCACAGCAGCAGCGCGAGCAGGGTGACGGTCATGGCGCCCAGCAGCCAGGCCAGGGCGCGGCCGACGCGCAGCCCGTACCCCGACAGCGCCCAGTACAGGGTCAGCAGCGCCCGCTCGCCCCGGAAGCGTTTGGCAGCGTGGCGGCGCATCTCCATCTCGCCGTAGTAGAAGTCGGCGGCATCCGGCTCGTTCTTGCCGTCCTCCAGGGACTTGCGGAGCTGGCGGTACAGCGCGGCCAGCGCGGGCAGCGCGGGCAGCTCCAGCGGGGGAGTGTCGTCCTCGTGAGGCAGGCCAGTCCAGCCGCTGGCCGCTGCGCGGTGCGAGCGTTGGGAGCGCCAGTGGTGTTCCTCCGCCAGGGTGCTCCGGGTGCTCCACCACATGCGGAGGAACCGGCGCCACCGAAAGCCGTTGGGGGTGGTGGCGAAGGTGCACCAGCCGTCCACGCGGAGCTGGTCGAGGTGGATTGCCCCGGCGAACCGGCAGAGGCTGAGGTCGATGTCGTGCAGCACCAGGTGCGCGGCGTCCACCCCGTCCACGGAGATCAGCCGGACGCCTGGATCGCGGTCGGCCAGCGGTGTCTCCGGGAGCAGGTCGACCAAGGAGGGAAAGGGGGTGCGGCGGGCCGTAACCGTCAGTGGGAACTCCAGGACCGCATCACTCAGGTCCAGCTCGGCATGGCGCAGCCACAGTGTGGCCGTCGAGGCCCACCGGGTGCGGTCGCAGGTCACCGCATGGGCGGCGGCCTCCACCGTCACCGGCTCTCCGAACACCGCACGGTCCAGTACCACCCTGCCGCCGCATATCAGCGGGCCCAGCCGCGCCGTCGCCTCGAAGCGGGCTGCGCGGAACTGAGCATCGCGCATGAAGGTCACCGCATCGAACGAGACGTCGTGGGTAAAGGAGGCACCGCCGAACCAAGCGGTGCCGGTGAAGGACGCAGCGTCGAACGAGGCGTCGCTGGTGAAGGACGCCCGGTCGAACCAGGCGACGCCGGAGAAGGACACATCGTCGAACAGGACGACGCCGGTGAAGGACGCCCCGCCGAACCAGGCGACGCTGGCGAAGGACCCCCCGAGAAACGTAGCGCCGCCGGTGAAGGACGCCCCGCCGAACCGGGCGACGCCGGCGAAGGACGCCCCAACGAACCGGGCACCGCGGGTGAAGGATGCCCCGCCGAACCGGGCCTCGCTGGTGAAGGTTGCCCCGCCGAACGAAGCAACGCCGACGAATGAGGTCCCGACGAACCAGGCATCACCGGTGAAAGCCGCCCTGCTGAACCGGGCCTCGCTGGTGAAGGCCGCTCCGTCGAACCGGGCAGTGCCAAGGCGAGGGTGCCCGGTGGCGGGGTCCCGCAGCGCGTCGAGTAACCGGTCCAGCAGCTCCGTGGTGAAGGGGGTGCCGCGGTGGTCGACGTCGGCGCCGGGAGCCAGGGCGGTCAGGTAGGCGGCGCGGTCAGGCTCGGCCGCGTGGGCCAGGCACGCGGTGCGATCGGGGATGCGGCGGCCACGGCAGCCGACCGGGTCCTCCGCGGTGGCACCGTGTGCGCAGTGCGGCCAGCCGGGCGGGGTGGTGGATGATGGGGCGGGCGTTGCAGACGTCATGCCCAGAGGACGACGGGCGCGGGCGGGTAGTTGCGTGGCGCGCACAGCGAGAGCGGAGCTTGGCATACGGCCCTCTTCCGCGCTCCCCGCAGCAGCGACCGCCCATCGCAGCCCGCGCCGTACCGGCCTCAGCGGTGCGGGAGTACGCGGAACTCGTTGCCGTCCGGGTCGGCCAGGAGCACCGCGCCGTCCCCGCTCGGGGCGTGGTCGAGGCGCTTCGCGCCGAGGGAGAGCAGCCGCTCGACCTCCGCGCGCTGGTCGCCGTCCGGCGCGAGGTCGAGGTGCAGGTCCTTGGCGGGGTCCGGCATGCGGGGCGGGCCGCCCCATGTGATCTTCGTGCCGCCGTCCGGCGACTGGACGGCGGTCTCCTCATCCTGGTCCCAGACCAGCGGCCAGCCCAGCGCCTCGCTCCAGAAGTAGCCCACGGCCTGCGAACCGTCGCAGGCGAGCGCCCCGATGACGCCGCATCCGGCGAGGAACTTGTTGTCCGGCTCCAGGACGCAGAACTCGTTGCCCTCGGGGTCGGCCAGCACCACATGGGGGATGTCCGGCCCCTGGCCGATGTCGGCGTGGTGCGCGCCCAGGTCGAGCGCCCGGGCCACGGTCTCCCGCTGCTCCTCCGGGGAGGATGTGTTCAGGTCGAAGTGCAGCCGGTTCTGGGCGACTTTGCGCGTTGGGGAGGGACGGAAGCCGAGGCGGTAGCCGGCGTCGTTCGCGGACGGCACAGCGACGCCGTCGTAGGAGTGGGAGGTGGAGGAGGAGTCGCCGGCTCGCTCCAGGCCCAGCAGGCCCGACCAGAAGCGGGCCAGGTGTTCGGGCTCGTGCGCGTCGAAGGTGATTGCGAAGAGTCGGCTACTCATGGTGCCACGCGTCCTCGGTCCGTCGGGTGCCGGCTGTCGGCAGTCGGCAGTCGGCAGGGCGCCAAGTCGGCCCCCCGCGGGAGGATATGGTCGGGCCGGTCCCGCCCACAGCCGAGTTTTCCGCGCCGCGCCACGCCCCGGCGCCCAGCCGGTGACGAACGTCTCCGTCCCGCCCCCGGCCCGAGCGATGACCCACCCGTAGTCCGGCCCCGGCCTGCTCCGAGGCGGAGCCGTACCCGGTCAGGCCCTGCCAGGTGCGGATCGCGCCCGCCCGCCGGCCGGCCGTGAATACACCCCGCCTCGCGGCCCGCAAAAGCACCGTGGCCCGCCCGCCCGCCGGCTGTCGCCCAGCGTCCACCTGCACTGCTGTCAACTGCTGTCAGGGGCTTCGTGCTGTGGTGCTCAGCCGGTTCTCACGGACCGGTCCAAGGCGTCGAGGTAGGCGGAGAGCTGACCGGCGGCGTACAGCTGGGCCCTTCCGCGGGACGTGAGGTCGCGCCGCCACCCTTCCAGGGTGCTCGCCAGCGCTTCGAGGCTGCCGGCGTCGCGGAGTTCTCCGAGGACGGTGGCGATGGCGCCCAGGGGCCGGCCTCCCCGGCGCAGCAGGTGCGCCAGTTCGGCGTCGCGCACGTCCTGCGCGAGGTACTGGCGGTGCCCGCGCGGGTCACGTCGTGGGGTGAGGACTCCAGCGCGTTCCCAGGTGCGCAGGGTGGCCGGGTTGAGCGCGAGGTGGCGGGCGAGTTCACCGATGCTGTACGGCGCCCGGGTGCCGGCCGCATCCGGGGCGGCGGCTCCGAGATGAGCGAGCGCCGCTTCGACGGTTCGCAGCGTGCCGCGGTCGCGGGCCAGGAGCGCGTGCCCGTCGTCGACGTACTCCAGTGCTTCGTCGAGCCGGCCGCCGGTGGCGGCATGCATGATGCGTCGGCTCGTCGAGTAACCGAAGGCGGGGACGAGCGCCAGGTAGGCCGCGAGGCCGGCGGCATGAGTGGCGGTGTAGTCCCGGTAGCCGGTCCGGCTGCGGTGGGCCGGCGGGATGATGCCGGCGTCCTCGTAGTTGCGGACCGTCTGCGGGGAGAGGCCATGGCGACGCGCCAGGTCCACGGGCCGCACGTGACCTCCGATTGAGGGTTTCGGCGCGGATGAGCGGAGGATGCGCCGCAGAGTCTCCACCGGGCGTTCAAGGATACGATTCAGGGGCATGGCGCAGAGAAGCACGCACACCGTGTCCGGAGACTTCGATCTGACGATGCACGAACTGCGCGTCGTGGCGCGTTACGTGGTTCGGCACGCAGAGGACGTCCTACCGGTCTTCGAGCAGGCTGTTCCCGGTGATCCGCGCCCTCGTGCGGCGGTCGACGCGGCCTGGGCGTTCATCAACGGTGCCCGCAGGACGACATTGCAGCGCGTCACGTCCCTCGACGCTCATCGAGCCGCCCGGTCCGCGCCCTCCGAAGCCGCGCGACTGGCCGCGCGATCCGCCGGTGACGCCGCGTCGGCCGCATACCTGCATCCCATCGCCCAGGCCGGCCAGGTCGGCCACATCCTGCGGGCCTCCGCGAGCGCCGCACACATCGGAGAGCTCACGGCGGGCGGCGACCCCGCGATCGCGGATGCCCTGCTGGAACGGTCGCGGCGGCGAGCGACACCGGTACTCATCGATGTGCTCTGCCGCTATCCGCTCTCGACGGGCGGCAGCAGTCGTGTCGCCCGGTTGATGAGCACTCTGGATCATTCCCTGCGTCAGGCGGCTGAGCGGCCGCGGGGGCACACCGCGGCGAGCGGCGCCGATGTGCGCGGGAGGGAGTGCACGTCGTGATCCTCCCGAAGGTCCGCGGCCCTCGCTTCGTGACGATCCGCCGAGGTGGGACTCTCGCCGATGCGCATCACCGTCTCCTCGCCCTGTGGGCTGCCGCCTGCGCGGAGCACGTCCTCGGCCTCGTCGAGTCGTCCCGGCCCGGGGACCCGCGACCGCGCCAGGCGATCGAGCATGCCCGGGCCTGGGTGCGCGGCGAGGTCACGATGATGCGCGCTCGCGCGGCGGGCGGCCACGCGATGGGGGCGGCCAGAGACCTGCGCGGGGCAGCACGGCATGCCGCGTACGCCGCCGGTCAGGCCGGGGCCGTCGCCCACGTCGCCGCGCACGAGCTCGGCGCGGCCGCCTACGCGATCAAGGCCGCGCGTGCGGCAGCACCGGAAGGCGAGAGCGAGACCGCGGGACGGCTCGAGTGCCAGTGGCAGCGCGATCAGCTCCCGGAGCCGGTTCGCGAGCTCGTACTTGACGACCAGCGGCTGCGCAACGACATCTGCTGGTCGGTATTCGACTGCTGAGACCGAACCGTGCTCGGCCCCGCGCCGCCGAAGACCGCAGAGCCGACCGTACGGCCCCGCTGCCGGCCCCGAGCGATGGCCCACCCGTAGTCCGGCCCGGCCCTCTCCGAGCCCGAGCCATACCCGGTCCGGCCCTGCCGGGTGACCGGATCGCGCCCGCTCCCCGCAGCGTCACCCTTCCGGTAAACGCTGCGGGTTCCCGAACCACAGGCTCAGGTCCGCAGTGACGTGATGCCGCGGTGGGCGAGCTCGCGGTCTCCGAGGCGTGCCATCGCTTCCTTGCGGACGCCGCCGGCGGGGTCGATGGTGAAGCGGCATTCCACGTCGCAAAAACCCGCTTGTCGGACGAGGGGCGACCACTGCTACCTTTCCGGAGGCCGTGCGAGAGACCGAGGAGGTGGTACCCGTGAACGCAGTATCGACATGGGTGCTCCCCTCCGGGGTCACGGTCGGGCGATAGACAGGTCGTCCGGGAGCGCCGTTCAGTGCACTCCCGAAAGGCACGACCATGCATGTCACTTCCGAGCAACGCCTCGACAACGGCGTCCTGGAACGCGCATTCACCCTTGGCGAGATCCCCGGCATCCTGTGGACACCCGCATCGGCATCCGCATCCGCACCGGCGCCGCTGATCCTGCTCGGTCACCCTCCCCTCGGGCTGCGCAAGATGTACCCCCGACTGGTGGCCCGGGCCCGGCACTCCGCGGCGGAGGGCTTCGCCACGGCCACCATTGAGCTCCCCGGAAGCGGCGACCGGCCCCGTTGGCCCGCCGCCGAGCAGGCCCGCGCCGACCTGCGCCGGGCGATGGAGGCCGGCGAGCCGGTCAGCGACGAGATCGTCGACGCCCTCATCCTCCCGCTGGTCGACAAGGCGGTCCCGGAATGGCAGGCCGCCCTGGACGCCCTCCTGTCGTTGCCCGGGATCGGCGGCCCGGTCGGGTACTCGGGGGGAGTGATCTCCATCGGTATCCGGCTGGCGGTGGTCGAGCCGCGCATCGTGGCCGCCGCTCTCTTCGCCGGGAGTTTCGTGCCTCGCGCCATGTTCGAGGAGGCCCGGCGGGTCACCATTCCGCTGCATGCCCTGCTGCAGTAGGACGACGAAGGGAACGACCGGCAGGCGGCCCTGGACTTGTTCGACGCCTTCGGCTCCAAGGAGAAGTCCCTGCACGCCAACATGGGCGGGCACACCGGCGTCCCACAGTTCGCGGGGGACGCCGTGGCCCAGTTCTTCACCCGGCATCTGAGGTGAGGCCGGGACGTGCTCGCACGGACGGGGTGCGGCCTTGGACCGCACCCCGTCCGGACAGGCCGCCGGCGAGGTATTCGCAACAACGGCCACGGGCAGGGAACCTCGGTTCCGCATCACCTTGCGGCAGCCGGTGAGCCGGATCTCACGCCTCATCGGAATTACATCGGTCCGCCCCGTTCACCGGGCCGATTTTATTTCCGCAGGTGATCATCTGCCAATTGATAACCAGAGTGTATGGATCTCCGCCGGCCGTGTAGTCGATCCATGTCTTGCTGATGTGGCCGCCGGCCTTCCCGGTCTTCACAACGAAAAGCAATTCCGTGAATCCGTGGGCAGCTGCATCCTGGTCGCATTTCTGTGATATTTTCACGCCCTTTCGGAAAGGCTCAACCTGCCCGGAAATGTCGCCTATTTCCTTGAACTTCGGCGGCTGTCCCGAGGCGCTGGTTATCGGCCCCAGGTCGAACCCCGGCGGGGCATTGCGGAGCTGCAGTTCCACTTTCAGTGGCTTGACGGGGGTTTCGTATCTGATGTCTTCCAGCTTGATCTGTGTTCCCGTCGTGGAACACAGAAGGTAAGAGCCGAAAGTCTCCATCCATGGATGGTCTCCCGGGGCGAAAACGGACGTCGCTCCCGTTTCGACATTGGCGCTCAGAGGGCCTGCGTCAGAAACATGCTCCTGCCTCTCCGCAGCACAGGACGTGAGGAGCAGACTACTGGTCAGAGCAAGGGTGACCGGGCAGGCCGCCCGTCGGCGTCGTATGCGCGCCGACCGACGGGCGGCCTCATGGGCGTGGGGAAACATGGGGATACTCTGCCCCTATCGGGGGACGCCCATACACACGGTGCAACGCGGATCTTGCTGATTCGCTCCGCCTTGGGAAGCTGCGCTGCTTCCTGGTTTCTGTGTGGTGAACTCCGAGGCCGATGCTCCGGTTCCTGGGACAATCCGGAAGGAGATGAATCTCGGCTTGTAGATGCTGGGGTCGCGGTAGTGGGCGCCCTCCGGTCCAACGGTGCTGTCGAAGCTGTTCACGTTGTATGAGAGCGTGTGCCGATCACCTGATGTCATTGAGTTGTGCACGTGCGCGTTGTAGGCGAATATGTCGGGATCGCCGTAGCTTCCCCATGGCCCTGTTTCCGGCATGCGGTAGACCTCATCGTGGCCTGACCAATAACCGAAGGGGTCAGCGGGGGCGCAACTGAACCACATGCGGATTCTGTTGCTGAAGGCCTCAGTGCTGTCCTGGCTGATGAGGACAAAGGCGCCTCTCCAAGGGGTGACGCTGAACTCATTCGCCACACCCGTCAGGACGTTGGTTCCCTCGCTTTCACCTCTCATCCAGGCATTGTTCAGCTGGTCGAGGAACTGCCACTTCGACGTGTCGGATATGTCACTCCCCGGCACCCGGGCGATGCGCATTTCTTTGTTGTACGGCGCGTCATCAATACCGTACACGTAGGTGTAGCCGTCACCGCTCTCCGCGGCGGGCAGTATGGCAGCGCCCCACTGCACGTCTGCGTCCGAGGGAATCGGATTGACGTCAATCGGACTGGTGAGGTCATCGAGTGCGAATGTTGCGACGACCATGTTTTCGAGGCGGAAGTCCCAGCCTCCGTCACCGAATTTATGCCACTCGTGGTAGATCACTTGGAGACGCTTTTCGCCATCAACATCCGCGATGAACCCGTCACCAAGCCAGTACCAACGTTTGTCTTGGTCGTGATTTCTGTTCACCTCCGGGGGTACCATTATGGTTTGCGGGGCAGTAGGCGTTCCCGCCGTTACGGTGGAGAGGCTACTCCCATCCTGTATTACGAACGATTGGCGTACGAAGGGAGCGGAGACCGGTCGGGTGCCGTCGTCATTGATCGGCCCGAGGAAAGTATCTGAAAAGAGCCACAGCCTTCGGCCATCCGGCATCTTTACCGAGTACGTGGAGTCACCACCGGTCCATCCGTGTGCGGTGTTCTCAGCGTAGTTGAGGAAAGTTTCAGTGGGCGGCTCCTTGGTTTTCACTTCTTTGGCCTCTGGCCATTCGAAGTTCGCCGGACACTGCCTGTGCTGCACGTCTTCTATTTTTCCAGTGGCGTATTGGGCGACCTGCGAAGCCTCTGCGGGAGTTCCGTCATTTCCACACAAGTAGTTCGCCGTCGGTGTTGTTTTGTAGAAGAGGGCCGACGACTCCGAGTACTGACGTTCGACGCTCAGACCGAAGCCGAGGGAGGCGAACGATACCCCCGCTCCGAGAGAGAAGGCCTTTTGGTCCGATTTCGACCGATCCCAGGTACCCGTATCGACGGGTGCGCACTTGAGATCCCCTCCGGTCTTGACGAGCCAGTCCGGATGCTCATGGATCAATCTTGCCTCGGACCCGCCGGTGTGCCCGCTCGCCTCCCAGGTCTGGTACAGCTCAATTCCGTCCTTGTTGAGGTGTCTGTAGCGGGTGTACTTGAGGCCCACGCGGTACTCGCGATCCTCATGGTGCTCATCCCACGAGAAATTCGTGGATGAACTGATGCTGGTCGACCCACTGGCCTCGAAGCTGCCTTGAGTTCCGCTGTAGCTGGATGCCGCTCCGTAACTGGCCTCGCTACCCTGACTGAACGTCATCCAGGACGAGCCGTCCCTGGTGGGATAGCCCTTCCCGATTGTCGCCCAAGCCGGCTTTTCTTCCACCGCTATTTTCATGGCGCTCAAGGCAGAGAACTCACCGGTCGGCGTGCTGCCATTCTCTGCATTTGCCAAGCTCTGCACTTGCTTCGGAAGGTTCCGGAGATCCATGGTCACCTCGGCCGGGCCGGCCGCGGGAATGGAACGCTGCTCCGCCGCGTGTGCCGATGTCTGCTTGGCGTCCGCCCACCTGGTCTTGGTATCGCCCTTCTTGTTCCGGAGCCGCACCGATGCAGTAGTCCAAGATGCCTTATCGACCCCCGGAAGGTATACCTCTATTTCCAAAGAGACCAAGCCGTTGATCGAGATATACTTGTCGCTGAGGTGCTTGGGGTCCACGGTGACAGCAAACTTGTCCCCTTCAGCCGTGACCGCGCTGTCCGGCAATAACAGTCGCTGTACTTCAGCACCTTTCTCAATATTCTTTCTGATGTTCTGGTTCGGCTGGACCCATATCTTGAAGTAAGCATCCTGAAGGGACGTTGCTTCTTCAACCCGGCCGGCCAGCGCAACCGAGCCCGCAACGTTCAGAGAAAGGTCGTAGGGATCCTTTGTCGCTGCGGGCTCCCCTTCCCCGGCCGCACTTGCAGCCGGTGCGTTGCCTACAAGACAGGCCAGGATCGCCAAGCTAGCGAAGCCACTCGTTCCCCGTCGCCAACGAGGTCTCCTTGTACGTCTCACCATGTTCCTCCCAGCTTGATGGGTTCCGCACCCGCCACAGAGTGGCCGCCCGAAAGCCGCAATACCTATCGTTGTGGCACGAGAGACAACTGGGCGCAGCACCACTTGGACTTCGCCCGCGTGATCATCAGGACTTTACATGCTCCATCACTCTGTCGCCTCTATTAATCAGTAAGTCCCTCAGGTGCGGTTTCACCCCCATGGAGAGTCTATTCCCGCCTTCTGTCGTTGTTCGGGAAAATGCGCGTATACCCTTCTCGGCGACATATTTCCTCTTTCTATTGCCAAAGAACGTTCTGTACAGCTCTTTCTAAATCCAGCCCAGAAGGCTTTCTCCGGCGTCATCCGATCACCGGGGTCAGCCTCATCACGTCTCCGCCCACCGACGGCCCCGGCCGTGCCGCCACCTCGAAGCCGGCCCCGAGGAACCGGGAGGTCGCCCCGTCGGCTTGGGTGCCGCTTGGAGAAGGTCGTCATCACGTCGAACCAGGCGTAGCCGGAGAAGACCGCCCCACCGAACCCTTGGGTCCGGCGCGGACGGGGGGAGTTGGGGGCGGAGTTCCCTACAGGCATCGCTCAGACCAGCCCCGGGAGGCGGCCGACCGACGGGGCGAGGAGGAGCGGCAGACGGAAACAGGGGCCGGGCTACAGCCGGGCAGGACGGCGTTGTTGGCGCTTTCCGCGACGGCGTTTCGAGCACGCTGCGTGATGCTGTACGGAGTACCCCGGGGACGCGGCTCGGTTGGCGACGGGCGGCCGGGCGTGTGGGCGGAGCGGGGAGCGGACGGCAGGAGGTCGCTCAAATGTGCTGGTAGCGCGCCCACTTCGGGCTCGCGCCCTGCTTGCGGTGCCGGTACGGCGGTCCCGTACGGGCGGGGATGTGCGCCGGGGCCCGTACAGAATCCGTACGCGGCGTGCACGTACGGGCACACAGGGTGGACAGTGCGCGAAAAGGTCCGTCACGCTGAGTGGTGAGCACGAGGGCCGTGGGGAGGGTCGCGGTCCGGTACAGAGGAAAGGGCCGCGGATGGACATCGTCGAAGGGGGCCCGGCTGCTGTGGCCGGGCACGAGGCGGAAACGGGAGCCGGAGAGGAAACCGGGGGCGAAGGCGTCGGCCTGCCGCAGCAGGGGCCGGCCGGGGAGTGGGAGCGGGAGCCGTGTCCCTCGGACAGCCTGCGGACGTTCGGAGCGTTCGTCCAGGCGCTGCGCGAGCACGCGGGGCTCAGCCGCGCGGACCTCGGCGCGCGGGTGCACTTCTCCAAGCACACCGTCGAGTCGGTGGAGTTGGGGCGCCGCATGCCCGACCCGAGATTCGTGGAGCGCGCGGAGGAAGCGCTCGGCAACACCGGCGCCCTGCGGAAGGCGGCCCGTCACCTCACTCGGGGCGAGCCCGGGCTCGCGGCCTGGTTCCGGCGCTGGGCGCGGCTGGAGCGGGAGGCGGTGAGCCTGTGTACGTACGAGAACCGGCTGGTGCCAGGGCTGTTGCAATCCGAGACGTACGCACGGGCAGTGATCGAGGGCACGATCCCGTTGCGGACCGACGAGCACTTGGAAGCACAGCTGACCGCCCGAATGGAACGGCAGAAGATGTTGCGGGAGCGGCCGACCGTGCCGTTCAGCTTCATCGTGGAAGAGCACGTGTTCTGGCGGCAGTTCGGCGACGCGGAGGCCATGCGCGGGCTGCTGGACCACGTCCTGGAGCTCAGCGCCCCGCGCAACGTGACACTTCAAGTGGTGCCGCTGGATGCAGGGCTGCACGCGTGCCTGGACGGACCGGTGCGAATCTTGGAGACCCCGGCGGGGCAGCGGCTCGGCTACTCCGAGGGTCAGCAGAACGGACGGCTCATCTCCGACCGGAAAGAGGTGAGCCTGCTCTGCAATCGCTATGAAACACTGCGCTCGCAGGCCCTGAGCCCAACAGAATCCCGGGCCCTGCTGGAGCGACTGCGAGGAGAGCGATGAACAGCGGTAAGACGGAACTCGCCTGGTTCAAGTCCAGCTACAGCGGCAGCCAGGGCGACGACTGCGTGGAGGTGGCGATCGCTGAACAAGCCGTCCACGTAAGGGACTCCAAGGACACGACCCGCCCGGCCTTCACCGTCGGCCGCGAGGAGTGGGCATCGTTCCTCGGGTTCGCGTCAGGGCGCTGAGCGGCTGATGCGCGGTGAGACGGAACTCGCCTGGTTCAAGTCCAGCTACAGCGGCGGCGAGGGTGATAGCTGCGTGGAGGTCGTGGTCACTCAACAGACCGTCCGCGTGCGGGACTCTAAGGACGTGACCCGCCCGGCTCTCGCGGTCGGCCGCGAGGAGTGGATGTCGTTCCTCGGGTTCGCGTCAGGGCGCTGAGCAGTTGATGTGCCGTCCGCCGCCCGGGATGCCGGATCGGCGGACGGCACACTTTTGGCGGTACCCGTGCCTCATGCCTCGTCGGCCGGGGCGCAGCCGAGGGCGGCACGGTTGATGTAGTGGGCCCCGAGGTCGGGAACGGCCATGGGCTTCGGCTTCTGCGCGGTCTTCGCCGCGGAACTCCTCGCCGCGGAGTTCCGCGGCCGCCTTCTTGCCCCCGCACGCGCAGTCCTGCGGACGCACCCCGCACCCCACACCCCGCACCGCGCCCCCTTCGGGCGAGCGCTCCCGGTTTCCTGACGGTCCGGTCTCTCTTAGCTTTCTGACGGTCCGATCGCTCCCTCCCTCCCGGCAGCGGGCAGCAGAGGACCGCACACAGCAGGCCCCGCCCCGTGCGGGGCCGTGGGCCGGCACCGGCGACTGCCACCCGTATGGCTTTCGCTCTCCCGGATGCCACGGACTTGCGCCCGACCCCCCTTTTCCCCGGGTCCGGCACGCGCAGCGGGGCCGTCTCCCGCGGCCATCCGTGCGGCCCCACGCCCCGCGCCGCACCCTGTCCGCCGTGGGATTCCGGGGATTCACGAGAGCGTGGCCGCAACCGCCCGGGTCCACCCCGGCGCTCTCCAGGGTCATTATCATGGCGCGCCGAACATCACATTTCCGCAGGAATCCGGCAGGTGATTGTTACCTTCTCATCTCGGTCGATGACATGAAAATTCTAGGCCGTCCGGGTCATCGCCCTCCGCGTTCTTTCCAGTCAGTTCCACGGGAGTGCCCCGATGGCGTCACCGAATTCCGTAACCCAGAAGGCCGGGGAGCAGCCCGCCCCCGATTCCCCTCCGGCCTACGATTACGAGCGGTACAGCAGACTCGCGGGACCGCTCCACGACCCGGTAGAGGAAGAAAAGCCGTACCGGGTGGCGTACCGCAGCCTGCTGGCGCAGGAACCGCACCGGATCCGCGCCACCCTGCTGCTCTGCGCCGCCCCCCTCTTCTCCGCGCTGCTGCTGTTCTGGCTGCTCCAGCCGGCGCACTGGGTGCACCGCCCGTACGTGTCCGGCTGGGAATCCGCCGCGGACACCACGATGCTCGTCTCGATCGGCCTCATCGAGTTCTTCCGGCTGTGCACGGTCTTCTCGAACGCCCACGCGACGCTCGTCGCCCGTGACCCCGTGCCCGTCACCCCCGAGCCCGGCACCCGGGTCGCCTTCCTGACCTCGTTCGTGCCCGGCAAGGAGCCGATCGAGATGGTCACCAGGACCCTGGAGGCCGCCGTCCGCATCCGGCACCGCGGCACCGTGCACGTCTGGCTCCTCGACGAGGGCGACGACCCGGCGGCGAAGGCCGTCTGCGCCCGCCTCGGCGTCCGCCACTTCACCCGCAAGGGCGTGGAGAAGTGGAACCAGTCCACCGGCCCGCACCGCGCCCGGACCAAGCACGGCAACTACAACGCCTGGCTGGACGCCCACGGCGGGGACTACGACTTCTTCGCCTCCGTCGACACCGACCACGTGCCGCTCCCCAACTATCTGGAGCGCATGCTCGGCTTCTTCCGCGATCCGGACGTCGCCTTCGTCATCGGCCCCCAGGTGTACGGGAATTACGACACCGCCGTCACCAAGGCCGCGGAAAGCCAGCAGTTCCTGTTCCACGCGCTGATCCAGCGGGCCGGGAACGCCTATGGCTCCCCCATGTTCGTCGGCACCTCCAACGCCGTCCGCATCAAGGCCATCCAGGGAATCGGCGGCCTCTACGACTCCATCACCGAGGACATGGCGACCGGTTTCGAGATCCACCGGGCCAGGAATCCGGAGACCGGGCGGAAATGGCGCTCCGTCTACACCCCCGACGTGCTCGCCGTCGGTGAGGGGCCGGCCGCCTGGACGGACTTCTTCACCCAGCAGCTCCGCTGGTCGCGGGGCACGTACGAGACCATCCTCAAGCAGTTCTGGAAGGCCCCGTTCTCCCTTCCGCCGGGCCGGCTGCTCAATTACGCGCTGATGGTCGTCTACTACCCGATGACGGCGCTCAACTGGCTGCTCGCCGCCCTGAGCTGCCTGCTCTTCCTCGTCGTCGGCGCGTCCGGGCTGCACGTCCCCGCGGAGATCTGGCTGATGCTGTACAGCGACGCGGCGGCCCTGCAGATCGGGCTCTACATCTGGAACCGGCGGCACAACGTCTCCCCGCACGAACCGGAGGGGTCCGGCGGACTGGCCGGCATGGCGATGTCCGCCCTCTCCGCGCCCATCTACGCCAAGTCGCTGGTCGACGCCGTACTGCGCCGCAAGAGCTCCTTCGTGGTGACGCCCAAGGGCGACTCCGCCAGCCCCGACCGGCTCGCCACCTTCCGGATCCATCTCTTCTGGGCCGCGGTCTTCGGCGGATCGGTGGTGGCCGCCCTCTTCCTGGGCCATCTGCACGCCGCCATAACGGCCTGGGCCCTGCTCGCCGTCGCCCTGTGCCTCGCCCCCGTGCTCGTCTGGGCGGCCGGCGGGCGGCGGAGGCGGAGCACGGTCGCCGCGGTCCCCGCCGTCCCCGCGGCCCGGGCGGACTCCTCCGCCGGACCGGCGGGCACGGACTCCGCCCGCCGCGACCCGGCCCGCTCCCCCGCCGTCCCCGCCGCCGTCCCCGCCGCGTCGACGGCCTCGCCCGCGCCCGCGTGCGCGCCGACGGCCGCGTCCCCGAAGCGTGACACCCCCGCAGAGAAGGACCCGCTGTGCGCCATCTGATCACCCCCCGCTTCCGCACCACGGCCCTCGGCGCGGCCGCTTTCCTCGCCCTGGCCGGGCTCAACGCGCCCGCCGCCATCAGCTACGCCGAGCGCACCTACCACGCCTACAAGATCGAACAGCCGGAGTACAAGGCGCGGTACGGCCACTGGGACCTGCTCGGCGTCCCGGAGAAGTACCGGGTCAACGCCATCCACGCGGCGCTGCTGCACACCGGCAAGGTGCTGCTGATCGCCGGGTCCGGCAACAACGAGAAGATGTTCAAGGCGGGCACCTTCAAGACGCTGCTCTGGGACCCGGAGAAGAACACCTTCCGGCTGATCCCCACCCCCGAGGACCTGTTCTGCTCGGGCCACGCCCAGCTCCCCAGCGGGAAGCTGCTGGTGGCCGGCGGCACCGCCCGCTACGAGGTGCTGGAGGGCAAGGTCGAACGCGCGGGCGGCGGAATGCTCGTCAAGAACGAGGACCCGGACCGGCCGCACCACTTCCCCCGCGGCACCGTCTTCCGTTCCCCGGACGGCAAGCAGTACCGCACCACCCGGGCGTTCGAGCTCCCCGCCGCCGAGAAGAAGAAGCGCAAGGGCGGCAAGGTCACCGTCACGGCGAGCGAGGAGCGGGTCTTCGTCGAGGCCGTGCGGAAGGGCCGGAGCCAGGTCACCCGGCGCCCCGCCCAGTACTCCGTCGACGGGCTGAAGGGCGCGGACCGGCGGAACGTCTACGGTCTCGCGCAGTCCCTCACCCTGGACAAGCAGGACTACCACGGCCTGGACGTCGCCTACGAGTTCGACCCCGTGGCCGAGCGGTACCTGCCGGTCGACCCGATGGCGGAGGCCCGCTGGTACCCCACCCTGGCCACCCTGAAGGACGGCCGGGTCCTCGCCGTCTCCGGTCTGGACGAGATCGGCCAGGTCGTCCCCGGCAAGAACGAGGTCTTCGACCCGGAGACGCGGACCTGGTCGCCCGCGCCGGAACGTTACTTCCCCACCTATCCGGCGCTCTTCCTGACCCGCGGCGGAGACCTGTTCTACTCGGGCTCCAACGCCGGCTACGGCCCCGCCGACAAGGGCCGCGCGCCCGGGCTGTGGAACGTGGAGAAGAACACCTTCCGCCCGGTGCCCGGCCTCGCCGACCAGGACCAGCTGGAGACCTCGGCCTCGGTGCTGCTGCCGCCCGCCCAGGAACAGAAGGTGATGGTGCTGGGCGGCGGGGGCGTCGGCGAGTCGCCCAAGTCCACCGCGCGCACCGCCGTCGCGGACCTGGCGCGGAAGGACCCCCGCTTCACCCCGGGGCCCGATCTGCCGCAGGGCACCCGCTATCTCTCCAGCGTGCTGCTGCCGGACGACACCGTCTTCACCACCGGCGGCTCGGAGGACTACCGCGGCAAGGGCGAGAGCGACATCCACAAGGCGCAGTTCTACCTCCCGGAGGAGAACGCGTTCCGGCCCGCCGCGTCCCCGGTGGTGGGCCGCAACTACCACTCCGAGGCGCTGCTGCTGCCCGACGGGCGGGTGGCCACCTTCGGCTCCGACCCGCTCTACGCCGACCCGGACAACAACCAGCCGGGCACCTTCGAGCAGCGCGTCGAGATCTTCTCCCCGCCGTATCTGCACCGGGGCGAGCGGCCGCGGATCACCGGCGGGCCGGACGGGGCCGAGCGCGGCGACACGGCCGTCTTCACCGTCGAGTCCGCCCGGCGCGCGGCCCGGGCCCGGCTGATGCGGCCCAGCGCCGTCACCCACACCACGGATGTCGAGCAGCGCTCCGTCGAGCTGGGACTGGAGCGGCGGAGCGGCGGGCGGCTGGCGCTGACGGTGCCCGAGGACCCGACGCTGGTGCCGCGCGGCTGGTACATGCTCTTCGTGACGGACTCCGCGGGTGTGCCCTCGAAGGCCCACTGGGTGCACATCCGCTGACGGACCGCCCGGCCGCCGTCCCCCTCCGCCGGCGGCCGGGCCCGCCGGCCCGCAGGGGCCCGGGCTCCGCTCACCGGGAGTACAGCTCGGCGATCTCGGCCGCGTACGCCTTGACGATGGCCCCGCGGCGGAGCTTCAGGGAGGGGGTCAGCAGGCCGCCCCGGACGCTGAAGTCGTGCGGCAGGACGCGGAAGGCGCGGATGGACTCGCTGCGGGAGACGGCGGTGTTGGCGCGGGACACCGCGCGCTGGATCTCCTCCTGCAGCTCCGCGTGGCGCACCACCACCCGCAGGTCCATGGGCTGCTGGAAGCGGAGCCGCTGCCAGTGGCCCACGGCCTCCGGGTCCAGGGTGATCAGGGCCGCGATGAACGGCCGGTTGTCCCCGACGACCAGGCAGCGCGAGATGAGCGGGTGCGCGCGGAGCCGTTCCTCCAGGATGAGCGGGGAGACGCTCTTGCCGCCGCTGGTGACGATGATGTCCTTCTTGCGCCCGGTCAGGTGGAGATAGCCGTCCTCGTCGAGGTGGCCGATGTCGCCGGTGGCCAGCCAGCCCTCGTGCAGCACCTCCTCGGTGCCCTCCCGGTCGTCGAGGTACCCGGCGAAGACGTTGTCCCCGCGCACCCAGATCTCGCCGTCCTCCGCGATGTGCACGGCGCATCCGGGCAGCGGGCGGCCGACGGTGCCGAACTTGGGGCGGCCGATCGGGTGGCCGGTGACGGCGGCGGCCGTCTCGGTGAGGCCGTAGCCGTCGTAGATGGTGACGCCGGCGCCCGCGAAGACCAGGCCGAGCTCCCGGGAGAGCGGTGATCCGCCGGAGACGGCGTGCCGCACCCGGCCCCCGAGCACCGCGCGCAGCCGGGCGTAGACGGTGCGGTCGTGCAGGGCGTGCTGGACGCGCAGCGCGGGCCCCGGTCCGGCGCCGCGGAGCAGGGAGCGCCGTTCGGCGGCCTCGGCGTAGCGCATGGCGACGTCCACGGCGTGGTCGAAGGCCTCCAGTTTCTGGGCCTGTTCGGCCTGCCGGCGGGCGGTGCGGTAGATCCGTTCGAAGACGTACGGCACGGCGAAGAGGAAGGTGGGCCGGAACGAGGTGAGGGCGGGGAGGAGTTCGTCGGAGGACGGGTCCGGCTGGTGGCCGAGGCGGACGCCGTGGCGCTGGCAGGCCACCTGCACCATCAGGCCGTAGACGTGGGAGAGCGGGAGGAAGGCGAGGACGGCGGGCTGTTCGCCCGGTTCGGCGAGGAGTTCGCGCCAGCCCTCGATGAGGGTGTCGCACTCGAAGGCCAGGTTGGCGTGGGTGATCACGCAGCCCCGGGGGCGGCCGGTGGTGCCGGAGGTGTACGTGATGGTGGCCGCCGAGCCGGGGCTGACCCCGGCGCGCATCCGGTGCACCAGGGCGTCGGGGATGCCGCGGCCCAGGGCGGACAGCTCCTGGACGCAGCCCTCGTCGAGCTGCCAGATGCGGCGCAGCTGGGGGAGGTCGTCGCAGATGGCGCCGACGGTCATCGCCTCGTCGGCGTGTTCGACGACGACGGCGGAGGCGCGGGTGTCGGAGAGGATCCAGTGCACCTGCTCGGCGGAGGAGGTGGGGTAGACGGGGACGAGCTGGGCGCCGATGGACCACAGGGCGTAGGAGAAGAGGGTCCATTCGTAGCGGGTGCGGGACATCACGGCGATGCGGTCGCCGGGCCGGACGCCGTCCGCGATCAGCCCCTTGGCCAGGGCCGTCACCTCGCTGCGGAAGCCGAGGGCCGTGACGGGGAGCCAGCGGATGCCGCCGGGGCCGTCCTCGCGCCGGGAGAACTGCACCCGGTCCGGGGCCCTTTCGGCGATCTCGTACACGGAATCCGCGAGACCTCCCGTACGGAGCTTCTGCACCAGGGGCGGAAGGCTGAGTTCGCGCACCGCGTCACCTCTCTCGAACCCGTACCCGCCGCGGCGGGGCCGTCGGCGAGCGCAAGTTACCGTTCGGAATCCTCAACTGCCTAGGGGTGGCCCGGTGTTCAGCACTCGAAAGAGTGATGATCGGACGGTAGGGCCCGGGTCCGGGGACCCGGGCCCTACCGTCCCGTGCCGTCGTGGGGGGTCAGCCGCGCGGTGCCGCGGTGCCGGCCGGGGGCGCGGGGTCCGCGGGGTCCGCCTGCGCGGCCGCGGTCCGCTCCAGCTGGAACGCCTGGTTCCCCAGCCCGATCCGGCGGTGCACCTCGGGCCGCACGGAGCGCAGCACCAGTCCGTAGACGAGGCCGCCGGCCACGGCGAGCCCGATGATGCCGGGCAGGACCCAGCGCAGCACCGAGCCGGGCTCGGCGCCCAGCAGCACGTCGAAGTCCTTCACCGTGTAGACGATGATCGTGAGCATCGCGGCGCAGGCGATGCCGGAGGAGAGAAGCCGCCAGGCCTGGGCGCGGGCGGCGCCGCGGCGGACGAAGAAGGCGATGACGGCCGCGGAGGCGGTGGCCATCAGGACGATGACGCCGAGCGCGCCGACGTTGCCCATCCAGGTGAAGAGGTTGAGCACCGGGGCGGTGGGGTCGCCGTGCGGCTTGTCGTCGGTGAGGGCGAAGACGGCGATCACGGCGATGGAGACGGCGCTCTGCAGCAGCGATCCGGTGCCGGGGGCCCCGCTGGTGCGGGTGGTGCGGCCGAGGGCGGCGGGCAGCAGGCCCTCGCGGCCCATGGCGAAGGCGTAGCGGGCGACGACGTTGTGGAAGCTGAGCATGGCCGCGAACATGCCGGTGACGAAGAAGACGTGCATGACGTCGGTGAAGGCGGAGCCGAGCCGGCCCTCGGTCAGGTGGAAGAGCAGGCCGGCGCTCTGCTCCTGGGCGTCCTGGACGATCCGGGCGGGGCCGGAGGCGATGTTGAGGGCCCAGGAGCTGAGGGCCAGGAAGAGGGCGGCGAAGCCGACGGCGAGGAACATGGCGCGGGCGACGACGACCTGCGGGCGCCGGGTCTCCTCGGCGTAGACGGGGGCCTGTTCGAAGCCGACGAAGGAGGCGAAGGCGAAGCAGAGCGCGGTGCCGAGGCCGGCCCCGGCGAGGGTGCCGGGGTCGAAGGCCGTCAGGGAGAGGCCCTGGGGGCCGGGGTCGCCGATGGCCGCGACGTCGAAGATGACGACCATGCAGACCTCGATGACGAGCAGCACGCCGAGCACCTTGGCGCTGAGGTCGATCTTGAGCCAGCCGAGCACGCCGACGACGAGCGCGGCGGCGAGGGCGGGGATCCACCAGGCGACGGTGAGGCCGAGGTAGGTGTCGGCGAGTCCGCTGACCTCGAAGCCGAAGATGCCGTAGATGCCGACCTGCATGGCGCTGTAGGCGACGAGGGCCACGACGGAGGCGCCGGCCCCGGCCGTGCCGCCGAGGCCGCGGGCGATGTAGGCGTAGAAGGCGCCGGCGTTGTGCACATGGCGGCTCATCTCGGCGTAGCCGACGCTGAAGAGCAGCAGGACCACGCCGAGGAGGACGAAGATCAGCGGCTGTCCGACGATGCCCATCACCGCGTATGTGGTGGGCATGACACCCGCGACCACGAGGAGGGGCGCGCTGGCCGCGAGGACGGAGAGCAGCAGGCCGCCCAGGCCGATGCGGTCCGCGCGGAGCGCCCGTTCCTGGCCCTTGTACGTGCTGATGGCGGAGTTGTTGTCCGTCAGCATGGTCACCTTCCCGCTGGTTGGGGTCTGTCAACTGGTAAGAGGTGGTGCCGGACGCGCGGCGGGCCGGTCACCGGATGTCCGTTCCGCCGGTGGCGGCGGCATGGGCCGCGCGGTAGGTCTTCCGGGGGTCCCGGTCGGGGTAGGACCAGGGCTCCTTGGTGGCATGGCGTCCGATGCGGTGGAAGAGGGCGGCGGCCTCCCAGGGCCGGCCCTCGTGGTACTTGGCGTGCGCCAGGAAGTTGAGGTCCACCAGGCGGCGCGGGTGCTCCTCGTAGCCCCACTCCAGCCACCAGTCGAAGGCGGCCTTCATGACCTGGCGGGCCCGGCGGCTCTTCCAGTGCCCGGAGCGGGTGGGGTCGCGCGGCTCGATGCCGGCGTGGGCGAGGACCCGGTAGCGCTCGGTGTGCGCGATGACCGGCAGGGCGCAGAGCGGCGAGTCGGCGGGGGCCTGTTCGGCGGCCCAGGCGGCGAAGTCGTAGACCTCGTGGAAGGGGTCGTCCCGGTCGCCCTGCTGGTGTTCGGCCAGGCAGGCCGTCATGAGGTGGTGCGCGTGGTGGTGTTCGCGGTGGCGGCCGCGCACCTGGTCGAAGATCTGCAGCCGCTCCTCGTCGGTGCCGGTGTGCCGGGCCAGGATCAGCAGGGCCAGCCAGGGGGACGGGTCGGCGGGGTACATCCGGGCGGCGGCCCGGCAGACCTCGCGGGCGGCGGCCGGGTCCTCCTTGCCGCGCAGCGCGCGGAAGACCTTGGCGCAGGCGTACAGGGCGGCGGCGTCCACGCTGTCGGGCTCGGCCAGCCGCCACTCCTCGGCCCAGGCCGCGCTGTTGGGCTCCATGCCGAGGACGACCAGCCGGTGGCCGCGGCGGTCCCAGTCCCGGCCGGTCCTGGCCAGCAGGGTGCGGCTCTCACCCCAGCGGCCCTGTACGAGCGCGTCGCGGACCCCGGCGAGCTCCGTGTCGTCGAGGGCCGGGTCGAAGGCGAAGCCGTCCTTGTTGCGGGATCTGCCCAGCGGGGGCGGTGGCGGCGGTGGAGGGGTCATCCGTGAGCTTCTTCCTCCACGGCAACACGCCACTTTCCGCCCGGTATGGGGCACTTGTCCGTGCATCTGGCGGACCCGCCGGCGGCGTGATCTCCGCTACACCGACCGATGATCACAGACAGCAAACCGTTAGTCACCACTCCGCGTCAAGGCGTCCCCGGAGGACCGTTTCCTCACCGGATGGTTGTTTACATCTTGTTGATAATCGGGCCCGCCCGGCAGCCGCCTCCCGCAGTGTATGACCGCAGGCCGGGGGCCCGTTCCGGGGGGAGAGCGGATTCCGTCCCCGGGGACGGCCGCGCTCCGCCTTCACCCCTCGAAGGAATTCCCCGGCCCCTGGTGGTTGGATGGGGTCATGGCCGGAACTCCGTTCGGAAAAGTGCGTGCGGCGGCCGCCGGAGTGCGGCTGTGGTTCTCCCCCGCCCGGATCCGGTCCCAGGGCGAGACCCCCGACTACCGCTTCTCCCTCGCCAACGAGCGGACCTTCCTCGCCTGGCTGCGCACCGCCCTGGCCCTGGTGGGCGGCGGCTTCGCGGTCGCCCAGTTCCTGCCGGACCTGCACCGCTCGGTACGGGCCACCGTCGCCGTCGTGCTGCTGGTCGGCGGGGCGCTGGTGGCCGCGCGGGCGGTGAACCACTGGGTGCGGGTGGAACTGGCGATGCGGCGCGGCGAGGACCTGCCCTCCACGCGCTTCCCCGCCCTCCTCGCGGCCGGGGTGATCCTGGTCTCCGCGGTGATGGTCATCACCGTGGCCGTCGGCTGGGCGGGCTGATGACGGAGACGGCCCCGCGCGACCCGGCGGCACAGCCCGAGCGCACCGGTTTCGCCTGGCGGCGTTCGACGCTGGCGGGCACGGTGGCCGCGATCCTGGGCGTGCGGCTGGCCCTGCACGGCGACACCGGTGCCGTCGCCGCCGTGGCGGTGGCCCTGACGGCCGCGGCCTGGCTCGTACTGCTGACCGCCGCCCACCGCAGGATCCGGGCGCTGGACCGGGCGCGGCCCGGGGCCGTGTCCGTAGGATCGGTCACGCTGGCGGCGGGCTGCGTCGTCGCCATGGCGGCGTGCGGGACCCTCCTGGTCCTGTGACGCGGCGCCGCTCCGGCGCCCGGCCCGGCTGTCAAGTGCCGCCCGGGTCTGGACGTCATACCGACTGGTCGGCATGATGAGCGGGACGTCCCTTCCCCCAAGGAGCAGTGATGAGCAAGGACCACCCGCCCGGCCTCGATCTGGACCGCCTCCGCGGCCATCTCGACCGCGAACGCCCCGGGCTGGTGCGGGGGCCGCTGACCGCCCGGCTGATCGAGGGCGGCCGGTCGAACCTCACCTACGCGGTCACCGACGGCACCTCCCGCTGGGTGGTGCGCCGGCCGCCGCTGGGCCATGTGCTCGCCACCGCCCACGACATGAGCCGCGAGCACCGGGTGATCAGCGCCCTGCACCCGACGGCCGTACCGGTGCCCGAAACCGTACTGCTCTGCGAGGACGAGTCCGTCATCGGCTCCGCCTTCTACGTCATGGAGTTCGTGGAGGGCACCCCCTACCGCAAGTCCGAGGAGCTGGTCCCGCTGGGGCCGGAGCGCACCCGCGGGGTGGTGCTCGGACTCGTCGACACCCTGGTCGCGCTGCACGCCGTCGAGCCGGAGGCGGTGGGCCTGGGCGACTTCGGGCGCCCGGAGGGCTTCCTCGACCGCCAGCTGCGCCGCTGGGGCAAGCAGCTCGACGCCTCCCGCAACCGCGAGCTCGCCGGGATCGACGAGCTCCACGCCTCCCTGGGCAAGGCGCTGCCCGGCTCCCCCGCGCCCGCCGTCGTCCACGGCGACTACCGGCTGGACAACGTCCTCGTCGGCCCCGACGACTCCGTGCGGGCCGTCCTCGACTGGGAGATGTCCACCCTCGGCGACCCGCTCACCGACCTGGGGCTGCTGGTGATGTACAGCGGTCAGCGCGCCCTGCCCGGCATGCCGATCAGCACCACCGCCGGCGCCCCCGGCCACCCCGCCCCGGCCGAGCTGATCGAGCGCTACGCCGCCGGCTCCGGCCGCGACGTCTCACGGATCGCCTGGTACACCGCGTTCGCCTACTTCAAGCTCGCGGTGATCCTCGAAGGCATCCACTACCGCTACACCCTCGGCCAGACCGTCGGCTCGGGCTTCGACCGCATCGGCGCCCTCGTCCCGGTCTTCATCGACAACGGCCTCACCACCCTGCAGGAAGGCTGAGCTCATGGATTTCGCATTCGACGCCCGTACCGAGGAACTCCGCGCGAAACTCCTCGCGTTCATGGACGAGCACGTCTACCCGGCGGAGCGGACCGCCGAGGAGCAGCGGGCCGGACTGGCCTCCCGGTGGGACACCCCGCCGGTGGTCGAGGAGCTCAAGGCCGAGGCCCGCCGGCAGGGGCTGTGGAACCTCTTCCTGCCCGACGAGCAGTACGGCGCCGGGCTGACGAACCTCCAGTACGCCCCGCTGGCCGAGATCACCGGCCGCAGCCCGCAGCTCGCGCCCACCGCCCTGAACTGCGCGGCCCCGGACACCGGCAACATGGAGCTCCTCGCCGAGTTCGCCACGGAGGCGCAGCGCAAGGAGTGGCTGGAGCCGCTGCTCGCCGGGGAGATCCGCTCCGCGTTCGCGATGACCGAGCCGGAGGTGGCCTCCTCCGACGCCACCAACATCGAGACCCGGATCGAGCGGGACGGCGACGAGTACGTCATCACCGGCCGCAAGTGGTACATCTCCGGGGCGATGAACCCGGACTGCAAGATCTTCATCGTGATGGGCAAGACCGACCCCGAGGGCGCGGACGTCCGCCGCCAGCAGTCCATGGTGCTCGTCCCCCGCGACACCCCGGGCGTCGAGGTCCGCCGGGCCATGAAGGTCTACGGCTACGAGGACGACCACCACGGCGGCCACGCCGAGATCGTCTTCGACCGGGTCCGCGTCCCGGTGACGAACCTCGTGGGCGAGGAGGGCGGCGGTTTCGCCATCGCCCAGGCCCGGCTGGGCCCCGGCCGGATCCACCACTGCATGCGGCTGATCGGCATGGCCGAGCGGGGCATCGAGCTGATGTGCCGGCGCGCGGTGTCCCGTACGGCCTTCGGCAAGCCGCTGGCCGAGCAGGGCGTCGTCCAGGGCTGGATCGCGGACGCCCGGGTGGCCGTCGAGCAGCTGCGGCTGCTGGTCCTCAAGACCGCCTGGCTGATGGACACGGTCGGCAACCGGGGCGCGCACACCGAGATCCAGGCCATCAAGATCGCCACACCGCGCACCGTGGTGGCCCTGCTGGACCGGGCGGTACAGCTGCACGGCGCCGCCGGCGTCAGCCAGGACACCCCGCTGGCGGAGCTGTGGGCCGCGGCCCGGACCATCCAGCTCGCCGACGGGCCGGACGAGGTGCACCAGCGCTCGCTGGCGCGCCGGGAGATCAAGCAGTACCGCTGACGGCGGGCTGCCGCCGCGGGCACCGCGCGGCGGACCGGGGCGGGCCCGGACCGGAGATCCGGTCCGGGCCCGCCCGGTTCCCGCCGCGTCCGCCGTCCCGCCGCGTGGCCGCCCCGCCGACTATGGCCGCAGGGCGCGCAGCAGCAGGTCGGCGAGGTGGTCGGCCACCTCCTGCTGGGTGAGCGGCCCCTCCGGCCGGTACCAGGTGGCCAGGTGGTGCACCGAGCCGAAGTGGTAGTCGACCACCAGGTCGGCCGGGGTCGCGGTGGAGAAGACGCCGGTGCGCTGCCCCTCCTCGATCAGGGCGCGGAAGCGCTCGTGGTAGCGCCGCCGCTCGGCCCGCACCTGCTTGTTCTTCTCCGGGCTCAGCTGGTGCATCGAGCGGAAGAAGATCGTCGCGTCGTCGAGGTGTTCGAGGGTGGTGACGACGACGTCGGCCGCCGCGCCCCGCAGCCGCTCCTCGACCGGGGCACCGGACTCCGCGAAGGCGTCGAGCCGCTCCTGCTGCAGGCGGAGCACCCGGCCGTAGATCTCGTGCAGCAGGTCGTCCTTGGAGCCGAAGTAGTGGTAGAGGGCGCCCTTGGTCACCCCCGCGGCCTCCACGATCTCCTGGACGGACGTCCGGTCGTAGCCCCGGTCCGCGAAAAGGCGGGTGGCGGCGGCCAGCAGCCGCTGCGGAACCGGTGCTCCGCTGCCCTCCGTCGTTCTGGCCATCACCGCCACCTTGCCTCTCTGCTCTCCGTGTCGTGCCGCGGCGCCGTGCCGCGCCGTCCTGGCATGCCGCCGTACCGCGCCGTCCTGCCGCCGCCCGCGCCCTCAGGCCCGGACGCGCAGTTCCCGCCGCAGGATCTTCCCACTGGCCGTCTTCGGCAGCTCCGGCAGGATCTCGACCTCCCGCGGGTACTTGTACGCGGCGAGCCGCTCCCGGCAGTACGCGACGAGCTCGGCGGGCTCGGCGCGGGCGCCGGGCCGCAGGCTGGCGTACGCCTTCACCGACTCGCCCCGGTACGGGTCCGGGACGCCCACCACGGCCGCCTCGCGGACCGCCGGATGACTGTAGAGGACATCCTCCACCTCGCGCGGCCAGACCTTGAACCCCGAGGCGTTGATCATGTCCTTCTTGCGGTCGACGACGTACAGCCAGCCGTCGGGGTCCATGAAGCCGATGTCGCCGGTACGCAGTTCGCCCCCGGGCAGCGCGGCCTCGGTGTCCTCCGGCCGGTTCCAGTATCCGGGCACGACCTGCGGCCCGCGCACCACGATCTCCCCCGGCTCGCCGAAGGGCACCTCCCGGCCGTCCTCGTCCAGGATCCGCACCAGGGTGTCGGCGCCGGGCACGCCGACCGCGAGCGTGCCGGAGACGGGGTCGACCGGCGCCTCCCGGTGCGGCGGGACGCTCGCGCAGGGCGCGGTGCACTCGGTCAGGCCGTAGCCGTTGCGGATGTAGGGGCCGAAGTCGGCGCGGAACTTCTCCACCAGGGCGGGCGGCAGCGGGGCCCCGCCGGAGGCGATCATGGCGAAGGAGCTGAAGTGGTCGCGGGTGCAGGAGGGGTGCGCGGCCAGCGCCATGAAGGCGGTGGACGGGCCGACGGTGAAGTCGGGCCGGTGCTCGGCGAAGGCGTCGAGGACGACCCCGGCCTCGAAGCGGTACGCGAGGGCGAGGGTGCCCGCGCCGGCGATGCAGGTGGCGACCTGGACGACCATGCCGGTGATGTGGAAGAGCGGGGCCAGCCCGAACACCCGGACGCCGTCGCCGAGTCCGGCACCGGCGCGCATCCGCTCGGCGTTGTGGGCGATGTTGCCGTGGGTGTTCATGGCGCCCTTGGGGGCGCCGCTGGTGCCGGAGGTGTAGCTGATGAGCGCGGTCTCGCCGCCCCCCGGCTCCCGGTCCGCCGGCGGCCGGCCGCCGCTCCGCGCGGCCCGGAGCAGGTCGGTGGCGTCCTCGGCGCGGGGCGCGCACTCCGCAGGCAGCACCCGGGTGTCGTTCCGGGTCTGCAGGTCCCGCTCCTCGGCGGTGTACGCCAGGCGCACCGGGGAGTCGGAGGCGGTCCGGCGCAGGAAGGCCTCCCAGGCGTGGCCGGAGCAGACCAGGGCGGTCACGCCCGCGTCGGTGAGGACGTGCGCGACCTCCCGCTCCTTGTACATCGGGTTGACGGGGACGACGATCCCGCCCGCCTTCCACGCCCCCAGCAGCGCGATCACGAAGTGGGGGGTGTTCTGCAGGACCAGCGCCAGCCGGTCGCCCCGCCGGAAGTCCCGTGCGGCGAGGTGCGCGGCGAAGCCGTCGGAGAGCTCGTCGAGCCCGCGGTAGTCCAGCCGGGCGTCGAAGTAGGCCAGGGCCGGGTGGTCCGGGGCCCGGCGCACCGCGTCGCGGAAGGCGTGGAGTGTGGTCTCCGGCGGATCGACGGGGGCCCGCTGGGCCTCGCTGAGCAGTTTGAGCCAGGGCCGGGCGGCGTAGATCGACTCGGGCATCGGGCGTCCCCTCCGGTTTCGGCTGCGGCCTGTCCGTACCGCGGCCCGCGGCCGGTGCCGGTGGCACGGGCGGCGTCCGCACCGCACACTAACCGGTCGGTATGTCACGGGGGAAGGGTGGCGGGAGCGGCCGGACGGCGGCCGCCGGGGTCGTTCCGCGCGGGGCTCCGGCGGGTTAGCGTGCGGGAGCACAGCGCAATCGCCGGGGCCGGCGCCGCCGCGCCCCGGTCCGACGCCGAGCCCGGAGGTGCTGGATGTCCCTGTCCCGGAGAAATCTGCTGGCGGTCACGGGAGCCGTCGGCGCGGTGGCCGCCACCGCCGCGCCCGCGGCCGGCGCCGAGGCGGCGGGCGGCCGGTCCGGGCGCCACGGCGGGCCCCGGGTCCGTACCGGCTTCGACCGGCTCGCGGCGGCGGGCTACGCGCCGCTGGAGGGGCAGAAGGCCGGGGTGGTCACCAACCCCACCGGGGTGACGGCGGAGGTGCGCCATCTGGTGGACGTCATGCACGCCGACGAGCGGGTGAACCTGACGGCCGTCTTCGGCCCCGAGCACGGCTTCCGCGGCACCGCGCAGGCGGGCGGCTCCGAGGGCCGGTACGAGGACCCGGCGACGGGCCTGCCGGTCTACGACACCTACCTCAAGAGCGGGCAGGAGCTGGCGGACATCTTCACCGCCTCCGGCGTGGACACGGTCGTCTTCGACATCCAGGACGCCGGCTCCCGCTTCTACACCTACATCTGGACGATGTACGACTGCATGGTCGCCGCCGTCCTCGCGGGCAAGCGCTTCATGGTGCTGGACCGGCCGAACCCCGTCACCGGGCGGGGCGCGTACGGGCCGGTGCTGGAGAAGGAGTTCGCCACCTTCGTGGGCCGGGAGCCGATCGCCCAGGCGCACGGCATGACGGTCGGCGAGCTGGCGCTGCTGTACAACGCCGAGTTCGTGCCGGAGGCGGCCGGCCGGGCGGTCGAGCTGGACGTGGTCCGGATGTCGGGCTGGCGGCGCGGCGACTTCTTCGACGAGACCGGGCTGCCCTGGGTCCCCCCGAGCCCGAACATGCCGACGCCCGAGACGGCCCTGGTCTACTCCGGCACCTGCCTCTTCGAGGGCACCAACCTCTCGGAGGGACGCGGCACCACCCGGCCGTTCGAACTGCTGGGCGCCGAGGGGATCGACCGCCGCTGGGCGGAGGCCGCGAACGGGCTGGAGCTGCCCGGGGTGCGCTTCCGGGAGGCGTACTTCCAGCCGGTCTTCTCCAAATTCCAGGGCCGCACGGTGGGCGGGGTGCAGCTGCACGTCCACGACCGGGAGGCGTTCGACCCGGTCCGCACCGGGATCGGGCTGCTGGTCACCGCGAAGCGGGTGTGGGACGGCTTCACCTGGCGCTCCGACCACTGGATCGACAAGCTGACCGGCAGCACCTGGGTCCGTACGGCGATCGACCGGGGGGCGGACACCGACGAGGTGGTGGCGGGCTGGCGGGCGGACCTGGCGGCGTTCCGCCGGGTGCGCGCGGAGCATCTGCTGTACCGGTGGTGAACGGCATGCGGGCGCCGGGGAGTTGACGGCCCGGGGCCCGGGCCGCCCGCACGCCGCCGGGCGGCGGCCGGTGGGTGCCGGCCGCCGCCCGGGGTGGTCGCCCGGAGCGTGACGTCTCAGCGGTGCCGGGGGAACTCCACCACCTGCTGGTAGGTCGGGCGGTTCTGCCAGTGGACGACCGGGTGCGTGATCCCGCCGACCGGCCGGTGGATGATCGCGTCCGAGCACCACTGGTCGCCCGGCTCGCAGTCCTCGTCGCCCGGGTAGACCTCGGTGGCCGGGGTGGCGGCCGCCCGGGTGAGCGTCGTCAGCAGGACCTCACGGCAGGCGGAGAGGTCCCCGCCGCCGCAGAACTCCTCCTCCAGACCACCCGCGACCGGCTCGCCGAGGACGGCCCGGAGGTCCTTGTCGACATAGCTCCACCAGCCGGCGAGGAAGGCCGAGCCCGCGTGCCCGCCCGTCGCGCCGTGGCTCGCGGACGGCGACTCGTCCAGCGGCAGCTTGGCGCGGAAGGCATCGTAGAGCGCGTCGCCGAGGCCGGGGGCGAACTGGGCCTCGACGAGCAGCGGCCACCAGGCGTCCATGGTGCGGATGGCCTCCGCGTGGGCGTAGGTCCGCGAGCCCGCCTTCGTCTCCTTGCGCTGGGCGCCGCCGGCCGCCCAGGACTCCAGCCGCTGGACGGCCTCGGCCGCCGCCGGGTCGCTCACGGCGCCGCCGCGCAGCACCTTCAGCAGCTCGGGCAGGACGGCTTCGCCGCGCAGGTCGGTGACCCCGGCCTCGGCCATGACGCGGGTGAGGGAGGCGCGGGTGACCCCGCCCCGCTCCGTCAGCCGCTTCACCCGGGTGTCGAGCAGGTCGCCGCGGTGGACGGAGCCGTCGCCGAAGCCGGCCGAGGTGTAGTCCTCCGCCTGCTTGTTGTTCCAGGAGATGTAGTAGTCCTGGTTCACCGACTGCGGGTGCTCGGCGGCCGGGGTGTACGCGGCGGTGTTGGGCCCGGGGTCGAACTCCCGCCACTCGTACGCCTCTTCGGCCTTCACCGGCAGTGAGGCGTCGACGCCCCCGGCCCGGACCGGGTTGCTGCCGCTGTTGAAGTAGGCGGTGTCGCGGGAGTCGGCGTAGAACCAGTTGAAGGTGTAGTTGACGTGCTCGGCCGCGCGCTGGAAGGACTTGGCGTCCGTGACGTAGCCGGGGTCGTTGAACATCTGGAAGCCGATGATCGACTCGGCCTCGTGGCGGTAGGTGGAGCGCAGCGAGGTGAAGGCGACCGGCTCGCCGTCCACCGTGGCGCGGTGGGTGACGATGCCGTAGTCGGTGCGGAACACCTGCATCCGGTAGGAGCCCTTGGCCGTGGAGTCGGCGAGGGAGGGCTTCCAGGCGTTGCGCTTCTCCAGCTTCTCCATCGGCTCGCAGGCGCCGCCGTCGCGGTAGTGCGAGGAGTCCTTGGTGGGTGCGGAGCCGTCGGGCTCGCACAGTTCGACGGCGTAGGTGTCGGTGATGTCCTGCCCGGCGGAGGTGGCGCTCCAGGCGTAGTCCTGGCCGCGGCCGAGCTGGACGTACATCCCGACGCCGGCGAAGGACGCGCCGCGGGCGCTGATGCCCGGGCCCTGGAGCTCCTGGAGCATCAGCAGCTGGGGCGCGAAGTAGCCGGTCTGCGGGCCGAAGACGGCGACGGGGTTGCCGCTCGCGGTGTGGGCGCCGGAGACCATCAGGGCGTTGGACATGCCGTGCGGCTTCGCGAACAGGTCGGCGGGGAGCACCCCGTCGTCGTGGAGGTTCCGCAGCTTCCGCAGGTGCGAGGGCGCCTTGACCGGGTCCTCGGCGTCCTTCACGGCCGTGCCCTCGCGGTCGTACACCAGCGGCTCGGCGGTCACGGAGCCCGGGTCGGGCAGGGCGGCGCCGCGGGGGTCCTCCGGCTTGCCGGCGTAGGGGAAGGACTCCCCGTCGTGCAGGGTGAGGACGGCCTCGGGGTCGTTGCGCTGCCGGAACGCCTCCCAGACGGCGGTGCCCTTCTCGGTGCCGTACTTCTCCTGCGCGGCGAGCAGCGCGATCGCGGACTGCACCTCACCGCCCCCGCCGCCGCCGAAGAGGGCGCCGACGACGGAGGCGAGCGCCACCATGTCGGTCAGCTCGAACTTCTCGATGGTGCCGATATTGGTGATGGCGTCGACATGCCCGGTGAGGACGTACTCGCCGGGGAAGTAGCGGCCCTTCTTGGCCTTCTCGATGTAGGCGTTGATGCCGTCGAGGTAGGCCCGGGAGTCGGCCATGGCCTGCGCGCCGCGCTCGCCGGAGGCGGCGATCCGGTCGATCTGCGCCTGCAGGTCGGCCTCGGTGTACGGCGCCTGCGGCCAGAACTGCTGCTCCAGGCCCTGGTTTCCGGCGGCTCCGCCCGCGAAGGGGGTGAGCTCGCCGCGGCCTATGTGGCGGAAGAGGTCCATCAGCCAGAGCCGGTCCTGGGCGGCGGCGTATCCGGCGCCGAACTCGGTGCCCTCGCGGGTGGTGCCCTGGATGTGCGGGACGCCGGTCTTCTTGTCGCGGGTGATCGTCACGTCGTCGCGGGGGCGGGTGACGGACTCGACCTGGTCCTCGGGAACGCCGAAGGAGGCGTCGTTGAAGAACTCGGCGAGGGAGGCGTCGGTGAGGGAGGGATAGCCGGCGACCAGGTCGGTGTACGGGCCGAGCTGGTCGGAGCTGTGCTTGGGCCGGGTACCGAGGGTGCGGTGGGCGAGGATGCCGGCGAGGGTGGCGTTGCCGTTGGCGCCGGGCGGGAGGATGTCGGAGCACTGGTCCGCGCAGTAGTCGTCCGCGGAGGCCGCGGTGGCGGCGGTGGCGGCGGTGGCGGCGGATGTGGCCGGCGCGGAGGCGGCGGCGGGCGGGGGCGGGGAGAGCAGTCCCGCGCCGAGGGCGAGCAGCGCGGTCATGAGAAGAGCCCCGCGCGGGCGCGGGACTCTGCGGCTGAGGGAACGCGTACGGCACCGGCGCATTCCTGCTCCTTCCAGAAGGGGGGTGCGCCGGACGTTACCGCCGGGTACAGCAGCACGGAAGGGAGCTGACACCAGATTTTCCGATGGTCCGTCAGCGGTATCCGCTATCCGGTACCTGACGGTGCGCCGGCCGGGACGCAAGGGCGCGCAACCGGACAGTTTGCGGTCAACTCCCCGGAGCGGGAGCCATTTCGGGTCGCGGTACGTCCATTCCACATCGCCGAAGCACGAGCGACGGAGGTGGGAGACGAATGGCAGGATTCAGAAGTCTCGCCGAACAGGTGCGTGACCCCCGGCTGACCCCCGAGCAGCGCCGCACCGCGCTGCGCCGGTGCCTGGAGAAATTCGCCCCGTACGGGCACCGGGCGACCTGGCACCATCTGTGCGGCCGGGTCGGCATCGGCACCGAGGACCGGCGGCCCGGACCGGACCGGCTGGTGGCGGCCCTGACGGAACTGGAGGAGGCCCGCCGGGTCTGGCTGGCGTACGACGTGGCGTTCGGTGTCCGCCGCAAGCAGGAGAAGCGGCTCGGCATACGGCAGCCGAGCGCCCTGGACGACTGGCACCGGTGCACCTGGGGCGGCTGCGGAGTGGCCTGGTGCGACGATCCCCTGGTCCATCCGACGGCACCGCTGGCCGACGTGCTGCGGCGCATCATCACGGCGCTGGAGTCGGAACCCGGCTCCCTCTGCCCGGTCTGCGACTCGCCCCGTATCGCCTGGCGCGGCGGCCTGGACCACGTCCCCAGCTCCGGCCCGGTCTGCACGGACTGCGGCATCGTCGTGCCGGAACCGGTGCTGACCGAGCAGGCCCTGGCCGCCTCCCGCCGGTCGCGGCGGCCGGCCCTGGCCTCCGCCACCACCCCCTGAGACAACCGGGACACGGGATTCCCCGGCCCCCGCGCGGCGCACGCCACAGCGTTCAGCCGCCGCGCGCCCGCCCGCGCTCGGACAGCAGCGCCGATCCGCTGCCGAGACCGCCGCGCATGTCATCGGGGTTGGAGAGCACACAGGTCTCCAGGGAGAGGCAGCCGCAGCCGATGCAGTCGGTCAGATGGTCGCGGAGCCGTGCGAGCTGCGCGATGCGCTGGTCCAGCTCGGAGCGCCAGGCCTCGGAGAGCCGTGCCCAGTCCTCGCGGGTCGGCGTACGCTCGTCGGGCAGCTCGGCGAGTGCGTCACGGATGGTGGCGAGGGGGATGCCGACCCGCTGGGCGGCCCGCACGAAGGCCACCCGGCGCAGCGCGTCACGGCTGTAGCGGCGCTGGTTGCCCGCCGTGCGGCGGCTGCTGATCAGCCCCTTGGCCTCGTAGAAGCGCAGGGCGGAGACCGCGGCGCCGCTGCGCGCGGAGAGCTGGCCCACGGTGAGTTCTTGGAGTCCTGCTGGAATCTGCGGCACGCCGCCCAAGGCTACGCGGCGGGACGGACGACCGCCCACCGGTCCGCCGGTCCCGCCACACCGGCCCCGCCCCGCCGGTCCAGCCCGCGTCCACGCCCCGCCCGCACCGCGTCCGGCCGGTGTGACCTCGCCCGTAGCCGCGGCCGGGCCGTTGACAGGGACCGCACCGGGCAGCATGCTGAGCAACCGCTTAGTATCTGTCTTTGGGAGGTCATGGAGATGGCGGAGCCCCGGGTGTTCGCGTCGCTCGACGAGCTGAAGTCCGCGGTCGGCGAGGAGCTGGGCCACAGCGACTGGCTGGAAATCGACCAGAAGCGGATCGACCTCTTCGCCGAGGCGACCGGTGACCACCAGTGGATTCACGTCGACCCGGAGAAGGCCGCCGCCGGCCCCTTCGGGACGACGATCGCCCACGGTTACCTGACCCTCTCGCTGCTGCCCGTCCTCGTCCCGCAGCTGATGCGGGTGGAGGGGGTGCGGATGGGCATCAACTACGGCACCAACAAGGTCCGCTTCCCCTCCCCCGTGCCCGTCGGCTCCCGGCTGCGGGCCACCGGGCGGATCGCCGGGGTGAGCGAGGTGGCCGGAGGCGTCCAGCTGACCGCCGCCGTCACCGTCGAGCGCGAGGGCGGCGACAAGCCGGTCTGCGTCGCGGAGAGCGTGAGCCGCTTCTACCTCTGAGCACTCCCGGGGGCTCCCGGCGGTCTCCGGCTGTTCCGGCGGCCGCCGGCCCCCGCGGGCCCCCAGCCCTTCACACCCTCAGGCCTTCACGCCCTCAGGCCCCCGGGCGGGCCGCGCCGACCATGCGCAGGACGAGGTCCGCGTAGAGCTCGCCGACCTCCTCGGGGGTGCGGCGGCCCTCCGGATTGAACCACCGGGCCACGTCGACGCAGAGCGACAGCACCGCGAGCGTCGTGCCGCTGACGTCCGGTACGTCGAAGTCGCCCGCCGTGACGCCGTCCTGGATGATCCGGCGCACCGCGCCGTCGGTCCTCCGGCGCACGTCGAGCAGCTCGGCGTGGTGCTCCTCGCCCAGCGCGCCCAGCTCGTACTGGACGACGCGCGCGGTGGTGTGGCGCTCGGCCTGCCAGCGGGCGAAGGACCGCACCGCGTCGGCGAGCCGCTCGGCGGGGCTGCCCCCGCCGTCGGCCGCCCGCTCCAGCATGCCGAGGGCGAGCCGGTGGCCGACCCCGCTGATCTGGTAGAGCAGCTCTTCCTTGGTCTTGTAGTGGATGTAGAGCGCCGCCGGGCTCATGCCGGCGCGGGAGGCGATGTCCCGGGTGGTGGTGGCGTGGTAACCGCGCTCGGCGAAGGCCTCGACGGCGGCCTTCACCAGCCGCCTGGCGGCGTCGGGCGTCACATCCGCCCACTCCTCGGTCTGCTGCGCCTCGCTGCTCATCGCGCCCCGCTTCTCCGGTGCCCGGCGGCCTCTCCACCGGCGGCGAACACCTTACAGGGTACTGAGCAAGCGCTTAGGAGACCGGGCGCCGGGCGGACGCGGGCCGGGGGACCGCCGGCCCGCGCCCGGTCAGAAGGCGGCGACCCCGGTGAGGGAGCGGCCGATCAGCAGCTTGTGGATCTGGCTGGTGCCCTCGTAGAGGGTCATCACCCGCGCGTCCCGGACCAGCTTGCCCACCGGGTACTCGTCGATGTAGCCGTAGCCGCCGAAGACCTGGAGGGCGTTGTTGGCGCACCGCACCGCGGCCTCGCTCGCGTAGAGCTTGGCGACCGAGGACTCGGTGGCGAACGGCAGTCCGCGTTCGATCAGGTCGGCGACCCGCCAGGTCAGCAGGCGGGCGGCGTCGACGTCCACGGCGATGTCGGAGATCAGCTCCTGCACGAGCTGGTGGTGCGCGATCGGCCTGCCGAACTGCTCGCGCTCGCCCGCGTACCGCACGGCGGCGTCGAGGGCCGCCTGGGCGATGCCCACGCAGCCGGCGGCCACCGACATCCGGCCCTTGGCCAGCGCGGACATGGCGACGGAGAAACCCTTGCCCTCCGGGCCGAGCAGGGCCGAGGCCGGTACCCGCACGCCGGTGAGCGTCAGCTCGGCCGTGGCCTGGCCGCGCAGCCCGAGCTTCCCGTGGATCTCCCGGCGCTCCAGGCCGGGGGTGTCCGCGGGGACGAGGAAGGCGCTGACGCCCCGGTGGCCGGGGCCGCCGGTGCGGGCGAAGAGCAGGACCACATCGGCCACGGTCCCGTTGGTGATGAACATCTTGGAGCCGTCGATCACATAGCCGTCCCCCTCGCGCACCGCCCGGGTGGTGAGCGCCGCGGCGTCCGAGCCGGTGCCGGGCTCGGTGAGGCCGAAGCAGCCCAGCGCCTCGCCGGAGCACAGCCGCGGCAGCCACGCGCGCTTCTGCTCCTCGCTGCCCCAGGCGGCGATGGACTTGGCGACGAGGCCGAGGGAGACGGAGAGGATGCCGCGCACCGCGGAGTCGCCGCGCCCCAGTTCCTCGGTGACCAGGACGTAGGCGAGGTGGTCACCGCCGGAGCCGCCGTACTCCTCCGGGATGGTGAGCCCGAGGAAGCCCAGCCGCCCGAGCTTCTCCGGCACGGAGGGGTCCACCCGCTCGGCGCGGTCCCAGGCGGCGGCGTGCGGGGCGATCTCCCGCTCGACGAAGTCCCGGGCGAGCTGCCGTACGGCCGCCTGCTCCTCGGAGAGTTCCAGATCCACGGCCGCACTCCTCAAGACGATTTAACTAACGCTGCTAGTTTTAGCCGTCTCTACTATGTGGCGCATGGCCCGCCCCCGCAAGCCCCTGCTGAGCAGAGAGCGCATCGTCACAGCCGCGCTCGCGCTGATCGACGAGGACGGGCTGGCGGCACTCTCCACCCGCCGGCTCGCGGCGGAGCTGGGGGTGAGCGGCCCGTCGCTCTACAACCACTTCGCGGTCAAGGACGAGATCCTGGACGCGGTGGCGGACACCGTCGTCGCCCAGGTGGACCTGTCGATGTTCGGCGGCGGCGAGGACTGGCGCACGGCGCTGCTGCGCTGGGGCCGCTCCTACCGCGCGGCGCTGGCCGCCCACCCCAACATCGTCCCGTTCCTCGCCCAGGGCCCGGGGCGACGCCCGGCGGGCCTGAGGATGGCCGACGCGGTCTTCGGCGCCATGGTCGAGGCCGGCTGGCCGCCCGCCCACGCCACCCGGATCGGCGCCCTGATGCGCTACTTCGTCGCCGGCTCGGCCCTCGGATCCTTCGCCCGCGGCTTCGTCGGCGACGCCACCGCCTACGACCCGGCGGACTACCCGCACCTCCAGCAGGCCCACCGGCTCGCCGAGCACCAGCAGCAGGTCGACGAGGGCGCGTTCGAGACCGGACTGCGGGCCCTGGTCGACGGGCTCGCTCTGCAGTACGAGGAACTGGCCGCCGGCCGGCCCGCGGGCGCCGGGGCGGGCGGGCCGCAGGCGGCCGGCTGACGGGCACCACCGCTCCACACCGCCGCCCCGTCCCCCGGGCTCCCGCCCCCGCCCCCGTCTCCCGCCGTACACATGCCGCCTCCCCCGCCCCGGCGTACGATCCGGATATGAGCGATTCCCGGCATTCCGGACCTGCCGCCGTCCCGTCCTCCGCCCGCCGGGCCTCGCCGCGGACGCCGGAGGACACCGCCGCGCCCCGCGGGTGAGACGGGAGCCAGGACGTGCCGGCACAGCGACCATCACCCCCGCGGCCGTCGGCCGTCCGGTCCAGCCCGGAACGACGCCGGCTGGAAGAGCTGGTGACCGGTGCCGTCGTGGACACCGACGCCTACGGCGCCGCCCTGTACCTGCCGCTGCCCGGTGAGGACGCGCTGCGTCTGGACATGCTGATCGGCGTGCAGCTGGACTTCATCGCCCCGTGGGCCCGGGTTCCGCTGAGCGCCCCCACCCCGGGGGGCGACGCCATCCGTGAACGGCGCTTCGTCTGGATCAGCGGTACGGGCGAGCTGTCCCGCCGCTACCCGCAGTCGGCGCTGATCCTGCCGTACGACTTCCGGCTGGCAGCCGCCCCCCTGCTCGCCGCCGGCGCCTGCTACGGAACCGTCCTGCTCTTCTGGCCCGCCGGGCACGACGAGCACCTGCCCGACGAGGAACGGGAGCGGATCGAGGAACTCGCCGCCGAGATGGCCGGGGTGCTGCACCGGGCGGCCGAGGAAGGGAATCCGCTGCGCCCCCTGGCCGCGACCCGCGTCCTGCCCGGGCCCGGCGGCGCGCCCGCGCCCGGCGGCCGCTCCGCCCCCCTGGCCGTGGCCGGTTTCCTCGAACGCCTTCCCGAGGGGTGCTGCGCCCTCGGGCTCGACGCGCGCATCACCTACATCAGCCGCCGGGCGGCCGAGCTCCTGGACCACGGCGTGGAGGAACTGATGGGGGCACTGCCGTGGGAGGTCCTGCCCTGGCTCGACGACCCCGTGTACGAGGACCGCTACCGTGCCGCCGTCATCAGCCGGCAGGCCACGTCCTTCACCGCACTGCGCCCCCCGGACCAGTGGCTGACCTTCCAGCTGTACCCCGACGCGACGGGGATCAGCGTGCTGATCTCCCCCGCCCACGTGGAGGAGCACCCGGAGCAGCCCGGGAAGCCGGGCTCCCGCCCCGGCGAGCCCACCCGCGTGGGCTCCATCTACCAGCTGATGCACCTGGCGGGCGCGCTGACCAAGGCCACCGGGGCGCGGCAGGTCATGGAGCTGGCGGCGGACCATCTGATGCCCGCTTTCGGGGCCTCCGGATTCGCCCTCCTGATCGCCGAGGGCGGCCGTATGCACCAGGCGGGCCACCGCGGCTTCCCCGACGCGACGCTGAACCTCTTCGACGGGACCCCGGTCTCCGGGCACGCTCCCGTGGCACGGGCTCTCGCCCAGGGCACGCCCGTCTTCCTCGCCTCACCGGAGGAGCGGGTGCGCCTCTTCCCCGCGAGCCCTCCGCCGGATCAGATCATGCACGCCTGGGCCTTTCTGCCGCTGATCGCCTCCGGCCGCCCGGTCGGCACCTGCGTCCTGGGCTACGAGAACACGCATCCCTTCCCCCCGGAGGAGAGGGCCGCGCTCACCTCGGTGAGCGGCCTGCTCGCCCAGGCCCTCGACCGCGCGCAGCTGTACGAGGCCAAGCACCGGCTCGCCCAGAGCCTCCAGCGGAGCCTGCTGCCGCAGAGCCTGCCCCCGATGGCCGGCCGCCTGGACATCGCGGCCCGCTATGCCTCCGCCACCCGCGGTATGGACGTCGGCGGCGACTTCTACGACCTCATCCGCCTCGACCCCGTCACCGCCGGCGCGTTCATCGGGGACGTCCAGGGCCACAACGTCACGGCCGCCGCGCTGATGGGGCAGGTGCGGACCGCCGTCCACGCCCACGCCAGCGTCGGGGCACCGCCCGACGAGGTGCTGACCCGCGCCAACCGGCTGGTCACCGACCTGGACCCGGGCCTCTTCACCAGCTGCCTGTACGCCCATCTCGACCTGTCCCGGCACCGGGCCCTGCTGGCGAGCGCCGGGCATCCGCCGCCGCTGCTGCACATCCCGGGGCACGGCACCCGGGTCCTGCAGGTGCCGCCGGGGCTGCTGCTGGGCATCGACTCCGGGGCCCGGTACGAGGTCGCCGAGGTCGCCGTACCGGCCGGCAGCCTGCTCGTGCTGTACACCGACGGTCTCGTCGAGCGGCCCGGGGAGGACATCGGGCTGTCGGTCTCCGCCCTGGCCGACCGCGTCTCCGCGCTGGCGGACCTCGAACGGCTGGACGACATCGCGGACGCCCTGGTCCGGCCGGCCGAAGACGGGGGCCAGCGCGCCGACGACGTCGCGCTGCTGCTGCTGCGGCCCTGCTGAGCGGTGCCGGGGCGCCGGCCCCGCCGGCGGCTGGAACGCCTGCCGCCGGGTACGCGTGCGGGCGGACCCGCAAAGGAGGCATCCCGTGTACTTCGTGGACATCGTGGAGACCGAGGGGCTGGGCAACCGCGGCTATCTGGCCGGCGGGCCCCGGACCGCCGTCGTGGTCGATCCCCCGCGCGACATCGACCGGGTCGTGGCCGCGGCGGCGCGGCGCGGCGTGCGGATCGGCGCCGTGGTGGAGACCCATGTGCACAACGACTACGTGAGCGGCGGGCCGGAGCTGGCGCGGATCACCGGCGCCCGTTATGTGGTGCCCGCCGCCGCGCGCGTACCGTTCGCGCACACGCCCGCCCACGACGGCGACACCCTGCCGGTGGACGAGGGCCTGGCGCTGCGCGCCCTCGCGACCCCCGGCCACACCCCGCACCACTTCGCGTACCTGCTGACCGAGGACGGCCGCGAGGTTGCCGCCTTCACCGGCGGCTCACTGCTCATCGGCAGCGTCGGGCGGCCGGATCTGGTGGAGCCGCGGCTGACCGAGGAGCTGGCGCGCGCCCAGCACGCCTCGGCGCGGCGGCTGGCGCGGGAACTCGCGGACGAGGTGCCGGTGCTCCCCACCCACGGCTTCGGCAGCTTCTGCTCCTCCTCCCCGCAGACGGAGCAGGACAGCACCACCGTCGGCGCCGAGCGGAAGAGCAACGACGTCCTCCTCAAGGACGTGGACGCGTTCGTGGCGGACCTCCTGGCCGGGCTGGACGACATCCCCGCCTACTACGCGCACATCGGGCCGGTCAACGCCGGCGGGCCGCCCCCGGTGGACCTCTCCCCCGCCGCGGCCGCGGACGCCGGGGAGATCGCGCGGCGGCTTGCGGCCGGCGAGTGGGTGGTGGACCTGCGCAGCCGTACGGCGTTCGCCGAGGGGCACGTGGCGGGCTCGTACAACTTCGAGGCGGACGGGCAGCTCGCCACCTATCTGGCGTGGCTGATCCCCTGGGGCAAGCCGGTCACCCTGCTGGCCGAGAGCCCGGAGCAGCTGGCGGACGCGCAGCGGGAGCTGGTCCGGGTCGGGATCGACCGGCCGGCCGCCGCGGCCGCCGGCGACCCCCGCCGCTGGGTCCGGGACGGCGAGCGGCTGCGGTCCTCCGGCCGGGGCACCTTCGCGGGCCTGGCGGAGGAGGCGGGAAGGGCGCGCGGAACCGGAGCGGGTGGCACGGCCGGTCCGGCCGCCTGCGACGGGGTGGTGGTCCTGGACGTCCGCCGGGACTCCGAACGCGCCGCCGGCCATGTCGAGGGCTCGGTCCACATCCCGATCCATGAACTGCACGGCCGGATCGGCGAGGTGCCGCCGGGCCGGGTGTGGGTGCACTGCGCGAGCGGGATGCGCGCGACGATCGCCGCCTCGATGCTGGACGCGGCCGGCCGCGAGACGGTCGTGGTGGACGACGCCTTCGACGCCGCCGGAAAGGCCGGCCTGCGCGTCGTCCGCCCGGAAGAGGGCTGACCCTCCGGAAGAGGGCTGACGGCGGCCTGACGCGGGTCCGGCCGCCGGGCCCCGCCCGGGGCCGGAACGTCAGGCCAGGGAGAGGAAGAGCTTCTCCAGGCGGAGCTTCATGGCATCGCGGTCCGCCGCGTCGACGTCACCGTCGGCCATGCAGCTCTGCAGTCCGGTCGCGATGATCGCGAACCCGGCCCGGTCCAGCGCCTTGGACACGGCGGAGAGCTGCGTGATGACGTCCTCGCAGTCCCGGCCGTCCTCCAGCATCCGGATGATCCCGGACAGCTGGCCCTGGGCCCGCCGCAGCCGGTTCAGCACCGACTTCAGGTCCTCCGCTGCCATCTCCAGCTCCACGGTTTGCTCCTTTCGATACCCCCTTGGGTATTCTACGCCATGGGCCGCGCTCCGCACCCGAACGGCCGGAGCCCGTCGCGCCGGAACCGGCACCGGCCGCCGGAGCGGGGCGCGGTCCTCATCCGCCGGCCGGGACGGGGCGGGCCCGGCGCGTCCCGGCCGCCCTGCCGTGGCGGCGCTCCGATACTGCGTGCCATGAGCGAACCACTCGGCGGGCGCCCCCCGGACGCGGACGAGCCGCGGCACCACGAGCCGCACCGGGCCGCCGGCCTCGGGGTTCGGCTCAACTGGCTGCGCGCCGCCGTGCTGGGCGCCAACGACGGCGTCGTCTCCACGGCCGGTCTCGTGGTCGGCGTCGCGGGGGCCACCGACTCGGCGGACACCCTGCTCGTGGCGGGTCTCGCCGGGCTCTTCGCGGGCTCCCTGTCGATGGCCGTCGGGGAGTACGTCTCCGTGAGCACCCAGCGCGACTCCGAGCGCGCCACCCTGGCCGAGGAGCGCCGGGAGCTGGCCGAGACGCCGGACGCCGAACTCGCCGAACTCGCCCGCCTCTACGAGGCGAAGGGCCTCTCCCCCGGGCTCGCCCGCGAGGTCGCCGAGGAGCTCACCCGGCACGACGCCTTCGCCGCCCACGCCGAGGCGGAGCTGGGCCTGGACCCGGAGCAGCTCACCAACCCCTGGCACGCCGCCTGGGCCAGCCTCGCCGCCTTCTCGGTGGGCGCGCTGCTGCCGCTCATGGCGATCGTGCTGCCGCCGGCCGCCGTCCGGCTGTGGGTCACGGTCGGCACGGTGCTGCTCGCCCTGGCCGCGACCGGCTGGTCCAGCGCGGCGCTGGGCCGGGCACCGCGGCGGATCGCGGTGCTGCGCAACGTCACCGGCGGTTTCACGGCGATGACCGTCACCCACGCCATCGGGGTGCTGATGGGCACCGCGGCGGGGTGAGGCCGCGGTGCCGGTGCCGGCGCGGCCGGACGGACCCTAGAACACCACCAGCGCCCGGCCGCCCCGGCCGGCCAGCATGGCCTCGAACGCCGCCGGCACCCCGTCGAGGCCGATGCGGTCGGTGACCATGCCGCTGAGGTCGAGGCTGCCCTCGCGGATGAGGCCCGCCAGCACCGGCAGGTCCCGGGCCGGGTCGCAGTTGCCGTAGACGCAGCCCGAGAGGGTGCGGCCGAAGTGGAAGATCTCCAGGGCGGAGAAGGACACCTGGTCGTCCTTGCGGCCGATGCCGACGACCGTGGTGCGGCCGCCGCGCCGGGTCGAGGACCAGGCGGTGCGGATCGTCTGCGCCCGGCCGACGCACTCGACGGCGACGTCCGAGCCGTGCCCGCCGGTGAGCTTCCGTATCCGCTTGGCCGTGTCGTCGGCGGCGACCAGGTAGTCGGTGGCTCCGGCCTTCCGGGCCAGCTCCTCCTTCTCCGGCGAGACGTCCACGGCGATGATCTGCCCGGCGCCGGCGATCCTGGCCGCCTGGATCACCGAGAGCCCGACGCCGCCGACGCCGAACACGGCGACCGACTCCCCCGCCCGCACCCGCGCCGCGTGGTGGACGGCTCCGTAGCCGGTGAGCACGGCACAGCCGAGGAGGGCCGCGTCCGCCAGCGGGACGCCCTCGGGCAGCGGCAGCACGCAGCGTTCGGAGACGACGGTCTCCTCGGCGAAGACGGCGCTGTTGAGCCCGGGGTGGAGCGGGGTGCCGTCCGTCCGCCGGGCGTACGGCACCGCGGCGCCGGCCAGGGCGTTGGCGCAGAGCCAGGGCTCGCCGAGGCCGCAGTAGTGGCAACTTCCGCAGGACGGGGCCCAGTTGACGACCACCGCATCGCCGGGGGCGACGGCGGTGACCCCCTCGCCGACGGCGGTGACGGTGCCCGCGCCCTCGTGGCCGAGGACGGCGGGGACGGGCTGGCGCAGGGTGCCGTTGGAGAGGGACAGATCGGAGTGGCAGACCCCGGCCGCGGCGATCCTGATCCGCACCCGGCCGGGTCCGGGGTCGGGCAGTTCGATCTCCGTGATCTCCAGCGGTGCGTTGACGGCGGGCAGCACGACGGCGCGGGTCATGGCGGCTCTTCTCGCTCTTCTCGGTGTTCTCGGCTTCTCGGTGTTCTCGGCTTCTCGGTCTCCGGGCTTCCCGTCCCCCGCCCGCCCCGCACGGGGGCGGGCGGTGCGGACGGCGCCGCGCCGCGTCAGAACTGGAGCGACTTGGTCTGCAGGTACTCGGCCAGCCCGTGGCTGCCCAGTTCCCGGCCCACGCCCGACTGCTTGTAGCCGCCGAACGGGGCGAGCGGGTTGAAGCGGCCGCCGTTGATGTCGACCTGGCCGGTCTCCAGACGGCGGGCGAACGCCGCCGCCCGCTCGGCGTCGGCGGACCAGACGGCTCCGGCGAGGCCGTAGACGGTGCCGTTGGCGATCGTCACGGCCTCCTCCTCGTCCCCGTACTTCAGGATCGACAGCACGGGGCCGAAGATCTCCTCCTGCGCGATGGTCATCTCCGGGGTGACGTCGGCGAAGACGGTGGGCCGGATGTAGTAGCCGGTCTCCCGGCCCTCGGGGGCCCCGGGGCCGCCCGCGACCAGGCGGGCGCCCTCCTCGACGCCGCGCTCGATGTAGCCGGTGACACGGTCGCGCTGCTTGGCGCTGACGACGGGGCCGAGGCGGCTGGCGGGGTCCAGCGGGTCGCCGGGGACGTACTTGGCGGCGGCCGCGGCGGCCAGGGCGACGGCCTCCTCGTAGCGGGCGGCGTCCACCAGCATCCGGGTCCACGCGCTGCACGTCTGGCCGGAGTTGGCGAAGACGTTGGCGACGCCGACGTTGACGGCGCGGGCCAGGTCGGCGTCCGGCAGGATGACGTTCGCGGACTTGCCGCCGAGCTCCAGGGCGGCCGGCTTCACCGCCGCGGCCGCCGTGGCGGCGATCTGCTTGCCGACACCGGTGGAGCCGGTGAAGGACACCATGTCGACCCCGGGGTGTTCGGCCAGCGCCTGCCCGGCGACCGGGCCGAGGCCGGTGACGAGGTTGAACACGCCGGCGGGCAGCCCCGCCTCGTGCACGATCTCCGCGAAGAGCCGGGCCACGAGCGGGGTGTCCTCGGCGGGCTTGAGGACGACCGTGCAGCCGGCGGCGAACGCGGGGGCCGCCTTGGCGACGATCTGGTGCAGCGGGTAGTTCCACGGCGTGATCGCGCCGACGACGCCGACCGGCTCCGAGAGGACGGTGGAGTTGCCCACCTTCTCCTCGAAGGGGTGGGTGGCGGCGAGTTCCGCGTAGCTCGCCGCGACCGCGACCGGCACCGCGGCGTGCACGGCCTGGGAGAACTTCAGCGGGGAGCCGAGTTCGGCGGTGACGGTCTCCGCGATCTCGTCCCGGCGCGCGTCGAGCGCGGCGTGCAGCGCCTTGAGATGCGCGGCGCGCTCGGCGGGCGGGGTGGCGGCCCAGCCGGGGAGGGCCGCGCGGGCGGCCCGTACGGCCGCGTCCACGTCCTCCGCCGTACCGGCCGGGACGGTGCCGATGACCGACTCGTCGGCCGGGTTGACCACGGCGATCGTGTCCTGCCCGGCGGCGGGCCGCCAGTCGCCGTCGATGTACATCCCGTCGTGGGCCTTCATCGCCTTACCCTCCAGGACAGACTGCTCGGTATGTGATCCGGGGAACCAAACTAGCGCTGTTAGTTTTCCGGCGCCAGAACGGGCGGACGTGCCACGGCTCACGTCCCCCGGGACAGCCTCCCCGGAACGGCCGCCCGGGAACAGCCCCGCCCCGGCCCCGGACGGTCCCGTCCACCGGCCGGCACCGGCGTGCCCGGACGGACGCGGCCCGGGCACGCCGGCTCAGCGCGCCGCCTCCACCCGCACCGGGAAACCGTTGAGCACCGCGGTCCCGGAGAGCGGGTCGAGGCGGCTGCCGTCCAGGAGCTGGTTGACGTTCACGCCGGGCGCCGCCGAGGCCACCGAGAGCCGGGTGCCCGGGCGGTCGTGGCCCCAGCCGTGCGGGATGCTGACCACCCCGGTGCGCACCGCGTCGGTCACCTCGACCGGGACCTCCAGCTCACCGCCCTCGCCCTTGACCCGGGCCGGGGCCCCGTCGGCCAGGCCCAGCCGTTCGGCGTCCGCGGGGTGGATCTGAAGGGTGCAGCGGTTGCTGCCGCCGGTCAGGGCGGGCACGTTGTGCATCCAGCTGTTGTTCGAGCGGAGGTGGCGGCGGCCGACGAGCAGCAGCTCGCCGGAGGCCGTGTCCAGGGAGCGGCGCAGCCGCGGCATGTCGGCCGCGACGGGTTCCGGGCAGAGCTCGATCCGGCCGCTGCGGGTGCGCAGCAGCCCGGGGACGCGGGGCCGCAGCGGCCCGAGGTCGATGCCGTGCGGGTGTTCGAGGAGCGTGGCCAGGGAGAGGCCGTCCGGGCGGGCGCCGAAGCCATCGCCGTACGGGCCGAGGCGCAGCATCAGGTCCAGCCGGCGTTCGGGCCCGGTGCGCCCGGTGAGCTCCGCCTCCAGCTCCGCCGGTTCGCGGCCGTGCACCGGCCCGTGCGGATCGGCGACGGCCTTGGCGAGCGCGCCCCCGATGGCCGTGCGGTCCACCTCGGCCGGGTCCGCGCCGTGCAGACCCGCGGCGATGAGCACGAGCCGGGCGAGGATCGTGGACTCGTCCGGCCGCCCGGGTGCCGGGGGCAGCGCCTCCCGGGTGTAGCGGACCTGGTTGCGCACGGCCAGCGCGTTGAAGGCGAAGTCGTAGTGCGGGGACCGGGAGGGCGGGGGCGGCGGCAGCACGACGTGCGCGTGCCGGGAGGTCTCGTTGAGGTACGGGTCGACGGATATGACGCAGTCGGCGCCGGCCAGCGCCCGGTCCAGGCGCTCCCCGTCCGGTGCCGAGAGCACCGGGTTGGCCCCGACCAGGACGACGGCGCGGACCCGCCCCTCCCCCGGGGTCTCGATCTCCTCGGCGAGGGCGGCGAGCGGCAGCTCTCCCTTGGCCTCCGGGTGCCCGGAGACGCGGCTGCGCCAGCGGCCGAGGGCGAAGCCCTTGCCGGGGCGGGCGGGGCGGGGGGCGCGGGCCGTGGCGGAGAGCGGGAACATCGCGCCGCCGGGCCGGTCGAGGTTGCCGGTCAGCGCGTTCAGCACATCGGCCAGCCAGTTGGTCAGGGTGCCGAACTCGACGGTGGAGCCGCCGACCCGGGCGTAGACGGCCGCGGTGGGCGCGGCGGCCAGTTCGCGGGCGGTGGCCCGGATCTCCTCGGCGGGCAGATCGCAGTGGGCGGCGACCGCCTCCGGGGTGAACTCCTCGGTGAGCGCGCGGACCTCGTCCACGCCCTCGACGTGCTCCGCGAGCCGGCCGAGGTCGGTGAGCCCTTCGGCGAAGAGCACTTGGACCAGGGCGGCGAGCAGCGCCGCGTCCGTTCCGGGCCGGGGCGCCAGATGGCGGTCGGCGAGCGCGGCGGTGCGGGTGCGGCGCGGGTCGACGACGGTGAGGGTGCCGCCGCGCCGCCGCAGCGCCTTGAGCCGGCCGGGGAAGTCCGGGGCGGTGCACAGGCTCCCGTTGGACTCCAGGGGGTTGGCGCCGATCAGCAGCAGATGGGCGGTGTGGTCGAGGTCCGGGACGGGGATGGCCGCGGCGTCGCCGAACATCAGCCCGCTGGAGACGTGCTTGGGCATCTGGTCGACGGTGCTGGCGGTGTAGACGTTGCGGGTGCGGAGCGCCCCGATCAGCAGCGGCGGGTAGAGCCCGCCCGCCATGGTGTGGACGTTGGGGTTGCCGAGGACGACGGCCACGGCGTCCGGGCCGTGGGTGTCGATCACCGGCCGCAGCAGGGCGGCGGCCTCGTCGAATGCCTCGTCCCAGCCGGTCTCCGCCAGGCTCCCCCCGCGGCGCACGAGGGGGCCGGCGAGGCGGTCCGGGTCGTTGTCGAGGCCGCCGAAGGCCGCGCCCTTGGGACAGACGAAGCCGGCGCTGAACACGTCGTCGCGGTCGCCGCGGGCGGCGGTGACCCGGTCGCCGTCGAGAGTGAGGACGAGGCCGCAGGTGGCCTCGCAGAGCGGGCAGATACGCGGAGCGGTGCGGCTCATCGGTTCCCTCCGTCGGGGATGGGGCGGCCGGCGGTGCCGGGATCGGGCGCGCCGCACGGGATCCGGGGCGCGGTTGCGGGAGCACCGCCGACCATACCGACCGGTACGCACGATGGCACCCGTCTTGCCGCATCGGGCTTTCCGGAGCCGCTCCCGGGCCCGGGTCCGGCGGGTCATTGACGCGCCCACGCCACCATTCCTATGGTTCAGCACAGGAATCACGGGAACCGGACAGCGGGACGACGGGAGCGGTCATGAGCGCGACGCACACGGAAGCACGGGCCGGGGGCCCGGACCCGGAGCCGGCGGCACCGGCGTACTCCTCCGGGTTCGGCAACGAGCACAGCTCGGAGGCGGTGCCCGGCGCGCTGCCCGTGGGCCGCAACTCCCCGCAGCGCGCCCCGCTCGGGCTCTACGCCGAGCAGCTGAGCGGCAGCGCCTTCACCGAGCCGCGCCACGACAACCGCCGCTCCTGGCTGTACCGCATCCGCCCCTCGGCGGCCCACCCGCCCTTCGCCCGGACGGACAACGGCGCGCTGCGCGGCGCCCCGTTCACCGAGACCGAGCCCGACCCCAACCGGCTGCGCTGGGGCCCGCTCCCCGACCCGGCCCCGGGCACCGACTTCGTCGCCGGCCTGTGGACGCTCGGCGGCAACGGCGACATCCGGCAGCGCGCCGGCATGGCCGTCCACCTCTACGCCGCCAACGCCTCCATGACGGACCGGGTGTTCTCCGACTCCGACGGCGAACTGCTGATCGTCCCCGAACGCGGCGGTCTGCTGCTGCACACCGAGTTCGGCCGGCTGCGGGCCGAACCCGGGCAGGTGGCGCTGATCCCGCGCGGCGTCCGCTTCCGGGTGGAGCTCACCGCCGGCACCGCGCGCGGCTACGTCTGCGAGAACTACGGACGCCCGTTCACCCTCCCCGAACTGGGCCCCATCGGCGCCAACGGGCTCGCCAACCCGCGCGACTTCCTGGCGCCCGCCGCGGCGTTCGAGGACCGCGAGGAGCCGGTGGAGGTCGTCAACAAGTTCTGCGGCAACCTCTGGGCCGCGGTGTACGGCCACTCGCCGCTCGACGTCGTCGCCTGGCACGGCACCCTGGCGCCCTACGTCTACGACCTGCGCCGCTTCAACGTCCTGGGCAGCATCAGCTACGACCACCCCGACCCGTCGATCTTCACCGTGCTGACCTCCCCGTCCGACACCCCGGGTCTGGCGGGCATCGACTTCGTGGTCTTCGCGCCGCGCTGGCTGGTCGGCGAGGACACCTTCCGGCCGCCGTACTTCCACCGCAACGTGATGAGCGAGTACATGGGGCTGATCGAGGGCGCCTACGACGCCAAGACCTCCGGGCCGGGCGGCTTCGTGCCCGGCGGCGGCTCACTGCACAACATGATGTCCGCGCACGGACCCGACCGCGAGACCTTCGAGAAGGCGAGCGCGGCCGAGCTGACGCCGCAGAAGGTGGACGACGGTCTCGCCTTCATGTTCGAGACCCGCTGGCCGGTGACGGCGACCGCGCAGGCGCTCGGCGCCGGGCATCTGCAGAGCGGCTACGACCGGGTGTGGGACGGGATGGAGCGGCACTTCGGACGGTGAGACGGACGGCCGGCCCGGGACGACCTGCGGTGCCGGACGGGCCGGGGCGGGCCCGGGCGGGCCCGTGGCGCGGGGCTCCTCCGGCCGCCGCACCGCGGCCCACCCGCACGGCGGCGCCCGCCCCGCGGTATCCCCGGCGGCGCCGGGCACCGTAATCTCCTCCCGTCCCGGACCGCCGCACGTCCTCACGTCCCCGCCACAGCCCCCGCCCTCCTCCCCACCGCGGCCCCGCCGCCGGGCGGGACCGCAGACCACCGCCGGAGCCGCAGCCGTGACCGTCTTCTCGCCCGACTCACTGGTCCTGAACCGCAAGCTGCCCCTGTGGTACCAGGTCTCGCAGTCGCTGCGCGCCTCGATACTGGGCCGCCATCCCGCCGAGCCGCTGCGGCTCCCGCCGGAGGACCGGCTCGCCGAGCACTACGGCGTCAGCGTGCTCACCATGCGGCAGGCGCTGAAGGAACTGGAGAACGAGGGGCTGATCAGCCGGCACCGCCGGCGGGGCACCTTCATCGAGCCCGCCGCCCGGCGCGGTGCCCCTGTACAGCTGCTCGGCTCGGTGGACAGCATCGTCGCCCAGCAGTCCGGCGAGACCGCCACGGTGCTCGGCCACGGCCCCGTACCCGTACCGGCCGAGGTGGCGGAGCACTTCCCGGATCTGGAGGAGGTCGTCGAGTTCCGCCGGCTGCGCCGCGACGAGAAGACCGGCGAGCCCGTCAACTGGGCGGAGAACGCGGTGCGTCCGGAGATCGCGGAGCGCATCGACCCGGCGGATCTCGCGCGGCAGCCGATGACGAAGGTGCTCCGCGACGTGGCGGGCGTGCGGATCAGCCGGATCACGGACACCGTCGAGGCCCGGCTCGCGGACCCCGCGACGGCGGAGCTGCTGGACGTACCGCTGCTCAGCCCGATCCTGTACTACACCGGTGTGGTCTATGACGAGACCGGCCGCGCGGTGGACGTGGCGCGGATCCGCTACCGGGGCGACCGGTTCTCCTTCACCGTGACGGTGGACGCCTGAGCGGACGGCGTTGCGCCTGCCGGGCCGAGCCGCGCGGCCCGCGGACCGGACCCCGCCGGGGCCTCGCGGACCAGGGCGCGGGAGACGGCGTTCCGGGCCGGGCCCCGGGCGCCCCGGGACCCCGCGCTGTCGGCGGCCGCGACTACGATGGCCGACCGGGCGGGCCCCCGCGGCTCCGGCGACGGCCCGGCGGCGGTCCCCGCGCCGCCCGGCGGGACAGGGCACGGGCGCGGCCGGGTGCGGGCCTGAAGGCCCCGCCCCCGGGGCAGGCTTCCGCCGGGGAATCGGCGGGGCGACGGGAACCGTACGGGAGGGCGGCTGCGTGACGGCGCGACGGAACAGCACGGCCTCCCCGGCCGGCGGCCGCACCGGCCCGGCACGCCCGGGCGCCGCGGCGGCCGTGCCCGGCCCCGGCTCCTCCCCCGGCGTCTCCACCGGTGACGATCCGCTGCTCGCCGATCTCATGCCCTGGTCGGTCCCGCCCCTGCGCACCGGGCGCTCCTGGGTGCTCGCCCCGGACCCCGGGACGCTCACGGCCCGCTGGGACCGGCTGCTGCGGAGCGCCGGCCGGGCCGAGCGGGAGCGGCTGTTCCGGCCCTCCCGGGCGCGCGGCCTCCGCACCGCCCTCCCCCAGCTGCCCGGTCACAGCGCCGGCACCGGCCCCCTCGCGGAGGAGACCGGGCCCTGCCCGGAGCCGGTGCGGGTTCTGCACGCACCCTTCGACCGCCAGTGGCTCATCCCGGACCAGCGGCTGCTGGACGCGGCCCGGCCGGAACTGTGGCGGGTCGCCGACGAGCACCAGCTGTTCGCCGTCGAGCCCGGCCCCGCGCCCCGCTCGTCCGCGTCCGCCCGCGCCGGAGGCCCCGACGGCCCCGGCGGTCCGGAGGAGGAGGCGCTGCTCTTCTCCGCGCTGCTCCCCGAGGGCCGCTCCCCCGCGGGGAGGCCCGGCCGCATCCGGCCGCTGTTCCGCCGCCCCGGCGGCCGGGAGCCCAACCTCGCGCCCGGGCTGACCGAGCTGCTCACGGAGCGGCTCGGGGTCCCGGTGGGCGCGGTGGACGTCCTGGCCTGGACGGCGGCCGCGGCCCGGCCCCGGGGCGAGGGCCGGGCCGTACCGCTGCCGCTCTCGGCCGGGGTCTGGCGGGACGGCGTCGCCCTGGGCCGCCGGGTCCTGTGGCTGCACACCTTCGGGGCCCGCTGCGGGGAGTCACCGGACGCCCGCCCGAAGCTCCCGGGCGGCCGACGCCCGTACGTCCGCGCCGCGCTCCCCGGTCCCCATGCCCTGCCCGCCGAACCCCTGTACGACCCGGAGGAGCGGGCGCTGCTGCTCGGGGAGGGCCGGATCGCGCCGGTGCCGCCGGCCGCCTGGCGGTTCGAGGCCTCGGGCGTCCCGGTGCTCGCCCAGTGGTACGAACGGCGCACGGCCCCGGCCGAACCGGGCACCCTGAGCGCGGTCCGCCCGGCGGGCTGGCCGCCGTCCCTGACCTCCGAACTGCTCGAACTGATCACCGTGCTGGCCCTGCTCGGCGAACTCCGCCCGGAGCGGCGCCGGTTGGCGGAGCGGCTGGCGTCGGCTCCGCGCCTCACCGCCGCGGAGCTGCGCCGCGGCGGGGTCCTGCCGCCGCCCGCGGCCGCCCGCCGCCCCGCCTCCGTCCTGGACCGCCCGGAGGAGGGCCCGAACGGCCAGTTCGCCCTGATGTAGCGGTTCACCCCACCGCGGGGGAGGTCCCGGTACAGGCCGGTGAGCAAGATCACCTGCTCTGGCGCGGAGGGTGGGGCACAGGGTAGGACCTGGTGGCATGGACAACGCCCCGGACCGCCGCCCCACGCCATCGCCGACACGGCCATTGCCGCCGCAACCGCCCCAGCCGCTGCCGCTGGAGGGCATCACCGTCGTCGCCGTCGAGCAGGCCGTCTCCGCGCCGTTCGCCACCCGGCAGCTGGCCGACCTCGGGGCCCGCGTCATCAAGGTGGAGCGGCCCGACGGCGGCGACTTCGCCCGCGGCTACGACACCGCGGCCCGCGGCCTGGCCTCGCACTTCGTCTGGGCCAACCGCGGCAAGGAGTCCCTGGCCCTCGACCTCAAGGACCCGCGCGGCCGCGAGCTGCTGGAGGAGCTGGTCCGGGACGCGGACGTCTTCGTGCAGAACCTGGCCCAGGGCGCCGCCGCCCGGCTGGGCCTGGACGCGGCGGCCCTGTGCGCACGCCACCCCCGGCTGGTCGCCGTGGACATCTCCGGCTACGGCCCGGACGGCCCGTACGCGCACAAGCGCGCCTACGACATGCTCGTCCAGTGCGAGGCGGGCCTGGTCTCCGTCACCGGCACGCCGGAGCAGCCGGTCAAGGCGGGCATCCCGGCGGCCGACATCGCCGCCGCCATGTACGCCTTCTCCGGTGTGCTCGCGGCCCTGCTGCGGCGCGGCACCACGGGACGGGGCGGACCGGTCGAGGTGTCGATGTTCGACGCGCTGGCCGAGTGGATGGGGCATCCGCTGCACCACGGGATGCACGGCGGCCCGCCCCCGGCCCGTACCGGCCTGGCGCACGCGGTCATCGCGCCGTACGACGCCTACCCGACCGCGGGCGGCACGCCCGTGCTGCTGTCGGTCCAGAACGACCGGGAGTGGCGCCGGCTCGCCGAACAGGTGCTGGGGCGGCCGGAGTTGGCGGAGGATCCGGCGTACGCCACCAATGTGGCCCGGACGGCGAACCGGGCCCGGACCGACGCGGTGGTCGCGGAGGCGCTCGCCGCGCTGACGGCGGAGGAGGCGGTGGCGCGGCTGGAGGGGGCGGGCATCGCCTGCGCCCGGCTCAACGGGGTGGCCGAGCTGGCCGGGCACCCGCAGCTGGCGGCCCGGGAGCGGTGGCGGGAGGTGGGGTCACCGGTGGGCGCGCTGCGGACGCTGCTGCCACCGATCGGACTGCCCGGCGGAAAGCCGCCGCGGCTGGGCCCGGTGCCGGCTCTCGGCGAGCACACCGACGCGCTGCTGGAAACGCTCGGGGTGCCGGAGGAGCGGATCACGGCGCTGCGCCGGGAGGGCGTGATCCGCTGAGCCCCCGGGCCGGGGTGAGCACGCGCCCGGGGGCGGGTCCGGGACGCGGTACGGGCCGGGGCCCGGGCGGGGCTAGCCGTGGTTGCCGAAGAGGGACCGCCTCAGCCGCCGCAGCGGCGCGAAGAGCGAGACCCGCGACACCCGCGCGCCCCGGCCGGACTTGGGCCGCCGCACATCGCGCGCGGTGAGTTCCCGCATCAGCAGGGTGGCCTCCTCCGTCTCCCGCTGCGGCACGGCGGGGCCGGCCAGCACGGCGAGATGGCGGTCGAGGCGCGAACTGTTCGCGCTGCTCCCGCAGTTGATGGCAGGCACTCGGGGCCTGCTCCGCATTGTTATCTGTTCCATGACACTCCCCACCCAAACGAGGGCACCCGGCCCGGGCAGGTTAACCCTACCGCCCCGGCACGTCACCCGCGCATCCGCGTATCCCTGACTCGGCTGCCCGGTAAGGCGGTTGACGTATCCGGATGGCTACCCGCCCTGCGTCGCGGCACTCCGCCGCGGTGTGCCCCGCGGGGTGCGCGCCCGGCGTGTCGCGGCACGGCGGCGGGTGCGGCGGGCACGCCGCGCCGCCACCCGTGCGCCGGTGCGCCCCCGGCGGGCAGCGCTTCCCCACCGGGGGCGCACCGGTGGGACCCTCTCGAGCGGGGCCCCACCGGTGGGAGCGGCCGGATGCTCCGGCCGGTGCTGTCAGGCGAGCGAGCGGAGCACCGGCAGGTAGCCGCCGGACTGCCCGGCGGCGGTGGGGTGGTAGGAGTGGTTGATGGGCCAGGTCACGCTGTGGATCCAGGAACTCCCGGAGCAGATCTCGTGCCCGGAGAAGGTGGGCCGCACATCGCCGAAGGCGTAGCCGTGGTCGGCGGCCCGCTTGGCGGTCACGTCGTTGAGGTTGTCCGACGCGGCGTTGAGCGCGGAGCGCTCGGTTTCGGTCAGCCCCGCGATACAGGAGCCGTTGAGCTTGTAGAGACGCGGGTAGCCGAGCACGACGACGCGGGCCGAGGGGGCCTTGGCCCTGATCGCGGAGTACACCTGGTTCAGCTTGCCGGGCAGCGTGTTGTTCATGTAGGCGCGCGCTTCCGCGACCCGGTCGAGGCAGGTGCTCTGGGAGCTCAGGACGCAGGTGGTCATCACATCGGCGAAGCCGGCGTCGTTGCCGCCGATGCTGATGCTGACCAGGCCGGTCGACGAGCTGAGCGGGCCGAGCTGGTTGTTCAGCACATCACCGGTCTTGGCGCCCGAGCAGGCGGTGAAGTGGAACGAGGAGGGGTTGTTGGCGGCGGCCCACAGGGGTCCGAACGCCTTGCTGCTGCGCTTGCAGTCGCCGCTCGCGCTGTCGTAGCTGCCGGCCCCGAGGCCGGAGGCGTACGAGTCGCCCAGCGCGACGTATCCGGTGGCGGCCTGTTCGGCGGAGTGGGCGGCGCCGGCTCCGGTCAGGGTCAGCGCGGCGGAGAGCAGGAGTGCGGAGAGGGTGGCCGCACGGCGGAAGAGTCTCACGGAACCTCCGGGGAGCAGGATCTCTGTGGGGAACGGGGCAATCGGTGGCGCTGTTCTGTCGTGGCCATGCCAAGTCTTTTTGACACGTCCATGTCAATACAGACTGCGCAACCGGCCGTGGGGGCGAACCTGCGTGGCATGGCTATGACATCCCCCCGAAACACACGGTCTACGCGCGTGCGGAGGGTGAAAGTTTGTCCACAGCCGCGGATGTGACGGCACGCCGGGATCAATCACGACTTTCCGGACAGCAGCCCCAGCAGTCCCGCATGGACCGTTCCGCCTTGACGGGCTTGCGGCGGTTGCGCCACATTGAAGCCCGGCATCCGGCGCGTCGGGGGGCAAAGTCGCCAATGCAGACACTGAGTGACCGTCAACATTCCACGCGGGGAACCGTCTGGCCACTGCTGGCCGGGGCCGCCGCCGGGGTCGGAGGGCTGGGGGCGGTCCTCGCCCTCACCGGCTCGGCCTCGCCGCTGCGCGCCCCGTTCACCCTCTTCTTCCTGCTCGCCGCACCGGCGGCGGCCATCGCCGCCGTGCTGACCGGCCCCGACCCGCTGAGCCGCTGGGTGATCGCGGTGGCGGGGGCGATCGCGGTCGACGTCCTGGTCGCCCAGAGCATGCTGGCCCTGCGGCTGTGGTCGGCGCGCGGCGGGATCACCGTGGTCGCCGGGCTCAGCGCCGTCCTGTTCCTGTACGCCACTCTGCGACGCCGCCGGGAGCACACCGCGGCGAGAAGCCGGATCCTCTGACGTGGACATCAGCGTCTGCCGCCCCGGCGAGCTGACGGCCGCCGACCGGGCGGCGTGGACGGCCTTCCAGGACCGTTCGCGCCCGCCGGCCGGACCGGGGCTCGCCAATCCCTTCCTCTCACCGGAGTTCGCGCTCGCGGTCGGCCGCACCCGGCGCGACACCCGGATCGCCGTCCTGCGCGAGGGCGGCGTCCCGGCCGCCTTCTTCCCCTTCCAGCGGACCGCCGCCGGCGTCGGCCGCGCGGTGGGCCTCGGGGTGTCGGACTGCCAGGGCGTCGTCCACCGCCCCGGATTCCGGTGGGACGCGCGGGAACTGCTGCGCGCCTGCGGGCTGGCGGTCTGGGAGTTCGACCATCTGGTCGAGGGCCAGGAGCCGTTCGCGGACGGCGTCAGCGCCTCCTTCCCCTCCCCGGTCATCGACGTGGGCCGGGGCTACGAGGCCTATCTCGAACGCCTGCGCGCCTCGTCCCCCGGCTTCCTCAAGTCCACCCTGGCGAAGGAGCGCAGACTCGGCCGCCGGGCCGGCGAGGTGACCTACGTCCACGACGAGCGGGACCCGGCCGTGCTGCGCACCCTGATGCGCTGGAAGTCCGCCCAGTACCGCAGGACCGGGCGGAGCGACCGGTTCGCCCAGCCCTGGATCACCGACCTCGTCCACCAGCTCTTCCACACCCGCAACGACGGCTTCCGGGGACAGCTCTCGGTGCTCTACGCGGGCGGCCGGCCGGTGGCCGCGCACTTCGGGCCGCGCACCGGGCGCGTCCTCAGCAGCTGGTTCCCGGCCTACGACCCGGAGTACGGGGCCTTCTCGCCCGGACTGGTGCTCCATCTGCGGATGGCCGAGGGCTCGGCGGCCCAGGGACTGGAACTCATCGACCTCGGGCGGGGCGCGAAGCGCTACAAGGACGAGCTGAAGACCCGGGAGATCACCGTCTCCGAGGGCTGGGTGACCCGGCCCCATCCGGTGGCCGCGGGCCACCGCGCCCGGCGTGCGCCCGTGCGGGCGCTCCGCAACACCGTGCTCGCGAGACCCGGGCTCTTCAAACCGACCGACCGGATTCTCCGGGAGTTCGGCAGAATCCGGTCACGCTCCCGGCGATCACATCCGCGTGATTCCTGACCGGAATTTCCCGGGTCCGCACGGGAGAACGATCAGAAAAATCAGAGAAGGGGGGAATTGCCCTGGGGGACTTGCCATGCGGTCCTTGATGTTCATACGGTCTTATCGACCACCCGCATCGGTTCATCGGTGAACGGCCCGGGGAGGGGCTCAGGACCGCGATGACACCGGAGCGGGGCGCGGTTGGGGGGTGCCGTGTCCGGCGGCGCAGGAGTCTGCCGGGACACGGGCCGCGCACGGCGGTATCCATACAGCTCACGCATGCCCTGGGGACGGTCCGTGCCGTCCCGCGGCCTGCGGGAGAACCCCCCTTTCGAACCGGACACACCACCGGGCCCCCGCGGGGCGGGCGGCCCACCGGACGAGAGGGAACATCACATGAGCTCATTTCTGCACCCGGCGCGATCGGACGAGGACCCCTTAGGTCCGCCGTCACCGGCCGGCGGAAATCCCGACCACCACGAACGGCCGGCGGACCGGTACCGCCCGGTCTCCTGCCATTTCGCGATCACCCCACCGGTGAGCGTCGTCATTCCGGCGATGAACGAGGCCGGAAATCTTCCGTACGTATTCAAGACACTGCCGGGCTGGATTCACGAAGTGGTCCTGGTCGACGGCAATTCCACCGACGACACGGTCCGGGTGGCCCGTGAACTCCGGCCCGACATCAAGGTGATCCCGCAGCGGGGCAAGGGCAAGGGCGACGCCCTCATCACCGGTTTCGCCGCCTGCACCGGCGAGATCATCGTGATGGTCGACGCCGACGGCTCGGCGGACGGCACCGAGATCGCCAGCTACGTCTCCGCGCTCGTGGCCGGCGCCGACTTCGCCAAGGGCTCGCGGTTCGCCAACGGGGGCAGCACGGACGACATGACGGGCATCCGCAAGCTCGGCAACCGGGTGCTCACCGCGCTCGTCAACGCCAAGTTCGGCGCCCGCTACACCGATCTCTGCTACGGCTACAACGCCTTCTGGAAGCGCTGCCTGGACGAGATCCACCTCGACTGCGCGGGCTTCGAGGTGGAGACGCTGATGAACATCAGAGTCGTCAAGGCCGGACTCAGAGTCCAGGAGATCCCGAGCCACGAGTACCACCGCATCCACGGCGACAGCAATCTGCGCGCCGTGCGGGACGGGCTGCGGGTGCTCAAGGTGATCCTCCGCGAGCGGGCCTCCCGGCGCTCCCGTCCCCGTCCCCGTCCCGCCGTGATCGCCATGGAGACCGGCCGGGGGGAGGCCCGTTGAGGACCGAGGACCCCCGGGACGCCGGGGAACTCCGGGACACCGGGGAGCTCCGGGTCTCCGTGGTGATCTGCGTCTACACCGAGGACCGCTGGGAGGACATCCTGGCGGCCGTGGCCTCCGTACGCGGCCAGTCCCGGCCCGCGTACGAGACGCTGCTGGTCGTGGACCACAACCCGGGGCTGCTGCGGCGGCTCACCGAGCGGTACGCGGACACCGGGGAGGTGCGGGTGCTCGCCAACGCGGGCCCCCGCGGTCTCTCCGCCGGCCGCAACACCGGCATCGCCGCGGCCGGCGGCGACATCCTGGCCTTCCTCGACGACGACGCCGTCGCCGAACAGGACTGGCTGCGCCGGCTGACCGGCCCGTACGCCGATCCCGCCGTGCTGGCCGTCGGCGGCCGGACGCTCCCCGTGTGGGCGTCCGGCCGCCGGCCCGCCTGGTTCCCCGAGGAGTTCGACTGGGTGGTGGGCTGCTACTACCGCGGGCTGCCGCCCGGCAGGGCGCGGGTGCGCAATGTCCTCGGCGGCAACGCCTCCTTCCGCCGCGAGGCGTTCGAACTGGCCGGCGGCTTCACCACCGGTATCGGGCGGGACGGCGACGCGCGGCCGCTGGGGTGCGAGGAGACCGAGCTCTGCATCCGCCTCTCGGCGGCCCGCCCGGACGCCGTGCTGCTCCTGGAGGACCGCGCGGTGATCCACCACAAGGTGCCCGCCGGCCGGGAGGAGTTCGGCTACTTCCGCCGCCGCGCCTACGCCGAGGGCCTCTCCAAGGCCCTGGTCACCCGGAGCGTGGGGAGCAGGGCAGGGCTGGAGACGGAGCGCCGCTACACCACCCGGGTGCTGCCCGCGGGGGTCGCGCGCGGGCTGCGGGACGCCCTGCTGGGCCGGCCCGGCGGAGCGGGCCGGGCGGGCGCCATCGCCGCCGGACTGGCCGCCGCCGCCTGCGGCTACGCGGTGGGCACCGTCCGGCGCGGCGCACTGCTCCCCCGGCCGGCGGACGGGCCGGCGGGGACGGAGCCACGGGCCGCCGGGGCGGGTCCGGTGTCCGGCGGCGGGCCGGGCCCCCGCGCCGGGCGCGGAGCGGACGGGACGGCCGCCGGCGGCACCGGCCCGGAGCCCGGCGCCACCGCGAACGGCACCCCCCTCGCCCGGGGGACGGCCGCCGGGCCCCCGCGGCTGCCGCCCGGCGGAAGCGGGGCCGGGGCCGGCCGTTCGGCGGGCGGACCGCGCCGGGAGCGGCGGCCGGGCAGGCCGGGCCGGTGGCCCGGGCCGCCCGGCCCGGTGCCGATCCTGATGTACCACGCCGTCGGGGAGACGCCCGCCCCCGCCGCGTACGGGCTGTCGGTCGCGCCCGAGGCGCTGCGGACACAGCTGGAGCTGCTGGCGGAGCGGGGGTTCACCCCCGTCACCACCCGTGCCCTGGCCGCCGCCTGGCGGTCGGACGGCCCGCTGCCGCCCAGACCCGTGCTTCTCACCTTCGACGACGGTTACGAGGGCGTGCACCGGTACGCCCTGCCCGCCCTGCGGAGCCACGGCTTCACGGCGACCGTCTTCGCCACCACCGGCTGGCTGCGCGGCCCGGACGAGACACCGGGCGCCCTCGACCTCATGCTCGACTGGGACCAGCTGCGCGATCTGTCCGCGGCCGGGCTGGAGATCGGCGGGCACAGCCACACCCATCCGCAGCTGGACGCCCTCACCGGGCCCCGGCTCCGCTCCGAACTGGCCCGCTGCCGGGACCTCCTCGCCGGGGAGCTGGGGCGGTGCCCGGTGTCGTTCGCCTATCCGTACGGCTACTCCAGCAGACGGGTGCGGGCCGCCGTGCGGGCGGCGGGGTTCCGGCAGTCGCTCGCGGTCGGCAACGCGCTGGCCGAGCGGCGGCACGGCCCGTACGCCCTGCGGCGCGTCACCGTCCGCCGGAGCACCGGGATCGAGGAGTTCGAACGGCTGGTCGAGGGACGGGCGCTCGGCCGGGTCTTCGCCCGGGACAGGACCCTGACGAAGGGCTACGCCCTCGTCCGGCGCTCACGGCAAGCTCTCCGGAAGGTGACCCGCGCCGGTGACTGACACGACCACCACCGTCCCGGCCGGGGAGCGCACCGGGGAGAGACCGGGCGCCCCCCGCGGGCCCCGGCCGCGCCGGCTGCTGCCCCGGCCGGCCGGTGGCAGCCCGCTGTTCCGCAACGCGTACGCGCTGATGGTGAACACCGGGATCTCCGCCGTCCTGGGGCTCGGCTTCTGGCTGGCCGCCGCCCGGTACTACACCGAGGAGGCGGTCGGCCAGGGCTCGGCGGCCATCGCCGCGATGAAGCTCCTGGCCGGGCTGACCGCGCTGACGCTCACCGGCGCGATGGCGCGCTTCATCCCGGTGGCGGGGCGCGCGACGGGACGGCTGGTGCTGCGCACCTACGCGGCGAGCTCCGTGCTGGTGGCCGTCGCGGCCGTGGTCTTCCTGCTGACCCTCGACCTGTGGGGGCCCTCGTACCGCTTTCTGCACGGTCCGCTGAACGGGCTGGGGTTCGTCGCCGCGGTCGTCCTGTGGTCCCTGCTGACCCTGCAGGACGGGGTCCTGACGGGGCTGCGGAGCGCCTTCTGGGTGCCGGTGGGCAACACCGCGTTCTCGGCGGTGAAGCTCGTCCTGCTGGTGCTGATCGCCGCCTCGGTGCCGACCGCGGGGGTGTTCGTCTCCTGGGTGGCCGCGATCGCGGTGTCCGTGGTGCCGCTGGGGCTGCTGGTGTTCCGGCGGCTGGTGCCGCGTCACGAGGCGGCGGCCGGCCCGGAGACGCGGCCGCCGGGCCTGCGCGAGGTCGGCCGGTTCCTCGCCGGTGACTACACCGGCTCGCTGTTCGCGCTGGCCGTGGTCTATCTGGTGCCGGTGATCGTCGCCGCGCAGGTCGGCTCCGCGGACAACGCGTATTTCTACATCGCCACCACCATCGGCGGCACGGTCAATCTGCTCGCCCTGAACATGGGGGCCTCGCTCACCGTCGAAGGGGCGCACGACCCCGGGCGGCTGGCGGAGAACTGCCGGGCGGCGCTGCTCCGGATGGCCCGGATCATGCTCCCGGTCGGGGTGCTGCTCTTCGCCGGAGCGCCCCTGATCCTGGGCGTCTTCGGCGAGGGTTACGCACGGGAGGCGACACCGCTGCTGCGCCTCTTCGCGGTGGGCGCGGTCCTGCGCGTCGTGATCGAGGTGTACTTCGCGGTGCTGCGCGCCCAGTCGCGCACCAGTGGGCTGGCCGCGCTCCAGGGCACGCTGTGCGTCCTGGTGCTCGGGCTGACACTGCTGCTGCTGCCGCGCATGGGCCTGACGGGCGCGGGGATCGCCGAGGTGGTGAGCCTCACGCTGGTGGCGTCCGTCGCCGGGTGGAAGCTCCTCCGGCTGCTGCGGACGGCAGGACGGGCGGAGTCCGGGACAGCGGCGGAGACGGGGACGGGGACGGCCGAGGTGCGGCCCGCGGAGTCCGGGGCGGCGGCGGGAGCCGGGGCAGCGGCGGCAGCCGGGGCGGAGGGTGCCGGCCGCGCGCCGGGGGGCAGCCGGGACGGTGCTGGTCCGGGCTCGGAGCCGGGCTCCGGGCCGGGCTCGGGCAAGGCCGGACCCGGTGGCTCCGGCGGGGAGATGCTCTCCGGCCCGGTCCTGTGGCCGCAGGCCGGGTCCGCACCCGCACCCGCGCCGCACCACGCCGCCGCCGTACCGGAGAGCGGGCGGGAGCACGCCGCCGTCCGGCCGGACGCGGGAGGCGGGGCCGGTGCGCCCGGACCCGCAGGGCGGACGGGCGGGCGGCCGCTCCACACACCTGCCTGGGCACGGCGTCTGGCGCTGGACGAGGACACCCTGCGGCTGGGCCTCCGCGCCGATCTGGACCACCCGGAACGCCATCCCGTGCTCGACCCGTACCCCCCGCCGCCCGGCGGGCCCCGGCCGCGGACCGACGCCGGCCCCGCAGCGGACCCGGCCGTCACCGGGGCACCCGGCCGGGCGCTCCCCGCCGGCGCACGGCCGCCGCTCGCGCTCCCGGGCGGCGCGGAAACCGGCGCCCGCACGGTCACCGTCCCCGGAGCGGGCCGCACCGCCGGTACGGCCGGCGGGACGGGCGCCCCGGGAAGCGGAGGCACGGGAGGAGCTCCGAAGCCGTCTCCCGGGCCGGACGGGACCCCCGCCCCCGGACCGGACCACGGCAGGCCCGGCGGCGGGCCGCGAGCCGCCCCCGGCGCCGGAACCCCGGCGTCCGGCGGCAAGCCCGCGGCGGCCCGGCGCCGCGGCGCGCCGGTTCTGCCCGCCCGGGCCGGGCACGCCGCGGGCTGGCTGCTGCTCGCGGCCGGACTCGCCCTGTACTGGCTGCCGTTGCGCGGCCTGGACGACGCCGGCCTCGACCGGATGGGCGGCCTCGGCCTCGTCTCCGTCCTGCCCGCGGCCACGCTCCTCGGCGCGGCCCTGCTGGTGGCCGCCTTCGCGGCCGCGCTGTGGCCGGCCGCGCCCCGCCGTCCCCTGCTGACGGCCGTCCTGCTGCTGACCGTGGTGTCGCTGCACGCGCTGCCGGCCGTGCTGGAGGCCGAGCCGCGCTTCGCCACCGCGTGGCAGCATCTGGGGTTCATCGAACACATCGACCGCACCGGCACGGCCGTGCCCGATCTGGACGCCCGGTGGTCCTGGCCCGGGTTCTTCGCGGCGGTGGCGTTCGCGGCCCGCGCCTGCGGGGTCACGGACCTGACGGAGCTGCTGCGCTGGTGGCCCACGGTCATCCAGCTGCTGTATCTCGCACCGCTGTTCCTGCTGCTCCGCGCGGTACGGGCCTCCTGGCGCGCGAAATGGACGGCGGTCTGGCTGTTCGCGCTCTGCGGCTGGGTCGGCCAGGACTACTTCTCCCCGCAGGGCTTCACCTATCTGCTCTATCTGGCGTTCGCGGCCGTACTGCTGGTCTGGTTCCGGGAGCCGCGGGTGCTGCCGGGGAAGCGCCGGCCCGGCGAGGCGGAGCCGCCGGCGGCCGGGCGGGCCGACCGGGCCGTCCTGCTGCTGGTGCTGATCGTCCTGTTCGCGGCCACGGTGCCCACGCACCAGCTGACGCCGTTCGTGATGCTGGGGGTGCTGACGGCCCTGGTGCTCGTGGGCCGTTCGTGGCTGCGCGGGCTGCCGCTGCTGTTCGCCGCGATGGTGGCCGTGTGGATCGGGTTCTTCGCGGAGCCGTACTGGTCCGGCCACTTCGACGAGCTGTTCGGGGGCGTCGGCGGCATCGGCGGCAATGTGTCGTCGTCCGTCTCCGGCCGGATCGAGGGCGGCAGCGAGACGCACAAGCTCGTCCTCTACACGCGCGTGGCGCTCGCGGGCTCCGTGCTGGGGCTGGCCTGCCTCGGCTGGTGGCGCCGGCGCAGGGCAGGCTACGGCGAACGGTCGCTGCTCGTCCTGGCGTTCGTCCCGTTCCTCGGCTTCGGCATGCAGTCGTACGGCGGTGAGATGGCGCTGCGGGTCTTCCTGTTCGCGCTGCCGGGTGCCTGTGCGCTCGCCGCGCTGGCCGTCTTCCCCCGTGTGGGAAGCGGCCGCCGGGCGCCGGCCGTGCTGGCGGCGGCGCTGGCCGGACTGGTGTTCATGGGCGGCTTCCTCGTCGCACGCTGGGGCAACGAACCGTTCGAACGGGTGCGCACCGGTGAGGTCGCCGCCATGGAGTACGTCTACGCCCACGACGAGCCGACCGTGCGGGTGCTGTGGATGAGCGACGACCCGGTCGAGAACGTCACCCCCGCGATGCCGTGGGGCGCCCGGGACATGGAGCGGGTCGGCTATCTGCCGACGCTCGCCCCCCGCGACGCCGCGCGGGTCGGCCCCGTGGTCGAGGCGCTGGAGAACGCGGGCCCGAACTCGTATCTGATGGTCGGCCGCGGCCAGTCCGTCTACCTCCACATGGACGCGGGCTACGCCCCGGACTGGGAACCATCGCTGCTCCGCGCGCTGGACGGCCGGCCGGAGCTGCGCCGCGCGTTCTCCGACGACCACGCCGTGCTCTACGAACTCCGCGAACAGCCGCCGGGGGCCGTCCCGGAACCGGAGCCCGGACGGCCGGGGCCCCAGGTGACCTGGACGCCCTGGTCGGTGTACGGGGCGATCTCGGCGGGTGTCCTGATGCTGCTGCTGGCGGCGCGCGAACTGCTGCGGGTGACGGCGCCGCCGGGGGTCCGGGCGCTGGCCTGGCTGCAGGGGACGCTGTGGTTCGCGCTGCCGCTGATGGCGGTGACGCTGGCCTCCCTGGTACACCGGTTCTGGACGATGTCCTGACCCGGAGCCGCCGGGGCCGGCCGCGCCCCGGCGGCCGGCCCCCCGTCCGGGCGCCCGCCCCGTGCGCGTGCGGGCGGCCGGTCAACCGGAACGGGCGGGCCGGTCGGTCAGCGGGTCTGGTGCGCAAAGCCGTTCGGATGGACGGGAGCTCCGGGGACCGCCGCCCTTCCGGCCGGCCCCACCGCTCCCGTCAGCGCTTCAGCCAGCGCACTCCGTACGCGCCGAGGTCGAACGAACGGCCGTCGACCTCCGCGGCGATCGGGCGGTTCCGGATGTTCACGACGAGCACCGCGTCCTCATCGGCGAGCACCCGTACATGCGGCCGGTCCCCGGCCGCGACCGCCACCTCCGTGAAGCGGCTGCCCGGCGGGAACTCACGGGAGAAGCGGCTCAGCAGATCCATCATCGGCAGCGCGGACCCGCCGCCACCGGCCGCCGTGCCGCGCCACAGGCAGCCGGCGCAGCTCGTGCTCCGCTTCTGCGGGTTCCAGTAGAAGCCGGTGGTCGCGCCGCCCCTGCTCATGGCGATCAGGGCGGCGGCGTGCACGGCGCGCCGGTGCGGTTCGCTCCAGCCGTCGCGCTCGTCGTTCTCGTCCCCCGGCTCGACGTACCACTCGGCCCACCACAGCGGCAGCCCGGTCTCCTCGCGCACCCAGCGGCTGACGGCCGTGAACTTGGCGGTGGCGCGGAACTCGTCGGGTACGAGCGCGTCCTCACGGGTGTAGCTGGAACCGTCCACCACGACGAAGTCCGCGCCCGCCTTGTTCTCGTTCCAGTACCGGACGGCGTCGAGGGCCCGCCGGTCGAGGCTGCCCCAGGGGCCCTTGACCTCCGAGGCGTTGGTGCTCTCGCCCGGCGGCTGGCTGTCCATGACGACATACGGCCCGCCGACGAGGTTCTCCTTGTTCACCTTCTTCAGCTCGGCGTGGACGAGGTTGTAGAGGCGGGTGTAGGCCTCGGCGTCCCAGCGCTGCCGGTCGTCGTCGTAGAAGCCCTTGAGCTCGTTCCAGACGATGAAGTGCCGGACGTCCGGGTAGCGCCTGGCGACGACGCCCGACAGGCGGGCGAAGTCGTCGTAGTAGGCGGGGTCGGGCGCCTTCTCCAGCCACTCCCGGGACCAGTCGGTCTTTCCGCGCTCGCCGCCCTTCATCCAGTCCGGCGCGCAGCACAGGGTGATGACGGGGGTGCCGCCGGTGCGGCGGATCAGGTCGATCCGGCTGTCCAGCGCGGAGAAGTCGTAGCGGCCCGGCGCGGGCTCGGGGTTGCCGGCGCCCCAGCCCATGATGTGCTGGTTCTGCGGTATGGGCCGGGCGGAGAGCATCCGGTCCGCCCGGCTCCGGGCGGCCGCGCCGCCGTCGTCGGCGCTGTACTGAGTGTGGGTGAAGCCCCAGCCCAGCTCCGGCGCGGGCTTGCCGCCGGGCATGCGCGGGGTGCCGTGCGGCCCCGGATCGCCGTTCCGGCCGTCGGGGGCACCGTCGGGCGGGAAGCCGCACATCACCAGCAGCAGGCTGAGCGCCGTCACGCCGATCGCGAGGAGCAGGGCGGTTCCCGGACGCCGTCGCCGTGGATCCGATGCCCCTGCCCGCTCCTCTGCCCCCGCCGCCGCGCCCGCCGGGGCCGGCCCGCCCGTTCTCCTCTGACGTCTCATCACCCGCCAGCGTAGCGGGCAATTCACCCGGTACGGGGGCTTCCACGACAACCCGGGGAAGAGCGGACGGCCGGGGCGCCCCGCGGTCAGTCCGCGCCGTAGGCGGCGCGCAGGGCCTCCTCGGCGGCGGCCTGGGCCTCCGCGCGGTTGAGCCCCAGCCTGCGGACGCGCTGGGCGTACGCCTGTGCGGCGGCGGCCGCTTCGCGCTCGGCGCCTTCGCCCGCGGCGGCCACGAAGGTGCCGTTGCGGCCACGGGTCTCGATCACCCCGTCCGTCTCCAGCGCGCGGTACGCCTTGGCCACCGTGTTGGGGGCGAGCCCCAGTTGGCCGGCGAGGGCCCGTACGGTCGGCAGCCGGTAGCCGGCCGGGAGCCGCCCCGAGCGGGCCTGGTCCGCGACCTGGGAGCGCAGCTGCTCATACGGTGCGTCGGCCGAGCCGGGGTCGACGGTGACCTTCAGACTCACAGGTGCTTCTCCCTCGTCGTGCGCCGGTCCGGGCCTCCATTGTGTGCCACCGGCACCGGCCGTGCGCCACGCGGCCGGACCGCCACGGGAGCGGGCGGAAAGGGCGGCACGGCGTGGAACGCGGACGGGCGGGCCCGGACGGGCCCAGCCCGGGCCCGGGTCAGCCGGCCCGGCTCTCGGTGGCCGGGAGGCACACGGTGCGGCCGGGGGCCGCGGGGTCGTGCGCGACCCGGTCTCCCGGCAGCTGCCAGTGGAGGACGAAGCGGTCGCCCGCGCGGTAGGCCTCCAGACCGGCCCGGCAGTAGGCGACCATGTCGTCCGGCAGCCGGTCCAGCGGGCACCAGCGGAATTCCGAACACTTCTCCGGCTCCCGGTTGACGGGCTCACCGCCCGCCCCGTACGCCGCCTCGAAGAACCAGCCGATGCGCGGCGCGCCCCCGGGGCCGCGGTGCTGCATGACCAGGGCGGCGCGCAGGTCCTCCGGGGCGAGGTCCAGCCCGGTCTCCTCCCGGGCTTCCCGGATCACCGCCTCCCGCACGTCCTCCCCGTCCTCGGCGTGCCCGGACGGTACGCCGAGGAGGCCGTCGCCGTATCCGGTGCCGGCCCGCCGGGCGAGCAGCACCTCCGCACCGCGGCGGAGGACGAGGTGGACGTCGACGACCTCGGTGTGGCGGCGGGCCGGCGCCGGCCAGGCCACCAGGGCGTACCGCTCGTCATCGACCGGCCCGCCCCACAACGCCGGGTCGCCCGACAGCCGTTCGAACCGGGTCCGGTCCGCCAGCGGGGCGAGGGCCGCCTCCAGGTCCGCCGCCGGCAGCCCGGCGGGGCTCACCGTGCCCCACCACACCCCCTCGACCAGGACCAGCCGGCCGCCGGGACGGAGCAGCCCGGCCCAGTGCCGCAGCACGGCGGCGGGGTCGGGCAGCAGCCAGAGCACATGGCGGGCCAGCACGGCGTCGAAGCGGCGGTTGCCCACCGGGGGTGCCGCGGCGTCCCCGGTCAGCACCTCGGCACCGGTGCCGGCGAGCTTGGCGCGGGCGCGCTCCGCCATGCGCGGGGAGCTGTCGACGCCGGTCACCCGGTGTCCCCGACCGGCGGCGAGCAGCGCCAGACTGCCGGTGCCGCAGCCGAGGTCGAGGACGTCCGACGGTTCGCCGGGCAGCCAGTCCGCCAGCCGCGCCGACCACGCCGCACGGACGGCCGGGTCGCGCAGCCCGTGGTCGGGCTCCTCGTCGAACTCCGGTGCGGCGGCGTCCCAGTAGCCGGGGGACCGGGGGGACGGGGGTCCGGAAGGCGCGGTGTTGTTCTCGGTCATGCGGAGATCCTGGCAGCGGCCACTGACATGCATCCTGCCGGCGGGCCGGGCGGGTTCCGGTGGCCGGGCGGCGTCAGTGCGGCGGCAGGGGCCGGACGCCCAGCGTGCGGTGGCGGAGGCGGCGGGCGGCCAGCCGGGCCTCCGGCCGTTCGGCGCGGAGCAGGGCGAGCTCACGGCCGAGCACCTCACCGAGGTGAGTGAGGAAGCGGCCGGGGTCGTCGGCGGCGTCCGTCACGGCGTCCGGGCCGGAGCCGGAGCCCGGGCCCGGCTCGGACGGGCCGGGCTCGGCGACCACGCGGTCCACGATGCCGTGCGCCAGCAGGTCGGCGGAGCGCACGCCCTGCTGGGCCGCCACCTCGTCGGCCCGCTCCGTCGTCCGGTGCAGAATCGCCGAGGCGCCCTCCGGGGGCAGCGGGGAAAGCCAGGCGTGCTCCGCGGCCAGCACCCGGTCGGCGGGCAGCAGCGCCAGCGCGCCGCCGCCCGCGCCCTGGCCCAGCAGCAGGCACAGCGTCGGCGCGGGCAGGGTGACCAGATCGGCCAGGCTGCGGGCGATCTCGGCGGCCAGGCCGCCCTCCTCGGCCTCCCGGGAGAGCGCGGCCCCGGCCGTGTCGACGACGGTCAGCAGCGGCAGGCCGAGTTCGGCGGCGATGCGCATGCCGCGCCGGGCCTCGCGCAGCCCGCCCGGCCCGAGCGGGGGCGACGCGCCGTCGTGCCGGTCGTGGCCGAGGACGACGCACGGGGTGCCGCCGATACGGGCGAGCGCGAGCAGCAGCCCGGGGTCGTGCTCGCCGGCGCCGGTCCCGCTGAGGGGCGTGACCTGCCGGCCCGCCGCCTTGAGCAGGGCCCGGACCCCGGGGCGCCCGGGGCGCCGTGACCGCCGGATCGAGTCGGCGGTGGCGGAGACAGCGGTCGCGGGTACCCCGGGTTCCCGTCCCGGCGGCGCCGCTGGCGGTGCCGTACCGCCGGAGACCGTCGCGGCGCCGCCGTCCGGTACGCCCGCGGGCGCTGGCGCCGCCGGTGCCGCCGGGCCGCCGTCCGCTCCTGCCGCCGGGCCCGCCGCCTCCGGTCCGGACAGGGGCGGCGGGACGGTACCGGCGGCGCCGGCGGTGTCGTCGCAGAGCACGTCCAGCGCGTCCGCGACCACCGCGGGCAGTTCGCGGGCGGGCAGCACCGCGTCGACCAGGCCGTGGGCCAGCAGGTTCTCCGCCGTCTGCACGCCCGGGGGGAACTCCTCGCCGTACAGGGCCCGGTGGACGCGCGGTCCGAGGAAGCCGATGAGCGCGCCCGGTTCGGCGGCGGTGAGGTGCCCGAGCGAGCCCCAGGACGCGAGGACCCCGCCGGTCGTCGGATGGCGCAGATACACCAGGTACGGCAGGCCGGCCGCCTTGTGCCCGGCGATGGCGGCGGTCACCTTCACCATCTGGACGAACGCGACCGTGCCCTCCTGCATCCGGGTGCCCCCGGAGGCGGGTGCGGCGAGCAGCGGCAGCCGTTCCGCCGTCGCCCGTTCCACCGCACGGACCAGCCGCTCCCCCGCCGCCACCCCGATCGAGCCGGCCAGGAAGCGGAACTCGCAGGCGACCACGGCCACCCGGCGGCCCCGGATCCGGCCCTCACCGGTGATGACGGACTCGTCCAGGCCGGTGCGCTCGCGCGCCCGTTCGAGGTCGGCGCGGTAGCCGGGGTCGCGGGTGGTGACGGGGACGGGCTCGTCCCAGGTCCGCCAGCTGCCGCCGTCCAGTACGGCCTCGATCAGCTGGAGCACGGGCTCGCGGTCGCTCGGTCCGGTCATGGGAACACCCTGCCACGGGGCGCCTTCCACCGGTTCACCAGGCCGGACGCCCGTGGGACCCGGTCCCCCGCCGCAAGCTCGCCGGTACGGATGCGGGCACGGCCCCGCCCGGAGTGCCGGACGGCAGGGCGGGGCGGCGGAGGGCGGGGTGTTTGAGGCCGGTTGCTCCGGGAACCGGGCGGTATGGCCATTTCACAGCGCAAGAGCAGCGCCGACGTCACCGCCCGCCGGGTGTTCTCGGACAGCGCCGGGCCCGGCCGCTTCCTGTCCGCCGTCGACCGGCTGGAGCGGACGGAAGAACTCGATCCCACCATCGACTGGCTGCGCGGGCGGATCCGCCGCCTGCCGCTCGGCCCCCTCCGCGACGTACTGCACGGCCGGTGGCTGGGGCACCCGCTCCATCCGGTGCTGGTGCAGGTGCCGATCGGCGCCTGGCTGTCCGCGGCCGTGCTCGATCTGCTGCCCGGCGAGCGGCGCGAGGCCGACGCGCTGGTGCTCCTCGGACTGTCCGGTGCCGGCCCCGCCGCGGTGGCCGGCTGGGTGGACTGGGCCGAACTGCAGAAACCGCAGATGCGGGTGGGGCTGCCGCACTCCGTCTCCAACGCGGTGGGCGTGCTCCTCTACGCCGGTTCGTTCGCCGCCCGCAGGTCGGGGCTGCGCGGTCTGGGACGCACGCTGGGCTTCGCCGGGCTCACGGTCGTCGGCATCGGCGGGGCGCTGGGCGGCCACATGGCGTACCGGCAGGCATCCGGCGCCAACCACGCCGAGGACGTGCCGCACCGGATGCCGCCCGGCTGGCACCCGGTGGGCGACATGGCGCAGTTCCCGGTGGAGCAGCCGGTACGGCGCCGGGTCGGCGAGGTGGACGTGGTCGTCGTACGGGAGCCGGGCGGCGACGTGCACGTCCTGGCCGACCGGTGCACGCACATGGGCGGTCCGCTGTCCGAGGGCGAGGTCGCGGACGGCTGCATCACCTGTCCCTGGCACGGCAGCGCCTTCCGGCTGTCCGACGGCTGGAACGTGCGCGGCCCGGCGACCGCGCCCGAGCACTCGTTCGAGACACGGGTGGTCGGTGGCCGGCTGGAGATCCGGCTGGGCGACTAGGCCGTGTTCCGGGTGGCGGGTGAGTCCTGGGCGGAGAGTTCTCCGGCCAGTTCCATACAGCGCAGACGGGCCGGGGAGAAGTCGTAGGGCATCTTGCCGATGGCTTCGAACAGGCTCATGGAGCCGGCCTCCCGCCGACCGGAGCCGAGGCCGGCCTCGCCCTCGCCGTCATCGGCGGTGGCGGGGTGCGAAGCGTCCCAGGCGTCGAAGAGGTCATCGTCGTCCTCACCCAGGCCGGACTCCTCGATGACGGCCTGCAGGGCGCTTTCGAAGGCGTGCCGCTCGGCGGCCACGTGAGCCACCCGTGGATCATCGACGGCGACACTGTCGTCGAGTGCCTCCTCGGCGTCATCGACGCGGTCGGAATCCTCCCGCAGCGTGGGATGCGTGGCCAGGACGACGAAGCGGGTGGCCTGGACGGCCGCGCCGAGCGGGCCGAAGATCCGCTCGGTGACCAGCAGACTGTCCAGGTCCGCCTGACGCAGGGAGCCCTCGGGCAGGCCCTTGAGGCGTTCGGTGACGAATTCGGAGAGCAGGCCCATCCGGCTGCCTTCGGTGCGCATCCGCCGCACGGCGGTCCGCTGCCGCCGCAATTCCGCCTCCCGCTCGGCGAGGGTTTCCTCCAGCCGCTCCAGGATGCCCGCGATGCCTTCTCCGCTGTCCGCACCGGCGGAAGCCGTGCCGGTGGTGAAGGCGTCACGGATGTCGTCCAGGGCGACCCCGGCATCGGCCATCCTGCGGATCCACAGCAGGCGGATCATGTCCTCGTACCCGTAGCGGCGGCGGTCGTCGCCGCCCCGCTCGGGCTCGGGGAGCAGACCGATCTCGTGGTAATGGCGAATCGCCCGTGGCGTGCTGCCGGTGAAGGCCGCCGCGTCACCGATCTTGACCCGGCGGGGTGGCATGAAAGACGCAGGCATGAGCAGGGACCTTCCTCAAGGCATCGGGACGTAAGTCCACCGGACCACATGCCGCTGCGGAAGGTGCAACCCCGTACACACCGCTCCGCCCGGTGCCGGGAAATGCGCGGGGGCGGGGGAGGGACGCGGCCGTACGCCCCGCCGCGGAGGTGCGGCCGCGTCCTCCGTGCCGGGGCGACCGGGGAACGGCTTCCGGCTCTCCGGCTCTCCCCACAGGGATCCCCCGAACATGCTTTCCCGCAGGGGCGTTACGGGGCTCCGCGCTTCGGCGGCCCTGCGGCCGTGCCGGCCGGGTCAGCGGTGTCCGTCGCGCGCCCGCGCGCACGCCGGGTCGTCGCCCTTCCGGACCGCGCCGCAGTGGAACACCTCCACCGGCGGAGTGGTCCGGTCGGAGATCTTCTCGACCCGCAGCAGCGAGATCCGCTTGTCGGTCGGCTCCCCCCTCCCCGTGGTGCCGTACACGGTGCTGCCCGTGGCTCCGTAGTACGGGTTGACGTAGTTCTGGTGCAGCACCTCGGCGTGGACCGCCGCCGGGTTGATCGCGTGCGGGTCCCAGGGCTGCCCGGGTGCGCGGACCCGCGCCACCAGGGTCTCGACGGCCCGGAGCAGCATCCCGGCCGAGTCGTACGCGAGTCCGACCCGCTCACCGACCCGGTCGTCGGCGTCCCCCCGGCCGAGGCAGCGCGGCGGGCTGAGCAGTCCCTCCTCCCTGACCGAGCGCAGAAAGCGGTCGGCCGCCTCGTCCCGCTGCCGGCGGACGCGGGTCTCCAGCGCCTCGCAGGTGGACAGCGCGGCCTTCGACACATAGGTGAGCGGGACGGTGCCCGGCGCGCCCTTCCGCAGCTCGGGGTTGGCCATATAGCGGTTGACGGAGTCGTCGGCGACCAGGTGGCGCGGCGGGTTGTTGCCGCAGGACGTGCGGAGCGCCTGCAGGAAGCCGTTGAACTCCGACCACCGCCCGGCGAAGAACAGCATGCCCGGGTAGCCGCACTCCCGGCTCAGGTCGTCACCGCTGCCGAAGAACGACGGTTCCCCGTCCAGCAGTTCGCCTCCGAGGCCGGCACGGAGATCGTCGAGGAGGGTGGAGACGTAGTAGTCCTCCTTCAGGGAGGAACGCTCCCCGTGGGTGTAGTACACGCGGACGTCCCGCACCCGCAGTACCCCGCGCGCGTACGCCGCGATCATCTCCGCCTGGTCGCGGTTGGGCGCGGCCATCTGGAGATAGAGCTTGGAGTGGCGGTCCATCCCGTCCCCGGAGAGGGTGGGGGCGATCGCGGGAAGTCCCGCCCGGTTGAGCCGTTTCAGGGCCTCGGCGGTGCTGCGGCGGCTCTCGACCAGGCCGATGACGCCGGCCACCGGGGCGTCGGACTCCTCACGCGCCAGGTCCGCGATCATGCCGACGGCCGTGTCCGCGTACCGCATCTGGAAACCGGCGTTGGCGACGACGACGCGCACCAGCGGGGCACCGTAGTTGCTCGGCGGCTCCTGCACCCCCTGGTACTGGGCGACCGCGAGCCCTTCCAGCTCCTCCCGCTCGGCCGCGTAGGCCTCCTCGTTCTGCTTGGTGGAGCGGCCGGTGAGCGTGCCGAGATAGACCAGGGTGACGTAGGGACGGCGGCGGCCGCTGCGCTCCCAGATGTCCCGCGCCTCGCGGTTCTGTTCAAAGATCCGCTCCTGTACCCGGCGGAGATTCTCCTGGCCCGGCTGGTCGTTGAACTTGAAGCTGCTGTCGTCGCTGTGGCCGACGCACTCGCCGCCCATGGCGCGGACGGAGACCTGCCTGGAGAACGGGACGTGCAGGCAGTCCGGCCCGCCCAGCCACCGGCCCGCCCAGACGGCGCCGGGCGCCAGCAGGGCCAGGCACACCCCGACGGCGAGGGTGCGGCGCGCGAACCAGGGCGGCGCCGGCGCCGTGATCCCGGACGGGCCGCCGGCCGGTTCGCCGTCACCCCGCGGCGGCGTCCGGACCAGCAGGAACCAGGCGCGGTCCGCCCGTGCGTGGCGTCTGCGGTCCAGTTGCTCCTCCCACTTGCGCCACTCCTCCTCGGCCCCGCCGGGATCGAGGTCGGCGAGCCGGACGGTGGTGTGCGGGCCGCTGCCGGCGACCGGGGTGGGCCGCTCGGTCGCGTAGACGGCCAGCAGCGGGTCCCAGCGGCCGGTCTCGTCCCGGACGTCGTTGAGGAGGCCGAGCAGCACCTCCCCCGCGTCGCCGGACCGGCCGCCGAGGATCAGCGCCACCGGGTAGGCGGTGCGCCGCCAGCCGCGCACGCGCCAGGGCGGGCGGGCGTACGCCCGGCGCAGGTCCTCCAGGAAGGCGTGCACGAGCAGCCGGTTGAGCTGGTCGGGGTCCTCGCCGTGCCGCGCGCCGGCGGTGAGCCGCTCGGCGAGGGCCGGGAACGTGCCCGACTGCGCCGGGGCCAGGTAGTGCTGGCGCATGAACCAGCGGTACTGGCGGCCGACGCCCGGGATGCGCCCGGAGACGGCGATGCGGAACAGCGCCGCGGGCACCACTTTCCGCGCGAACTGCCATACGAGGTGGTACAGCGCTCCGAGCTGCCCGGCGGTCTCGTGTGCGGCGGCGGGCTCCTCCACGAGCCGCCGCCGCTGCCGCAGCCGGCGGACGAGTTCGCCCGGGACGGCGTCGGAGTCGAGTTCGGACACATCCTGTTCGAGCAGCCAGGTCAGCAGCCCGAAGTGACGGAACCACAGCCGGTCACCGCCGAAGGTCTGGACGGACAGCGCCGCGCGCAGCCCGTTCAGCAGCGGCAGCACGGGAAGCGCGCCGTCCGTCCGGCCGGCCTCGGCCCAGGCGTGCGGGACACGTCTCCGCGGGGGCGCGTCCAGCCGCTCGCGCAGCACCCTCAGCGCGGCCGGACCGCCCCGTCCGCTCAGCCAGATGACCGGCAGCCGGCGGTCCCGGGGCCGCGGCCGCCGCACGAGGAAGGCGGCCAGCCGGAGCAGCCCCGCCGTCCCCCGGGGCGCCACACCGCTCCCGCTCCGCCCGCCCGTCCTGCCGCTCCCGCCGGGATTCCGGCGGGCCGGGCCCTCCGTCTCCGGTTCCCACTCCCCGTCCACGCGCCCCACTCCCCCGTCACGCGACTCGTGAAGTCCACTTCTAGCAACAGCCGTCACCGCCGAGAAGGCGAACGGTCCGAATTCCCCCGCGGAAGCGGCCACTTCACTTCCGCGGGCCGGTGCTCCGGGGCGGCCGCCGGTCGGCCGGCGCCGGACGGGCCGCCGCTCCTTAACGACCGCTCAGCCGTTCCTTAACGGCGGCATAAGGATCGCTCCCGCCCCGTCCCGGCGGCGGATTCCGGTCTTCCGCGGGGCTAGCGTGCTGAGCGCCGGGGCGGGTTCCGGCCGCCGGTGCCGCACTTCGGGGGGCCGCACCGGCGTGTGCCTCCCCGCCCGGCCCCCGTGCCGCACCTGAGTTCCACCGTGTAAGGAGACCCCCACGATGACCGTACGTCGCAAGGCCGCCGGAACCGCTCTCATCGGTGTCGCGCCGCTGGCGCTGACCGTGCTCACCGCCGTCCCCGCGGCCGCGCACGGCTCGATGACCGACCCGGTCAGCCGGGTGTCCGCCTGCTTCGCCGAGAACCCGGAGAGCCCGGACTCGGCGGCCTGCAAGGCGGCTGTCGCGGCCAGCGGCACCCAGGCGTTCTACGACTGGAACGAGGTCAACATCCCGAACGCCGCCGGGAAGCACAAGGAGATCATCCCGGACGGCAAGCTGTGCAGCGCCGGGCGGGACAAGTACAAGGGGCTCGACCTGCCGCGCGCGGACTGGCCGGCCACCGCCCTGTCCGCCGGGAAGCACACCTTCCACTACAAGGCCACCGCTCCGCACAAGGGTTCGTTCGAGCTGTACATCACCAAGGCGGGCTACGACCCGACGAAGCCGCTGAAGTGGTCGGACCTGGAGGCCGAGCCGTTCGCCGAGGTCACCGACCCGAGCCTGGTGAACGGGGAGTACGTGTTCGACGGCACGGTGCCGGCGCGTTCGGGCCGCCACCTGGTCTACAGCGTCTGGCAGCGCTCGGACAGCCCCGAGGCGTTCTACACCTGCTCGGACGTCACCTTCGGCGGCAGCGCCGCGAGCGGTGCCGGTACGGGCGCGGACGGCGGTCCGGAGGCGGCCGCGCCGGACGACGACCAGATCGAGGCCGCCGCCGGCAAGTCGACCGTCAGCCACGGCGGTCACGGCGGTGACGAACACCCGGCCGGAGACGCGGACAAGCCCGTCACGCAGGCCGCGCCGGCGGACGGAGCGGACGCGGACGACACCGCGGCGGACACGGACGGCACGGGCAACGCCCCGACGGCGGACGGCGCGAGCGGCCCGGCCGCGGGCGCCGAGCAGGCGGGCGCGGGCACGGAGGAGCTCGCGCAGACCGGTGGCGACAGCTCCACCACCCCGATCGCCGTCGGCGGTTCGGCCGTCGTGGCGCTCGGTGCCGCCGTGCTCCTCGCCTCCGCCCGCCGCCGGGCGGTCCGCCGGCGCGGCTGAGCCGGACGGCCGGACGTTCCGGCGTCCGGGCACCCCGGCGTCCGGACGCCCCTGACGCCCTGACGGACACTCCGGCCGGGCCCCCGCCCGGCCGGGCCGGAGCCGCCGTCACGGGCCGCCGCCGCCCTCTTCCCCGCATGGGGGAGGGGGCGGCGGTTGTGTACGGCGCCGGCCGGCACCGCCCGTCAGGCGGCGTGCCGCCCCGGGGAGCCGGGCGGGCCGCCCCGGCCCCAGCGGCGCGGGCCGCGCGCCGGGGTCCCGTCCGGGCCGCCGCCCGGGCTCCGGTCCGTCCCCCGGTCCAGGGCCGCCGCGGGGCGGGCCGCGGCGGCGCCGAAGCGGGCGCGGGCCCGGTCGGTGACGGCCTCGATCCGGCGGGACTTGTCGTCGGCCGTGTCGAACGTCAGTTGGCGCGCGGCGTGTTCCACCGGTGTCAGGTCCTCCGCGCGCAGCGCGACGGCGCGCACGCGGGCGCGCTGCAGACCGAGGACGTCGTGCAGGGCGTACGCGGCAGCGGTCAGCGCCGGGGTGTGGTCCGTGGGCTCGGCGAGGGCCCGGGTGCGGCTGGTCGTGGAGCGGTCGGCGTAGCGGACGGTGAGGGTCAGCGCCCGTGCGACCCGCCCGTCCGTACGGAGCTGTGCCCCGAGCTCGTGCGCGAGCGTCAGCAGCGCCCGGCGGCGCTGGTCCGGGTCCAGTTCGTCGTGGTCGAAGCGGTGCTCGGCTCCGGCGGAACGGGCGGGGGCGTTCGGTGTGACGGGGGTCGGGTCGATGCCGTGCGCCTGTTCGTATACCCGCCGCCCGGTGGACGCGCCCAGGATGCGCTGGAGGGTGGCGGGCGGTGCGGCGGCGATCCGGTCGACGCTGTCCAGCCCGTAGGTGGTCAGGGCGCGCACGGTCGCCGGCCCGACGCCGTGCAGTCCGGAGGCGGGCTTGCGGGCGAGGAAGGCCGTGACCGCCCGGGGCTCGCCGGGGACGGTACTGATCGCGCCGGGCGGGCCGTCGTGCGCGGCCATCCGGGCGAGCAGCGGGTTGGCCGCGACCCCGACGGTGCAGTCGACGCCGTACCGGGCGAGCGCCCGTACCCGGACGAGGGCGGCGAGTTCCGCGGCGTCCCGGCCGAAGTAGCGGAGCGCGCCCCGGACGTCGGCGAGCGCGGCGTCGGGCGGCAGGGCCTGGACGACGGGGGTGAACTCGGTGAGCAGCCCGCGCAGTCCCTCGTAGGTCTCCTCGTCGGGCGGCCCGCCGCCGTCGGCGGCGCGGAAGCGCAGGTACAGCACGTGGGGCCGGGCCGGGGCCGTCCCGGCGGCGCCCTGCCCGGCGGGACGGTTCCCGGCGGCACCGGCATCGGCACCGGCTCCGGCTCCGGCAGAGGCGGCGCCAGCGGGCGCGCCGCTCCCCGTGCTCCTCCCCGTACTCCTCTCCGTGTTCACCGGCCCGCGCTCCCCGGGCTGGAGTGCCACAGCTTGCGGCCGGTGGCGGCGCCCTCGCCCGCCGGGCGCAGATCCGCCCACGGGTGCATCTCGTAGCCGTTGGCGAGCCGTATACGGCGGCCGTCCGCCGGCCCGGCGGCCCCGGCCGCCCCGGCACCCCCGCCGTCCCCGGCCGCGTCATCCGCGCCGCCGTCGTCACCCGCGCCGCCGGCCGGCCCGTCCTCCGCCGGCGGGCCCGCGTCTCCCGGGGCGCCCGGGCGGGCGGAGCCGGGTGCCGCGAGACGGGCCGCGACCGCCTCCAGGCCGCCGTCCTTCCGGAGCGCGGCGAGTTCGGCGAGGTCCCAGGCGCGGCGGCCGACCACGGTGAGGCTGCGGGCACCGCGCCGCTCCACGGTGCCGCGGACGAGCAGCAGCCAGGAGTGGAAGACGGTGTGCGCGCAGTCGGCGTGGCTGTCCTCGAAGAAGGTGCAGTCGGCCAGCCCCGTCCCGTCGTCGAGGGTGGTGAAGACGATGCGGCGGCCGGAGCGGATGGGCGGGGTCTGGGTGGACGCCTTGGCGCCCGCGACGAGGACGGTCTCGCCGTGCCGGGCGGCGCGCAGCCGGCGGGCCGTGACCACGCCCAGCTCCTCCAGGAAGGCCGTGTGCTCGCTCATGAGGTGGCGGGAGACGTCCATGCCGAGCACGCCGAGCTCCGCGCCGGTGCGTTCGGACGCGTCGAGGTCGGGCAGCCCGGCCGGTTCGGTGACGAACCCCGCGCCGCCCGTGCCGCCCGCGCCGTCGGCGGCGTCGAGCGGGAGCTGGCCCGGGTGGGCGGCGGGGTCCTTCTGCCGGCGGTACAGCTCGCTGATGTGCAGCAGCAGGTCGCGGCGGTTGCCGCCGAAGGCGTCCAGCGCGCCGACCTGGGCGAGCCGTTCGGCCACGGGACGACCCGGCCGGGCCCGGCGCCACAGGTCGGACAGGGAGGTATAGGGCTGTCCGGCGGCGATGCGCCCGGTCTCGGCCTCGCTGATGCCGTGCACGTCGGAGAGGGCGAGCCGGATGCCGTAGACCGCCCCGGCCCCTTCGGCCGCCCCGGCCGCCGCGGTATCCCCGCTGTTCCCGGTCCTTCCGGTCTCCTTCCCGCGCTGTTCCTTCCGCCCCTCCCGCACCCCCTCCTCAGACACCAGTTCGATTCGATAGGCGGCCCCCGACCGGTTCACGTCCAGCGGCAGGATCGGCACCCCCCGCCGCCGCGCGTCCGCCAGCAGCAGCCGCTTGGGGTACATCCCGGGATCGTGGGTGAGCAGGCCCGCGTAGAAGGCCGCCGGATGGTGTGCCTTGAGCCAGGCGGACTGGTACGTCGGCACGGCGAAGGCCACGGCGTGCGCCTTGCAGAAGCCGTACGAACCGAACGCCTCCACGATCTCCCAGGTGCGGGCCACCACCTCCGGCGCGTATCCCCGCCCGGCCGCCTCCCCTGCGAACCAGGCCCGCACCCGCCCCTGCCGCTCCGGTACGGACAGCGCGCGCCGCGCCTCGTCGGCCAGCCCCCGGTCGCAGCCGGTCATGACCGAGAGGATCTGGATGATCTGCTCGTGGAAGACGACGACGCCATGGGTCTCGCGCAGCGCCGGCTCCAGGTCCGGATGCGGATAGCGCGGCGCCCGCCGCCCGTGCCGGGCCTCGATGAAGGGCCGGACCATGTCGGCCGCGACCGGGCCGGGCCGGAAGAGCGAGATGTCGACCACCAGGTCGTGGAAGGTGGCGGGCTGCAGCCGGCCGACCAGATCGCGCTGGCCGGGCGACTCGATCTGGAAGCAGCCGAGGGTCTCGGCGGACCGGATCAGCTCGTACGTGGCCGGGTCGCCCGGCGCCACCTGCCCCGGGTCGTCCAGGTCCAGCCGTTCCCCGGTCTCCCGTTCGATCTCGGTCACCGCGTGCGCCATCGCGGACTGCATCCGCACCCCGAGGACGTCGAGCTTCAGCAGCCCCAGCTCCTCCACGTCGTCCTTGTCGAACTGGGACATCGGGAAGCCGTCCGGGCCGGCGCTCGCGACCACCGGGGTGCGGTCCCGCATCGAGGCGTCCGAGAGCAGCACGCCGCACGGGTGCATGGCGATGCCGCGCGGCAGCCCGTCCAGGGCCTCGACCAGCCCCCACAGCCGCTCGTCCGCGCCGTGCCCGGCCGCCACCTCGCGCAGTTCGGGCAGTTCGCTCAGGGCGGCGCGGGCCTCACGGGCCCGGATGTGCGGAAAGGCCTTGGCGAGCCGGTCGGTCTCGGCCGGGTCCATGCCGAGCGCCGTCCCGACGTCGCGGATGGCGTGCCGCACCCGGTAGGTCTCGGGCATGGCGACGGTGGCCACCCGGTCGGCGCCGAAGCGGTCGAAGATCGCGCGGTAGACGTCGAGGCGGCGCGCGGACTCGACGTCGATGTCGATGTCGGGCAGCGCGGCCCGGCGCTCCGAGAGGAAGCGCTCCATCAGCAGGCCGTGCTCCACCGGGTCGGCGTGTGCGATGCCGAGCAGGTGGTTGACGAGGGAGCCCGCGCCGGAGCCGCGCGCCGTGACCCGGATGCCCAGGGCGCGGGTGTCGTCCACGACCCGGGCGACGGTGAGGAAGTACGAGGCGAAGCCGAGCCGTTCGATGGTGCGCAGTTCGTCCTCCAGCCGTTCCCAGCGCCGCCGGTCCCGGTCGTGGCCGCGCAGCACCATGGCGGCGGCGCAGCGGGAGCGCAGCACGCGGTCGGCGGTGCGCCGGCCCGCGCCCACCAGGCGCGGCTCGGGGAAGTGGACGGTGCCGAGGCCCAGGTCGTCCTGGGGGTCGACGAGGCACCGGGCGGCGGTCCGTTCGGTCTCCGCCAGCAGGCGGTGCGCGGCCTCCCGCCGGAAACCGGCGGCCTCCGCGACGCGCAGGGCGGTCTCCGCCATCTCCCGGGGCCCTTTGAGCCACCCTTCGCCGCTGTCGAGGGAGCCGGGCCGGCGCGGGTCGACGGGGACGAGCCGGCGGGCGGAGTCCAGGACGTCGGCGACCGGGCCCTGCCCGGGATCGGCGTAGCGGACGGCGTTGGTCAGCACGGCCGGTACGCCCTGCTCGGCGGCGAAGCCCAGGGTGCGGGCGGCGAGCCGCAGCGACCCGGGCGCGGTGGCGCTCCGGGCCTCGTCCGGCCGCCGGTGGTGGGTGACCTCCAGCCGGAGCGCGTCGCCGTACAGCTCCCGCCAGGGGGCGAGCAGCCGGGCGGCACGGTCGGGACGGCCGGCGGCGAGGGCGCGGCCGGGCTCGGAGTCCGGGCCGAGCAGGACGGTCAGGCCGCCGCCGGCCGCGGAGCGCTCCAGGGCGCCCCGGTCGTCCAGCAGGGGGCGTCCGCTCTCCCCGGTGTGGGCGGCGGAGACCAGACGGCACAGGGCGGCCCAGCCGGCGGCTCCGTCCCGGGCGAGGAAGACCGCGCGGGGCGCGGACTCGTCGATGAACGCCCCGCCGCGCACCGGCGTGCGCCGGCGGACCGTACCCCGGTCCGCGCCGCCCGGTGCGGGCGGGCCGCTCCCCGGTCCGCGCCGCTCCGTACGGCCCGGCCGGCCGGCGGGCGGCAGCACGTTTTCGGCCACGGCGAGCCCCGCCCCGAAGACCGGCCGCACCCCCGCTCCGGCGCAGGCGCGGGCGAACCGGACCGCTCCGGCCAGGGTGTCCCGGTCGGTGAGGGCGACGGCGTCCATGCCGCGCTCGGCGGCGCGCTCGGCCAGCCGCTCGGGGTGCGAGGCCCCGTAGCGGAGGGAGAAGCCCGAGACGGCGTGCAGATGAGTGAACCCGGACATCCGCACCTCCTGCCGCTCGCACACCCCCTGACCAGCCCTGCTCTCCGTCCCCCGGCACCACCATAACCAATTTCTCGAACACTCGTACGATACCTGCGCCGGAACCGGAGTCCGCCGGGACCACCGGCCGCGGAGCCCCGGGAACGCCGCCGGCCCCCGGACACCAGGGGTGTCCGGGGGCCGGCTTCCGCCGCGGAATCCGCGGGGACGGCGCGTACGAGACGCGGGGGGCGCGTCAGCCGATCGAGGCTCCGAACGCGGAGAGCGCCTCGGGGACCGGCTGGAAGAAGGTCGTGCCACCGGAGGAGCAGTCACCGCTGCCGCCCGAGGTCAGACCGAGCGCCGTGCTGCCCGCGAAGAGCGAGCCGCCGCTGTCACCGGGCTCGGCGCAGACGGTGGTCTTGATCAGACCCGAGACCGACCCCTCCTGGTAGTTGACGGTCTCGTTGAGGCCGGTGACCTCGCCGTCGTGCACCTGGGTGGTGCTGCCGCTGCGCTGGACCTGCTGGCCCACGGTCGCGTCGCCGGCCCGGGTGATCTCCTGGGTGCTGCCGTTGTAGAGGTTCACCGCGCTGGGGTGGTCGGCGCCGGAGGCGTACTTCACCAGGGCGTAGTCGTTGCCCGGGAAGCTGGACTCCTCCATGGTGCCGATCGCGGCGCCGCCGGCGGAGTCGGACCAGCTGCTGCCCTGCTCACCGCAGTGGCCGGCGGTGATGAAGTACGGCTCGCCGCCCTTGACCACGTTGAAGCCGAGCGAACAGCGTCCGCCCCCGCTGTGGATGGCGTCGCCGCCCGCGGCGAAGGGCTTGAACTCGCCGGCGACCCGCTCGACGGCCGCCCGGCCGTCCAGCCCGTCGACGACCTTGTTGAGCTTCTCCAGCTTCGCGCCCTTGACCGTGCTGTCGGCCGTGACGACGACCTTGTTGGTCACCGGGTCGACCGACCAGGAGGTGCCCGGGATGGTGGCCTCGGCCTTCAGGGTGGCGCGGGCCGACTTCAGCTCGGCGAGGGAGTGCTCCACGACTCTCGCCACGGCGCCCCGCTCGCGGACGCCCTCGGCGGCGCCCTCGTCCACGACGTTGACGACGAGCTTCCGCTCCTTCGCGTCGTAGTACGAACCGGCGGCCTCGTCCCCGAGGTCGGAGAGGAGGGTGCCGGCGAGCTTGTCGGCCGAGGCGACCGACAGGGTGGCGGGGGCCGGGGCCGGGTCCGCGGTGGTCGCGTTGGCGCTGTTCAGCGTGAACGCGCCGGCGACGAGGGCCGCGACGCCGGCTCCGGCGATCGCGATGCGGTGGCTGGGTATGCGTCGGTGCTTCAAGGAGTGGCCTCCAGTGGGGGGTTGGGCCCTGCCGTGGGGAGCGTGGGGCCCGGAGGAAAGATGCCGTACACCGCGGCACGGCGGCGACGCGGGGTCGCGTTCATGCCAACGAGCCACGAGTATCGCGACGGGCGGACGGCGCACACAAGGTCAACTTCCGGTCCCGCACAGAAAAGGCGGAACCACATCACAGCACGGACACTCATCGCTATCCGTGCTCGCCTACACGCTCAGCGGACACTTTTCCTCACCCAGCGCGACGAGGAGCGGCTGACGACCACTCAGGGAGAGGACTACGCCTGGCCGAAAACATTCCCTTGAGTACCGGAATCCGGCACCGCCCCACCGCTTGACGGTCACTTTCCGAGCAGTCCGGGGACCCGGGAGCCCTCCGCCCACACGGAACCCCGCGCCCCGGAAACGGGGATCGCGGGGTACGGAAGTCCGGGGCCGGGGGCGGGGGCCGGGGGGCGCCCGGGCCCCGGGAAACAGCGGCCCGGCGAAGCCGGAGGCGCGGGGCCGCACAGATGCGCACATGCGCGCGGAGGTACCCGGAGGTACGCGGTACGGGGAGGCGCACGGCCCACGGAAAGACGCGCGGAACGCGGAGAGTCCCCACCCGGTCGACTCGGGCGGGGACTCTCTCAGCCGGCGGGGTGGTGCGCCGGCCCGGGGCTCAGTAGATGCTCACGCCGTACGCGTTGAGCGCCTCGACCACCGGCTGGAAGAAGGTCGTGCCACCGGAGGAGCAGTTACCGCTGCCGCCCGAGGTCAGACCGATCGCCGTGCTGCCGGAGCGCAGCGAGCCGCCGCTGTCGCCGGGCTCGGCGCACACGTTGGTCTGGATCATGCCGTAGACGACGTCGCCGCCGCCGTAGTTGACCGTGGCGTTGAGGCCGGTGACCCGGCCGCTGTGGGTACCCGTGGTGCTGCCGTGGCGGGTGACCGACATGCCCACGCTGGCGTTCGCCGCACCGGTGATGTCCACGCCGCCGGCGGTGCCCGGGTGGCTGACGGAGCCGTCGTAGCGCACGAGGCCGTAGTCGTTGACCGGGAAGCTGGAGCCGACCGTCGGGCCGATGACGGTGCTGCGGCCGGAGTTGGACCACCAGGTGCCCGCACCGTCGGTGCAGTGGCCGGCGGTGACCATGTAGTAGGTGGAGCCGGAACGCACGTTGAAGCCGGCGGAGCAGCGCCAGCTGCTGGCGTAGATGGCGTCGCCGCCCTGGACGTACTTCTGGAAGACGCCTTCCGTGCGCTCGATCTTGAGGGCACCGGCGTTCTTGCCGGCCTCCTTCTTGATCTTCGCGATCTCGGCCTTGGAGACGGTGCTGTCGGCCGTGACGACGACGCTGTTGGTCTCCTTGTCGACGTGCCAGGCGGTGCCCGGGACGTCGGCCTCGAGGACGGCCTCGCTCGCGGTCGAGAGCTGGGCCGCGCCGAAGGCGTCGGCGGTGTCGGCACTGGCGGTCGCCGGGACGGTGAATGCCGCCGCGGCCGCCAGGCCGGAGGCCATGGCGATCAGCCGGGTACGTCTCGCCACCGCGCCGTGGGGGGTCGTGCGCTTGATCCTCACTGCTTCCTCCAGAGAAGAATCGAAAGATCCGCTTGGGGTGGGCGGATCGTGAGGCGCAGTCAGGAACACTCCGGATTCCGGATACGACGTGCCCCTGACAAGCACTGAGGGGAGTATTCGGGGGTGGAACATGAGTCCACAAGGGCCCCTTTCGGCCACGCCTCGGCGCAGACCGACCACCCCGGCGGCCCGTCGGCCGCCGGGGTGGTCCGCTGTTCCGGCGGTATTTGGACGCGGTGGCACGGCTCTGGGTTCCCACTCGGCCCCAACCGCCCCACGCGGCACAGTTCTTCCAGGTGATGGCGGCGATCACCGGCCCGGCGCGGACGACCGCCACCACCCGCGACGCAGGCTCGCACCCCGCGCCCGCCCTCCGCAACGGCCTCCGGGCCGCCCGGGCTCCCGGACGGCCGGTTCAGGTCATGATCGGTACATCACGGACGGACAGCAGTGTCCGAAAATCGACCATCCGACAACACCGGGCGGTAGAGAACCCGCCATCACCCGTTCACGGCCGTTCAGCAGTCGCACGAACAGCACTCGCAGCAGTCACAGCAGTCACCGTCGCACTGCCGGCACCAGCCGTCGCGCTTCTTGTGGTGCCGCCAGGGATCGTCGTAGGACTTCCGGCAGCAGACCTGGCAGGTGCAGAAGAGCCCCGTCCACACCGCGCAGCCGGCGATCAGCCCGCGCTTGCGGGGGTACCGCGGCCCCGGACCGCCAGGACCGCCAGGACCGCCCGCACCGCCCCCGGGTCCCCCCGTCCCCCCGGGCCCGCCAAAGCCGCCGCCCGCCCCGCCGCCGGCATACGGGGACGCTCCCCCCTGTCCCCCGTACCCGCCGTGCGCTCCGCCGGACGGCCCCGGACCGCCGCCCCCGGGGCCGGCGGCATACGGATTCCCGTGCGGATGCCCGTACGGTTTGCCGCCCCCCGGCAGATGCGCGCAGGACGTGGAGCCGAAGGCCCGGTCGACGGAGCGCGCCAGTTCGTGGGCGAGCAGCCGGTGTGCCAGCGCGCCGTCCGTGAACTCGGCCTTCCGCAGCGCCTGCCGTACCCCGCGCACCGCCTCGTCGCACTCCCGGCGCGCCGCGGCCGTATCCGTACCGGTGGCCGTCAGCGGGTTCCAGGCCCCGGTGGCGGCGTCCGCGTCCCGGTCCTCGACCGCGTCGAGCAGGTGCGCGAGCCGCCCGAAGAGCCGCCCGGCCTCCGCCAGCGGACCGGCGTTCTCCTTCCGCCCGGCGAGGACGGCCGTGTACCCGAAGGCCGCCGCGGTGGCCGTCTCGGTGGGTTCGGTGACCGTTCGCAGCGGTGTCCCGGGCCCGGCCGCCGCCTCGACCTCCGGCTGCCGCTCCACGGCCCGGACCAGGACGTCCGTGGCGAAGCCGAGATCCGCCCCCGTCCGCGCGCCGGCCCGGTCCCAGGAAGCGGCGAGCCGGCGCGCCATCGCGGCCGCCGGCCGCCGGGCCAGCAGCCCGTCCCGGTCGGTGACGTGGTCGCGCATTCTGGCCGAGGCCAGCACCAGGGAGACGGCCGCGGCCAGCCGAGCCCCCTCGCCGCGGGCGACGGAAGCGGTGCGCAGCCCGCGCAGCGGGCACGGTCCCGCGGTGCGCCGTCCGCTCTCCGGCCGCTCCGACTGCGCCTCGGTCAGCACCGACACGAGCAGCGCGTCGTAGTGGGTGACGACCCGGGCGAACTGCCCGTGGTCATCGCGGAGTGCGAGGCACAGCCCGCAGAGATGGGCCGTCCACTGCGCACGCAGTTCCCCCGACAGCCGGTGCGGGCACGGCCTGACGATTCCGAACACGGTTCCCCCCGTACTGCGGCCGTTCGGCCCGGTCCGGCGGGCCGGCCGACGGCGCGATGCGATCACTCGCGATCACTTTCATCATATTGACGCCTCGTTCACCCGGATGGATCCGGCGACTTCCGTCCGCCGCGTGCCGATCGGGCCGACGGCCTGTCACCAGGCGCGTCACCGTGAAAAACTGATGCCCTTTTTAGCCTTCTGCACCAGTACCGTCACGAAAAGCGCGTGCGGGGGCTATCCGTTTGGCGCATCATCCGCATCATGGACGACCATAGGAGGGCGGACGGCAGCGACCGCGGGTAGAGAGGAGGCGTCCATGGGATCGGTGCGCAAGGCGAGTGCATGGCTGGGTCTCGTCGATGACAGCGACGAGCGCTACTACGACGACGACTACGCCGAGGACCCCCGGGACGAGGACGCCTGGGTGACCGACCCGCGGGTCCAGGTCGCCGACGAGGTGGCCCAGGACCAGGGCCGCCGGATCGCCACGATCACCCCGACCGGCTTCCGTGACGCGCGCGCCATCGGTGAGCTGTTCCGGGACGGCATCCCGGTGATTGTGAACCTTACGACCATGGAGCCCTCCGACGCCAAACGGGTGGTCGATTTCGCCGCGGGGCTCATCTTCGGCCTGCGCGGCAGCATCGAGCGCGTCGCCACCCGGGTCTTCCTGCTCACGCCGGCCGACTACCGGATCATGCCCGGCGAGCCGGCCGGCCGGACGGCGGACGGCTTCTTCAACCAGAGCTGAGCAGGCCGCCCGGCCCGACCCGGGCCCCGGGCCCACCGGGCCCGGGTCACCGGAAGGCATCGATTCCGGTGAGCGCCTTGCCGAGCACCAGCTGGTGCATCTCGACGGTGCCCTCGTAGGTGAGCACCGACTCCAGATTGGTGGCGTGCCGCATCACCGGGTACTCCAGGGAGATCCCGTTGGCGCCCAGGATCGTCCGGGACGTCCGGCAGATCTCGATCGCCTCCCGCACATTGTTGAGCTTGCCGAAGCTGACCTGCTCCGGGCGGAGCCGCCCGGCGTCCATCCGCCGCCCCAGATGGTGGGCGAGCAGCACGCCCTTGTGGAGTTCGACGGCCATGTCGGCCAGCTTGGCCTGGGTGAGCTGGAAACCGCCGATGGGCCGGCCGAACTGCTCACGGGTCCTCGCGTAGTCGAGCGCCGCCTCGAAGGACGAGCGGGCGGCGCCCATCGCGCCCCACACGATGCCGTACCGCGCGTGGTTGAGGCAGCTCAGCGGGCCCTTCAGCCCGGTGACCTCCGGGAGCACCGCGCCGGCCGGCAGCCGGACGCCGTCCAGGACGAGTTCGCTGGTGACGGAGGCCCGCAGCGACCACTTGTGGGTGATCTCGGGGGCGGAGAAGCCGGGGGTGTCCGTGGGGACGACGAAACCGCGGATCCCCTCGTCGGTCCGCGCCCAGACGACGGCGACCCCGGCCACCGAGCCGTTGGTGATCCACATCTTGCGGCCGTCGAGCACCCAGTCGCCGCCGGCCTCGCGCTTGGCGCGGGTCCGCATGGCCGCCGGGTCGGAGCCGGCGTCCGGTTCGGTGAGCCCGAAGCAGCCGATGACCTCGCCGGCCGCCATGCGCGGCAGCCACTCCCGCTTCTGCTCCTCCGAGCCGAAGCGGTGGATGGCGTACATCGCCAGCGATCCCTGGACGGAGACCAGGGAGCGGATGCCCGAGTCGGCGGCCTCCAGTTCGAGGCAGGCGAGGCCGTACTGCACCGCGCTCGCGCCCGCGCAGCCGTAGCCCTCCAGGGACATGCCGAGCGCCCCCAGCGCCCCGAGCTCCCGGGCCAGTTCGCGGATGACGGGCAGCTCGCCGCGCTCGTACCAGCCGGCGATCTCCGGGAGCACCCGGTCGGCGGCCCACCGGCGCACGGTGTCGCGCACCGCGCGCTCCTCGTCGCTCAGCAGATCGTCGACGCCCAGCGGGTCCCGCGGATCGAACGACGGTGCGGCGGCTGCGGACATGTCTCGGCCTCCATACGGCTGCGGCTCCCGGCCCGGCCCGGGTGATCAGCCGACGCTACGGCGGGGACATCCGCCCTGTCCAGACCCGTCCACGGCACTCCGTGCCACACCGGAGGCGGACTCAGCGGACGGCGCTCGCACCCGCCCGGTCCCGGCGGTGCGGGGCCCGGCCCGCGGCCGGAGCGGCACCGTCCGGCTCGGTTCCCGTGCCCCCGCCGGTGCCGGCGGCGGCCCGGGAGCCCCCTCCGGCACCGCCCGCGCCCCCGGGGCCCGCGAGGACACCGTGCTTCTCCCCGGCCGCCGCGCCGGGCGCGGAGCCGCCCCGGGCGCCACCGGACTCCGGCTCCCCCGTGCCCGGCCGCGCGCACTCCATGCGGCGCGGCAGCCGCAGGGCGGCGACGGCGCCCAGCAGCAGCAGGACCGCGCTGACCGCCAGCGTGACGTGCAGCCCCCGGACGAACGCCTCCCGGGCCGCGGTGCGCAGCGCGTCCGCCGCCGGCCCGCCGAGCCCGCGCGCCACCTCCTGCGCCTCGCCCAGCGAGTGCCCGGCGGCTCTCTCCGCCGCCGCCGGGACTCCGGGTACGCGGGTGACCCCGGGGGCGTAGACGGCGTTCATGACGGTGCCGAGCAGGGCGATGCCGATTCCGGCGCCGAGCTGGTAGGAGGTCTCGCCGATGGCCGCGGCGCCGCCGGCCTGCTCGGCGGGCGCCTCGCTGAGCATCGACTCGTAGGCGCCGAAGAGCGTGGTCTCCAGGCCGAAGCCGAGCAGCAGGAATCCGGTGACGAGCAGGGCGGGCCGGTCGTGCTGGCCCATGGCGGTCAGCGAGCAGACGGCCGCCGCGGTCAGCAGGAACCCGGCCGCGACCATGGTGCGCGGGCCCAGCCACTGGAGCATCCGGGAGCCCAGCAGCCCGGCGGCCATGGCGGCGCAGGTGAGCGGCACCATGCGCAGCCCGGTCTCCAGCGGGGTGAAGCCGAGGACGAGCTGGAGGTACTGGGTGGCGATGAGCTGGAGGCCGACGAGCGCGAGCATCGCCAGCACGATGCAGCCGACGGAGGTGCCGAAGGCCGGGCGGGAGAACATCCGCAGATCGATGAGCGGGTGCTCGCGCCGCCGCTGCCGGCGGACGAAGAGCACGAGCAGCAGGACGCCCGCCAGCAGCGGCACGATGCTCAGCGGGTGGAGCGGGTCCGCGCCGCCGCCGATCCGCTTCACGCCGAGGACGGTGCCCGCGAGGCCGAAGGCGGCCATGAGCGCGCCGAGCACGTCCCAGGGGCCCCGGCCGTCGCCGGTGGACTCGGGGAGGATCCAGCGGCCGACCGGGAGGCAGACGGCCATCAGCGGGATGTTGATCAGGAAGACGGAGCCCCACCAGAAGTGCTCCAGCAGCAGCCCGCCGAGCAGCGGGCCGACGGCCGCACCGACGGCCGCGACCGCGCTCCAGATGCCGATGGCCAGGGCCCGCTCCCGGCGGTCGGGGAAGACCTGGCGCAGGATCGACAGCGTGGCGGGCATGATCATGGCGCCGCCGACGCCGAGCAGGGCGCGGCCGGCGATCAGGACGTGCGGGTCGTCCGCGGTCGCGGCGACGGCGGAGGCCAGACCGAAGATGCCGTAGCCCAGCAGCAGGACCCGGCGGCGGCCGATCCGGTCGCCCAGGGTCCCGAAGAGGATCAGCAGGGAGGCCGCGACCAGCGGGTAGGCGTCGACGATCCAGAGCAGTTCCACCGCGTCGGGGCGGAGGTCCTCGGTGACGGCCGGTACGGCGACGTGGAGGACGGTGGCGTCGAGCGCGACCAGCAGCAGGCTGACACAGAGCACCACCAGGACGGACCAGCGGCCGCCGCCGGCCTGCCGGCGGTGCGGGGGAACGTCCGCCGCCCGTCGTCCGCGGGCCGTGGTCGTTCCTGACATGCGCACCTCCGCGTGTTGCTCTCGCTCTCGGCGGGCTCCGGGCGGGCGGCTCCGGCCCGGGCGGGCCCGGCATCGAGAAGTGAGTGAGACGACAGGGTACGCGAGGTGTATGGGGGTCATGTGTCCGGGCTCACTTCCGTCCCCACGGCAGGCCGCGCCGCCGGGCGCCCCCGGGGCCCCGGAACCGCGGTCCGGGCGCACCTGCTCCCGGAGGATCGAATTCCGCTGTGCTGCGGAAGGGCACCGTCCGGACCGCGGCTCCGCCGGGCCGCTCCCGCCGCCCTGCCCGCCGCCCCGCGCGGCCGCCCCGTCTCCCGCCGGGTGCCCGCGGAAGTGCAGGTCACCGCCGCCGGCGGAGCGATCCGCGGTTCCGGGCGGCCACACCGGACGGGCCCGCGTCCGGCCCGCCGGAAAAGACGGGACCACTTCCAGGTGAACTTTTTCCGCCCACGGAAAGATGCTCGGATTAACGGCCTCCCGTTAATTCGTCGGGGCCCGTAATGCTTTTGAGGGAACGCCATGAATAAACTTCTCAATGAGAGCAAGTCCACATCACATCGTCATCACGAACCCGCCCGTAGGAGCAGTTCGGCCGCTCACCCCCTGTAACGTCCGTTGGGTGCGTACCGACCGAATCCTCGCCCGGCTCGAACAGGAGCCCGAGCGAGCGAGCAGCCGCGACGTCCCGCGGATGAGCCGAACACGCAAGGCGTTGTTCGGCTCGGCCCTCGGGTGTTACGCGGCCGTCGTGCTGGCCGTATTCGTGAGCGACCGTCTGATTCTGCTCGACTGGCAGGTCATGCTGTTCCGGCCCTACAAGCAGTGGCCGGAACTGCACGCCGCGCTCGACTACTTCGTGGTGCTCGGGCAGCGCGGACCGACCGCCGTGCTGGTCGCGGCCTGGCTGGGCTGGCGCTCCTGGCGGCAGCGGACCCTGCGTCCGCTGCTGGCGCTCGGCGCGGCCCTGCTGCTGCTCAACAGCACGGTCGGCGCGGTGAAGTACGGCCTGGGGCGGCTGGGGCCGCACTACGCCACGACCGTCGGGGCGGACGAGATGTTCGCCGGCGGCGATATATTTCCCTCCGGTCACACCGCCAACGCGGTGGTGACCTGGGGCATCCTGGCCTATCTGGCGACCACGCCGCGGGCCCGCCGGGTGCTGTCGGTGGTGGCGGCCGGCTTCGCGCTCGGCGTCGGGGCGACCACCGTCTATCTGGGCACCCACTGGGTGAGCGACGTACTGCTGGGCTGGATCGCCGGCCTGCTGGTGCTGCTGGCGCTGCCCTGGTGCGAGCCGGCGATCGCCGCCGCCAACGCCTGGCTGCTCGACTCGCGGGACCGGCTGAAGCAGGGCCGGGGACTCGCCCCGCTGCCGTTCCCCATACCGCCCCTTCCACCGGTCGCGGTGAGCCCCGGGGCGTCCTCCGCCCGGGCCGCCGCAAGCCCCGCCGGGGCCCCTGAACCGGCGCCCGCCCACGAACCGGCGCCACCCGCGCGTCCCGCTCCGGCACGCGAGCCGGTGCCGGCCGTCACCGGGGGCCGCTCCCCCGCGGCCGGACGAAGCGCCGAGCAGCCCCGGCCGTACCACCCGGCGCGGCCACACCTCACCCGCTCGGAACGGACCCCGGTCACCCCGACCGGAAGCCGTCGCCCGCAACCGCCCGCCGAGCGTGCGCCACGCACCGCACCGGTGGCACCCGCGGGGCGCCGCGGCCACACCTCCGGCTGAGCGCCCGGCGCGGGCGGTACGCACACACCCTCCGCACCGCGGCGAAGGCCCCGGCACTCACCCGAGTGCCGGGGCCTTCGTGCTGCTCCGCCGCGCCGCCGTTCCGCCATGCCGCGTACGGGCCGCATCGCCGGGCGGGTCCGCGACGCCCGGTCCGTACCGCTTCCGGTGTTCCGGCGTTCCGCCGATCCACCGGGTCCGGGCCGGGGCACGCCGCGCCAGGGGCCGCTACCCCTTCCAGGAGCGGACCACCGTGCCGTCCTTCACCGCGAAGTTGATACGCCCGACCACGTACTCCATGGTGATGATGGCGTCCGGTGGCAGTGTCCGCACGGTGGTCCAGCCGCGCTGCCGGGCGCGTTCCTCCGCCTCCGCCGCGCCGAGGCCCGTGTAGGCGTCGCAGTCGTCGTCCGCCGGGTTGGGGGGGTTCGGTGAGTCGTTCATGACAGCCACCGTACGCCCCGGCCCCGGGGCCGGCTCCGCGTCCCGCCCCGGGGCCGGGGACAGCACGGAACCGGCCGCCGGCCCATCCCGGGGCCGTCACCGTTCTGTCACAAGATGACGCATCGTGAGCGCCGCGGCCCAGGTCCGCGGGCCGGGCGCCCCGCCCTCCCCGGCAATGCCCCAGGAGATTTCCGGCCCCTCAACTTCTCGCGGCTGCCCGGAATTTCCCGGGCTATTCGGCATCACCGGTCATCGGACATGCATTCCCTCCGCATCTCCCCATTGCCGTTTGCATGGGTCCGGACGAGGTATGCGCTGCCCGAGGAGAGCCATGGCAGACAAATCCGAGAACAGTGACAAGAGCGCGGCGGAGAGCCGCAGCGGCAGCCAAGCGGCCCTGGACGTCCTCCGCACCGCGGGTGCTCAGCTCGCCGAGCTGACCGGCCTGCGCGCGGAGACGGTGACCCGGTTCGAACGAACTGGTGAGGGCTGGCTGATCGAGATCGAGGTCCTCGAACTCCCGCGGGTGCCCGAGACGATGAGCCTGATGGCGTCCTACGAGGTCAATACCGACCAGGACGGCCAACTCACCGGCTACCGGCGTACCCGGCGCTACGAGCGCGGCCGGGCGGACCGCCGCTGACACCACCGCGCACCACACACCATCGGCACGAAGGGATGTGTATCCCGGTATGACCGTTGTACCGGCACAACAGCAAGGCGGTTCGGGCGGCGGCAGCAGCGGCCTCTACGACGTCCTGGAACTGATACTCGACCGCGGGCTGGTGATCGACGCGTTCGTGCGTGTCTCACTGGTCGGCATCGAGATACTCAAGATCGATGTGCGGGTGGTCGTCGCGAGCGTCGACACCTACCTGCGCTTCGCCGAGGCGTGCAACCGCCTCGATCTGGAGTCCGGTCCGCGCAAGGACCCGGGTCTGCCCGACCTCGTCGGCGAGATGACCGAGTCCGGTGCGAAGGGCAAGTCCAAGGGCGCCCTGTCCGGCGCCGCCGAGACGCTCTCCGATGCCTTCAAGCAGGGCCAGGACCGCGCGTCCGGTGAGCAGGAGGCCGAGCCGGCCCGCAAGCCCCGCCGCACCACGACCCGCAGGAAGGAGGAGACCGAGTGAGCACCTACGTCTACGGCATCATGGACGGCGACCGCCCGGATCTCCCCGGGAGCCTCGCCGGAGTCGGCGATCCGCCGCACCCGGTGCGGGTGCTCCGCGCGGGCGGTCTGGCCGCCGTCGTCAGCGACTGTCCCGAGCAGCTCCGGCCCAAGCGCCGCGACCTGCTGGCCCACCAGCACGTCCTGGCGGAGGCCGGTGCCGACGGCGCCGTGCTGCCCCTGCGGTTCGGCAGCCTCTCCGCCGACGACGACGCCGTGCTGGCGGTGCTCACCGAACACGCCGAGCACTACCGGGCCCAGCTCACCGAACTGGACGGCCGGGTCGAGTACAACGTCAAGGCCGTGCACCGCGAGGAGGACGTGCTCCGGCTGGTGGTCTCCGAGGACCCGGAGATCCGGGCCCTGACGGAGGCCAACCGCGCCTCCGGCGGCGGCTCCCACGAGGACCGGCTGCGCCTCGGCGAGCTGGTCGCGGGCGCCGTACGGGCCCGCGAGGCGCAGGACGGCAAGGCCGTCGAGGCGGCTCTCGCCTCCGCCGCCGAGCAGCAGAGCCCGGGCCCCGAGTCCTCGGGCTGGCTGGTCAACCTGTCCTTCCTGATGCAGCGCGACGAGGCCGCGGCCTTCATGGAGTCCGTCGAGGACGTCCGCCGGAACCACCCCCACCTGGACATCCGGGTGACCGGCCCGCTGCCCCCGTACAGCTTCGTCCGGGCCGTCCCGGCACACGCCTGACATGGGACTGCTCGGCGAGCTCTTCCTCCTGCCGCTGGCGCCGGTCCGTGGAACGGGCTGGGTCCTGCGGCAGGTGGTGGCGGAGGCGGAGCGGCAGTACTACGACCCCTCGGCCGTCCAGCGGGAGCTGAGCGCCCTGGCGGAGGAGCTCGACAACGGCCTGATCGACGAGGCCGAGTTCGACCGCCGCGAGGACGAGTTGCTGGACCGCCTCGAAGAGGTACAGCGCCGCCGGGGAGCGGCGCCGGACGGCGGGCCTCCCCCGCCGCCCCGATGACGAGGAGATGAGCGCGATGAACAACCGGCTGGCGATGACGCTGGCCGTGGGCGCGGGCTATCTGCTGGGACGCACGAAGAAGGCGAAACTCGCTCTCGGCGTCGGCGGCATGGTGCTCGGCAAACGGCTGAATCTGAACCCCCAGCAGCTCACCGGGCTGCTCACCGAACAGCTGAAGAACAACCCGCAGCTCGCCGAGGTGCGGGACCAGCTCCGGAACGACCTGCAGGGCGTGGGCAGGGCCGCGGCGACCGCCGTGGTCACGCGCCGGCTGGACGCCCTCTCCGACCGTCTGCACGACCGCACCCTCGGGGTGCAGGACAAGCTCGGCGCGGCCGGCGGGAAGGTGGCCGGCAGCACGATGCCCGGCGGCTCCGCGGCCGAGTCCGACGCGGACCGGGACGAGCACGAGGACGAGGCGCACGACACCCGGGGGGCGGACGCGGAGCGCGGCGCCACCGGGAAGGGCGGCGGCACGGGGAAGACGGAGAAGGACGAGCGCCCCGCCCGCAAGCCCGCCCGTGCCGCGAAGAAGGCCCCGGCCTCCGGCGCCGGGCGTCCGGCGAAGAAGACGGCCTCCTCGGCGGGGTCCTCCGCGGGCAAGGCCGGCCGGGCCGCGAAGAAGACCACCGCCCGGCGGCGCACCACGGGAGGTGACGACCGTGGCTGAGCAGAAGGGCGGCCCCGTGTCGTCCCTCAAGGAGAACCCGGCCGTCGGCCGGCTGAAGCAGGAGGCGTCCGCCTTCGCCGCGGCCCAGGCCCAGCGGCTGCTGGTGTCGGCCGGGGAGAAGCTCGGCGGCGCGACGGCCCGGCTCACGGATGCGGCCGAGGGCCGCGCCTCCGGGGGGTCCGGCCTGGTCGGGCTGGCCGGCGAGAGCGGTAAGAAGTTCGCCGAGGGCAAGGGACCCGTGCGCTCCGCCGTGGAGATGGGTGCCGCGGGCCTCAAGGACAAGGTCAAGGAGGCCGTCACGAGCGGGATGGGCAAGCGCAAGGGCGGTGGCGGCAAGGGCAAGTACGTCACCATCAGCGAGGACGTCGACGTCGGGGTGCCGCTGCGCGAGGCGTACAACCAGTGGACCCAGTTCCAGGAGTTCTCGACCTTCGCCAAGGGCGTGCAGGGCGTGGAGTCCGCCGACGAGACCACATCGAACTGGCGAGCGAAGATCTTCTGGTCCTCCCGCAGCTGGAAGGCCTCCACCACCGAGCAGATACCCGATGAACGGATCGCCTGGACCTCCGAGGGGGCCAAGGGGACCCTCAAGGGCGTGGTGACCTTCCACGCACTGGACCACAGCCTCACCCGGATCCTGATGGTCCTCGAGTACTACCCCAAGGGCCTGTTCGAGAAGACCGGCAACATCTGGCGCGCCCAGGGCCGCCGGGCCCGCCTGGACCTGAAGAACTTCCGCCGGTTCGTGATGATGCGCGGCGAGGCGACCGGCGAGTGGCGCGGCGAGATCCGCGACGGGGAAGTCGTCCGCGGCCACGAGGAGGTCCTGGAGTCGGAGCGGGAGGACGAGGACCTCCCGGAGGACGCCCACGAGGAGGACGCCGGGCACGAGGAGGACGGCGAGCCGTCCGGCCGGGCCGAGAAGGCGCCTCCCGGGGACGCCGAGGACTCCGCGGCGGACGTGGAGGACGCGGAGGACGCGGAAGACGAGGAGCACCCCGAGGACGCCTACGAGGAGGAGGACCTCCCCGAGGACACCTACGACGAGGACGAGGACGAGCCCGCCGAGGAGGAGGAACTCCCCGAGGAGGACGCCGAGTACGAAGCGGACGAGGAGGACCCGGAGTACGCGGAGGACGAGGAGCCCGAGCCCGCCGGCACCCGCCGCTGACCCCTCCTTGCCGGCGGCCGCACGGCCGCCCGGGCACCACCGCGGCGGACCGCCGCGGCGCGGGGCACCGGCCCCGGAGGACAGGGCTCCCGGATGAGGGCGCCGTACCGGAACAGTGTCCGGTACGGCGCCCTCATCCGTGCCCGCGGGGGCCGGGCCGGGGGGAACGGCCCGCGCCGGGGTCCCTCAGTGGGCCGCCGGGCTGCGCCCCCAGTGCCGGTGGGCCGCGACCGCCTCGGTGAACGCCCGGCCGAAGTCCTCACCCGGCGGCCCCGTCACCGGGTCCGTGACGACGCCCCGGTCGGCCACCATCCCCCCGCCGTTCCGGGCGAGTTCCACCCCGCCGAGGTCCAGCGCGCCGAGCACGCCCACCCCCGCGCCCAGTCCCCCGACCGGCTTGCCGTGCCGGAAGGCGTCCCGGACGAACCGCACCGCGGCCGGGTCCGCCCCGACCGCCAGGGCGCTGTCCGGGCCGCCGGGCACCAGCACCGCGTCGTAGAGCACGGCGGCGACGGTGGGCAGGGCGCGGGTGACGGGCCGGGCGCCGCCGCCGGCGTCGCGCACCGTGCCGTCGCGCGCCGCCAGTTCCTCGACGACCGCACCGCCCGCGGCCTCCAGCATCTCCCGCACCGCGTCCAGCTGGGCGCCGTCCACCCCGTCCGCGACGAGGACCGCGATCTGCCGGGTGGCGATCGTGCCGGGCCCCTTCAGGCTCTCGATGCTGAGCGCCGGGGAGGGCACCGGCCCGGGGGTACCCTCCGGCTGCTCCGGCAGCGGCACGCCGATGCCCTCGGCGACCGCGGCGGCCAGTTCGTGGTCCACCAGCGCCAGCTGGTCGACGGTGCGGCCGCGGACCCGCACCGAGTTCACCTTGCCCAGCTCGAAGCGGAAGGCCTCGACCATGTGCCGCTTCTCCCAGTCCGCCATCGAGTGCCAGAACAGGGCCGGCTGGCTGTAGAAGTCCTCGAAGCTCAGACTGCGCTTGCGGATCTTGCGCCCGTCCACCCGCTCCTGGAGATGGCTGTAGGCGCGCGGGTCCGTGGCGTCCGCGATCCCGGGGCAGCCGCCGCCCAGGGAGTTCCTGCCGTAGTTGGCCCCGGTGTGGAGGCGCCCCTGGTGGTAGCCGTCGCGCTGGTGGTTGCGCACCGGCACGACCGGCTGGTTGACGGGGATCTGCGCGAAGTTGGGCCCGCCCAGCCGGATCAGCTGGGTGTCCAGGTAGGAGAAGTTGCGCGCCTGGAGCAGCGGGTCGTTGGTGAAGTCGATCCCGGGCACCACGTTGGCCGTGTGGAAGGCGATCTGCTCGGTCTCGGCGAAGAAGTTGTCCGGGTTGCGGTCCAGCACCATCCGGCCGATGGGCCGCACCGGCACCAGTTCCTCCGGGATGATCTTCGTGGCGTCGAGCAGGTCGAAGTCGAAGGCGTGTTCGTCCTCCTCCGGCACGAGCTGGACGCCCAGCTCCCACTCCGGGTGGTGGCCGGCCTCGATCATGTCCCACAGGTCGCGGCGGTTGTAGTCGGGATCGCGGCCCTGGATCTCCTGGGCCTCGTCCCAGACCAGCGAGTGCACCCCCAGCCTCGGCTTCCAGTGGAACTTCACGAACGTGCCCCGGCCCCGCGCGTCGACGAAGCGGAAGGTGTGCACCCCGAAGCCCTGCATCATCCGGTAGCTGCGCGGGATGGCCCGGTCCGACATCAGCCAGAAGACGGCGTGCAGCGTCTCCGGCTGCAGCGAGACGAAGTCCCAGAAGGTGTCGTGGGCCGAGGCGCCGGTGGGGATGTCGTTGTGCGGCTCGGGCTTCACCGCGTGCACGAAGTCGGGGAACTTGATGCCGTCCTGGATGAAGAAGACCGGGAAGTTGTTCCCCACCAGGTCGTAGTTCCCCTCCGAGGTGTAGAACTTCGTGGCGAATCCCCGCACGTCGCGCACCGTGTCGGCGGACCCCCGCGGCCCCTGCACGGTGGAGAAGCGCACGAAGACCGGGGTGCGCACCGAGGGGTCCTGGAGGAACGCCGCCTTCGTGAACTCCGCGCAGGAGTGGTACGGCTCGAACCAGCCGTACGCGCCCGCGCCCCTGGCGTGCACCACCCGCTCCGGGATCCGCTCGTGGTCGAAGCGGGTGATCTTCTCCCGGAAGTGGAAGTCCTCCAGCAGGGTGGGCCCGCGCTCCCCCGCGGCCAGCGCGTCGTCGGTGTGGTCGACGACGACGCCCTGGTCGGTGGTGAGCGGCCCGCCCGCGGGGTCGGGGGCCCGGTACGCCTCCCGCTGCCGCTGTTTGGGGTCCCCGGGCCGGTCCTGCTGTGGTGCCATGGCGAGGCTCTCCTTGCGTGTCCGGTGCGTATCCGTCCGCATGCGTACGGATACGCCGGGTTGCCCCGCTCAGTCCGGTGAAACGCCGAGTGCCCTGTTCAGCCGAGCGGCTATCGGCGCCATGTGCTCCTTCAGCCCGGCCGGCTCCCGTATCTCGAAGTCGAAGCCCAGCGAGGCCAGGTGGGCGACCATCGTCTCCGGGCCGGGCGCCCCGGTCCGGAGCAGGCAGCTGTGCTCGTCGACCGCCTCCAGCGTCCCCATCGCGGGGGTGACGCGCGCCGCTGCCTCCTCCAGCGGGGCGTGCAGCAGGACGACGGCCCGGAGGGCGTACGCCTGGGTGGAGACGCCCCGGGCGACGTAGGCGGCGAGATCCCCGGCCGGTGGGGTGCGCGGCTCGAACCGCGGGCCGTGCGGCGGCCGGGGCGTGAGCCGGTCGGCCCGGAACGTCCGCCAGTCCCGCCGGTCCACGTCCCAGGCGACGAGGTACCAGCGGCGCTCGGTGAAGACCAGCCGGTGCGGCTCGACGGTCCGCCGGCCCTCGCGGCCCTGGTGGTCCCGGTAGTCGAAGCGCACCCGCTCCCGGTCGCGGCAGGCGAACGCGAGCTCGGTCAGCACGTCGGCGCCGACCGTGGGCCCGCCCCGCCCGCCGAGCATCGGCACGGTGAAGGAGGTGAACGCCTCGACCCGCCGGCGCAGCCGGGCCGGCAGCACCTGCTCCAGCTTGGCGAGCGCCCGGACGGAGGTCTCCTCGATGCCCTCGAGACCGCCGCCGGCCGCGGTGCGCAGGACGACCGCCACCGCGACGGCCTCCTCGTCGTCGAGGAGCAGCGGCGGGAGGGCCGCCCCCGCGCCCAGTTGGTAGCCGCCGCCGGTACCGGGGCTCGCGTGCACCGGGTAGCCCAGCTCGCGCAGCCGGTCGACGTCCCTCCGGACGGTGCGCGCGGTGACGCCGAGACGATCGGCGAGATCCGCGCCGGACCATTCCCGGTGGGCTTGCAGCAGGGAGAGCAGACGGAGGAGACGTGCGGAGGTGGCCGGCATGCGGGGTAGTCTCCCAGCCGTCGCGGACAGCTTCCGTCCGCGACGGCCGGTCCCGGCCCGCCGGGTTCAGCTCTTTCCGGACTCGGGCCCGGGCTCGGGCTCGGTGAGGCGTACCGACAGGTCGTTGTCCACGGTGTAGTACGGGCCGACCAGGGCCGGGCCGCGCGGTGTGGACAGCGGCCGCGCGGGATAGCCGAAGACCGCCTTCTTGTCCGCGACGTCGTCCAGGATCCGGGAGATCCGCACCGCCCCGGCCCCCGCGGCCGGCCGCAGCCACAGGTCCCACGGCTCGTCACCGCCCTGCCAGGGGCCGGCGAACTCCGGGTACGGCAGGGTGCAGGAGAACCGGGTGCCGTCGGCGGTCACCGGCACCGTGCGGACCTCGGAGGGGTCGCGGCGGCAGCGCGCCTCGACGGCGGCGCCGGGACCCGGCACCGCCCCGTACAGCCGCCCCTCCAGCAGCAGTTCCCCGTCCCGCACATGGAGGTCCCCGGCCTCGGCGTGCGGGGAGCGCAGCCAGCTGCGGACGGAGAGGTTGCCGTGCTTGGTGGCGTACGGCAGGCGGACGGTCACCGAGCCGCGGCCCGGGTCGGGATGGCGGTCGACGATCGTGCGCAGATCGTTGATCCCGGGCGTCAGCCGCACCGGATCGGCGCCGGGGGCCGCCTCGTAGGCGTCCCAGCGCCCCTCCGGCAGCACCACCGTGCTCGGCAGGACGGCACGCAGCCGGCCCCGGCCCGCCGGCACCAGGGGGAGCCGCAGCTCGCCGGCCGCGCCGCCGGCCCGGCCGCCGCGGCGGCGGAGCAGCAGGGCCGCGTCCCAGGACTCGGCGCGCTCCGGGGCCTCGACGTCGAAGGTGAGCCCTCCGGCGGAGTCCGCTATGCAGTCGGCCCTCGGCGCGGCGGGCGCCTCCGGGCGCTGCCCGCCCCCCGGCACGGGGACGGGCCGCGGGATGCCGGGGCGGAGGGGCAGATCGGCGGAGGTGGTCATGCGGTGCGGCCCCCTCTCAGAGCGGCGGCGGCGTGGGCGCGGGCGGTGTAGGCCCCGCCGAGCAGCGCGCCCCGGGTGCGGTGCAGCGAGCTGCGCAGCCGGCCCCGGGTCCCGCGGCCACCGCGCTCCACGAGTTCCCGGAACAGGGTCTCGTAGCGGCAGGCGACCCGGGAGGGGTCGAAACGGGAGGAATCGTCCAGTGCCGCGCGGCCCATCCGGTGCCTTAAGGAGTCGTCGTTGATCAGTTCGAGGAGGGCGGTGGCGATCGCGTCGGCGTTGCCGGTCGGCACCAGCCTGCCGTCGACGCCGTTGTCGATGATCTCCCCCGGCCCGTGCGGGCAGTCGGTGGAGACCACCGGCAGTCCGCAGCGCATGGCCTCGACGATGGTCATCCCGAAGGACTCCAGGCTGGAGGTGACGGCGGCGATCGACCCCTTGGTCCACTCGGGGTCGAGCGGATTGGCGGGCCCCATCAGGTAGACGTGGTTGTAGAGGCCGAGGTTGTCGATCAGCCTCCGCAGTTTCTCCTTCTCCGCGCCGCCGCCGTAGATCCGCAGCCGCCAGTCGGGTCTGACCGCGACCACCTTTGCGAAGGCGCGGATCAGCAGGTCGTAGCGTTTGACCCGGGCCAGCCGGCCGGCCGCGACCACCCATTTGCCGGAGCCGTCGGCGGGCGCGACCCGCGGCTCCGGCACGCTGTTCGGCACCGCCTCCACATGGACTCCGGGCAGCTTGAGCCGGCGCCGGTAGGACGTGGCGTCGGCCTCGGTGACGGTGGTGACCGCGTCGAGCCGGGGATAGAGCCGCCCCAGCTGTGCGCGCAGCGCGGCCGAGTGGCTGTCCAGGGTCAGATGCTCCTGCCCGACGAGGACCGGGCCGCGCCGGGTCTCCCGGGCGATGTGCGCGTTGAGCCCGGGCCGGGTGCCGACGACGACGTCCGCCTCGACGGTGCGCAGATGCTCGGCGATCCGGCGGTCGGTGAGCCGGCTGTACTGCTTGTAGCGCCCCTCCGCCCTGGGGAACACCCGGGCGGGCAGGCGGTGTTCGGGACTGTCCCCCTCGTAGCCCGGGCTGTCCTTGCGGAGGTCCACGAGGTGCCGCAGCCGGACGTGCGGGCCGTGGTCGAAGACGGGCGCGTCACGGTGGCGGAAGACGGAGACGATCTCCACGTCGTGCTGTTCGGCCAGCGAGCGGGCGAGGTTGTAGGTGGTACGGATCGTGCCCCCGATGCCGTACGCGTTGTGAATCAGAAAGGAAATCTGCATACGTCCCCGTTTTCCACGGATTCCACGGTTTCCGCGGAGGGTCCGGCTGGTCCCGTCTCCTCCGCCTACCGAGTGGTTGGACCTCTCCCGGGCGCTTCGGGTTGGCCTCCATGACGATCCTGTGGCACAAGAGATGCGACATCGGTAGCCGGCGCGGGGAACTTTCCGAAGCGATAGAACGTCACCATCCCTGCGTGCGTAACGGCCTGACGCCGCGCCGGTCATGCGATTCACCCCCTTGAGCGACCCTGCCGGACCCCGGGCGGGGCCCGTCGGCCCACGGCCACCGGACCCGGTCCCGTCCCGGGCACCGCCCCGCCGGCGGACCGCGGTGCCCGACATCTCCCGGCTGTCCCCCCATAGGCGGGCGAAACACCCGCGGCCCGTACCGCCGGCGCCGCCGCGTGCCCCCCGCGCACCCCCGCCGGCCCCGGCGAGCGCGGGCCGCGGCCGGAGGCCGGTCAACCGCAGTCACCCGTACAGGAGTTCACTCTTTCTCCCCGCCACGTCCCACGGGGCGGACCGGGCGTGACCCCGGCCGCGCGTCACCCGTTGTCCCCCGTGTGGGCCGGATCGCCCGGCCGCCACCCCGAGACCGAGGAGCCTCCCGTGCCGCGTTTGCTCGACGTCAGCGATGACGTGCGCGCCGAGATCGGTGATGAAGAAGCCGACCGGTTGCTCACCGGCGAGAACGCCCCGGGCAGCTACGACTGCACCTCCTGCCGGACTCCCGGCGACACCGGGCAGGAGCGGACCAGCACCGTGCTGTTCGTCGGCGATGAAACCGCCGTACTCGCCTTCGCCCACGCCACCTGCGTGCCGTCCCAGGTGGTTCCGGTCGCCGAGGAGCAGCTGCAGGGCGCCGTGCGCAGCATCACGGGCGGGGAGGGCCGGGAGGCGGCGGCCGCGCCGCCGGTGCCGGCCGGCGCCGGCGCGCCGGGCCCGCCCGGTCTCCCGGACGCCCGTGCGCCCCAGGACGGCCCGCCGCACGACCCGCTGTACGACCCGGCCCCGCACGGCCTGCGGACCGTACCGCCCGCCGGGCCCTTTCCCGCGGGTTCCGGCGCCGCTTCCGGCGCCGGTGCCCGGCCGGAGCCCCGGCAGGCGGTGATCGGTGTCACCAGCGGACTGGTCCTCGCCGACGGCGCCCTGTGGCCGGGGCTGGTCGTGGAGCCCACCGGCCCGATCGCCCGGCCCGGTTCCGACGACCCCGGCGACGAGTTCCTGCCGATCCTCGTCGAACAGGGCTTCCAGTCCGTGAACCACGTGGAACAGAAGCCGCCGCTGCTGGCCGGGTGGTCGGTCCTGCTGGCGGAGGGGCGGCTGCACGCGGTGCTCCAGCCGGGCAACGGCGGCCCTCCGACGGCGTGGTGGCAGGCGCACGAACCGCTGACGGTGACCGACGGCTGGCGGACCGCGGCCGCCCGGACGGCAAAGGTCCTGGTCTTCGCGGCACCCGCGGGCGCGATCGGCCGGCAGTCCCACGAGGACGTGCTGCGCGAGGCCCTGGACCGGGCGGCGGCGGCCGGTGTGCTGGTCGCCGCGGTGCTGCCGCTGGCGGGTACATGACCTCCGCCGGCTCCGGGTGCCCGCCCCCCGCGGGGCGCGGGCACCCCGCGGGGGGCGTCCGGCCGGCGGGCCCCGGGCACGCGCAAACCACCGGAAACGGGCTTTTGCTCACGGAACCGCATCCACCGGGCGCCCGGGTCGTTGGCAGGTACGTGCACTCATACGAACCGCCGGCCCGGCTCCCGTACCCCCACCCCATCCCGGGAATGCGCCCGGCGCGCGAGACCTCCCCGGCGGGCGGGCAGCAGTCGCCGACCCCGATCTACGACTCGCTCTACGCCGAGTACCGGCGCCAGTTCCGCGCCCTGCCCGGCGACCGCCTGGGCGAGGAGGACCTCGGCTTCAAACCCTTCGGCATCGGCCCGCGCGAACCCCGGAACACCTGGGAGCGGGTGCTGCCCCCCGAACCGCTGCGGCGCCACCGGCGGGGTGTGCCGCGGGCCCTGCCGCCCGCCGTGCCGGACCACCGCGCGCGCTAGGTCCGCCCGGACCGGGCCGGCTCGGGAACGGGGCCCGGTGCCGTGGACCGCCCGGCGGAGGAGAGCGCTCGACCCACACAACACGCCCCGGGTATACGCCCCTGCGGGGCCGGGGGCGCGGCGGGCGGGGGCCGTGGACACGCGAGGGGCGGGGGACGGGGCCTCCGCCCGGCGCTCCCCCGCCGCCCGGGTCACTTCTTGCGGCCCCGCTTCTCGCGCACCCGGACCGAGATGTGGATCGGGGTGCCCTCGAACCCGAACTCCTCGCGCAGCCGCCGTTCGACGAACCGGCGGTAGCCCGCCTCCAGGAAGCCGGAGGCGAACAGCACGAACCGCGGCGGCCGGACGCCGGCCTGGGTGCCGAAGAGGATCCGCGGCTGCTTGCCGCCCCGGATCGGGTGCGGGTGGGCGGCCACGATCTCACCGAGGAAGGCGTTGAGCCGGCCCGTCGGCACCCGGGTCTCCCAGCCCTCCAGCGCCGTCTCGATCGCCGGGACGAGCTTCTCCATGTGACGGCCGGTGCGTGCGGAGACGTTGACCCGCGGCGCCCACTGAATCTGCACCAGGTCCCGTTCGATCTCCCGCTCCAGGTAGTAGCGGCGCTCCTCGTCGAGGGTGTCCCACTTGTTGTACGCGATCACCAGGGCGCGTCCGGCGTCGACGGCCATGCTGATGATGCGGGTGTCCTGGACGCTGATGGACTCGCTCGCGTCGATCAGGACGACCGCGACCTCGGCCTTCTCCAGGGCGGCGGCGGTGCGCAGCGAGGCGTAGTAGTCCGCGCCCTCCTGCAGGTGGACCCGGCGGCGGATGCCCGCGGTGTCCACGAACTTCCAGGTGACGCCGCCCAGTTCGATGAGCTCGTCGACCGGGTCGCGGGTGGTGCCGGCGATCTCGTTGACGACCACCCGCTCCTCGCCGGCGACCTTGTTGAGGAGGGAGGACTTGCCGACGTTGGGGCGGCCGATCAGGGCGATCCGGCGGGGCCCGCCGAGTCCGCCGCCGAAGGTCTGCTGCGGTGCCTCCGGCAGCGCCTCCAGCACCGCGTCGAGCAGGTCGCCGGTGCCGCGGCCGTGCAGCGAGGAGACCGGGTGCGGCTCGCCCAGGCCGAGGTTCCAGAGCGCGGCGGCGTCCGCCTCGCCGCTGGGGCCGTCGACCTTGTTGGCGCAGAGCACGACGGGCTTGCCGGCCCGGCGCAGCAGCTTGACCACGGCCTCGTCGGTGTCGGTCGCGCCCACCTTGGCGTCCACGACGAAGACGACCGCGTCGGCGGCCTCGATGGCGAACTCGGCCTGGGCGGCCACGGCGGCGTCGATGCCGAGGACGTCCTGCTCCCAGCCGCCGGTGTCGACGACCTTGAAGCGGCGGCCGGCCCATTCGGCCTCGTAGGTGACGCGGTCGCGGGTGACCCCGGGCTTGTCCTCGACGACCGCCTCGCGGCGGCCGAGGATCCGGTTCACCAGGGTCGACTTGCCGACATTGGGACGGCCGACGACGGCGAGTACGGGGAGCGGGCCGTGGCCGGCCGCGGCGAGATCGCCCTCGATCTCCTCCGGGTCGAAGCCCTCCTCCGCGGCGAGCTCCATGAACTCCGTGTACTCGGCGTCGCCGAGCGCCCCGTGCTCGTCGGCGGCGTGCTGATGGTCGTTCATGAAGTGGGTTCCTCGTTCATCGTTCATCGTCGGCGGACCTCGGAGGCCCGCCCGTCAGTGTCGTTCAGCGGCCGGTGACGCGCCGGGCCTCGGACAGATGGGCGCCCAGCCGGCGCTGGATGCGCTCGGTCGCCGCGTCCAGGGCCGCCCGGGTGCGCCGGCCGGTGCCGTCCCCCGCGTCGAAGGGGTCGCCGAACACCACGTCGACCCGGCTGCGCAGGGGCGGCAGGGCGGATATCGCCCGCCCGCGCCGATCGTTGGAGCCGAGGACGGCGACCGGGACGATCGGCGCCCCGGAGCGCACCGCGAAGTAGGCGAGCCCGGCGCGCAGGGAGGCGAAATCGCCCTCGCCGCGGGTGCCCTCGGGGAAGATCCCGAGGACGCCGCCGCGCTCCAGCACCCCGAGCGCTCCGGTGATCGCGGCCCGGTCGGCGCCCGAACGGTCCACCTTCAGCTGCCCGATCCCGCGCAGGAACGGGTCCAGCGGACCGATGAACGCCTCCTTCTTGATCAGGAAGTGCACCGGCCGGGGCGCGGTGCCCATCAGCATCGGGCCGTCGATGATGTGGGAGTGGTTCACCGCGAGGATCACCGGTCCGGCGGCGGGCATCTTCCAGGCGCCCAGGACCCGCGGCTTCCACAGCCCGTACATCAGCCCGACCCCGATGCGGCGGCCGACCGCCGCACCGCTCTCCGAGCCCTTGCCCGCGGCCGCGGCGGCCGTGGCCCCGGCCTGCGCGCGCGCCGTCCTCACGCCGACTGCCCCGCACGGTCCGCGGTGTTCCCGGCGGCGTTCTCGACGAGGGTGACGACGCACTCGACGACCTGCTCCAGCGTCAGCTCGGTGGTGTCCACCTCGTGGGCGTCGTCCGCCTTGGCCAGCGGGGAGACCTTGCGGCCGGAGTCGGCCGCGTCCCGCTTGATCAGCGCCTCGCGGGTGGCGGCGAGACCGGCGGCCTCCTTGCCCTTGAGCTCCCCGCTGCGGCGGGCGGCACGGGCCTCCGGCGAGGCGGTCAGGAAGATCTTGAGGTCGGCGTCGGGGAGGACGGTGGTGCCGATGTCCCGGCCCTCGACGACGATGCCGCGCCCCTCCCGGGCGATCCGGCGCTGGAGCTCCGTCAGCAGGGCCCGCACCTCGGGGACGGCACTCACGGCGCTGACCGCGGCGGTGACCTCCCGGGTGCGGATCGGCCCGGCGGCGTCGGCGCCGTCGACCGTGATGGCCGGGGAGCCCGGGTCGGTGCCGGAGACGATCGTCGGCTTGGCGGCGGCGGTGGCCACGGCCGCCGGGTCGTTCACGTCCACACCGTTGCTCAGCATCCACCAGGTGATCGCGCGGTACTGCGCTCCGGTGTCCAGGTACCGCAGGCCGAGCTTGGCGGCCACGGCCTTGGAGGTGCTGGACTTGCCCGTGCCGGAGGGGCCGTCGATGGCGACGATCACTGCTGCCGGAGCGGTCCGGGCGGCGGTTTCCACGGTGACGAACACCTTTCCTGTGTGCACGGGCGGGAGCGGACCGGCGGGAGAGCCTGCCGGAGAACCTTCGGACAAGGTTACCGGCCCCCCGGAGCGCCCCGTACAGCCCCAGGCGTCCCGGGAGCCCCGGGGGCCGCGGGACGGCCGGCGGTGGTGGTGCCGGGGTGGCACCCCAGCGGCGCCGGGGCGGCTACTGCCTGATCGACCAGCCCTTCTCGCGCAGGGCCGCGGTGAGGCCCGGGGCCGCCGCCGGTTCCACCATGAGCTGGATGAGACCGGCCTGCTGCCCGGTGGCGTGCTCGATCCGGACGTCCTCGATGTTGACCCCGGCCCGGCCCGCGTCGGCGAAGATCTTCGCCAGCTGTCCGGGCTGGTCGCCGATGAGCACCGTCACGCTCTCGTACGCCGCCGGGGCCGCGCCGTGCTTCCCGGGTACCCGCTCGCGGCCGGTGTTCCCGCGCCGGAGCACGTCCTCGATGCCGGCCGCGCCGCCGTGCCGCTTCTCCTCGTCGGCCGACTCCAGGGCGCGCAGGGCCCGCACCGTCTCCTCCAGGTCGGAGGCGACCGCGGAGAGGATCTCGGCGACCGGGCCGGGGTTGGCGGAGAGGATGTCGATCCACATGGCGGGGTCGGACGCGGCGATCCTGGTGACGTCCCGGATGCCCTGGCCGCAGAGCCGCACCGCCGTCTCGTCGGCGTCCTCCAGCCGGGCCGCGACCAGGCTGGACAGCAGCTGCGGGGTGTGCGAGACGAGCGCCACGGCGCGGTCGTGGGCGTCGGCGTCCATGACGACCGGCACGGCTCGGCAGAGCGAGACCAGTTCCAGGGCGAGGTTCAGCACCTCGGTGTCGGTGGCGGCGGTGGGCGTGAGGACCCACGGGCGGCCCTCGAAGAGGTCGGCGGTGGCCGCCAGCGGGCCGGACCGCTCACGGCCCGCCATCGGGTGCGTACCGAGGTAGGCGGTGAGGTCGCCCCCGAGGGCCTCCAGCTCGCGGCGCGGGCCGCCCTTGACGCTGGCGACGTCCAGATAGCCGCGGGCCAGGCCGCGGCGCTGGGCGCCGGCGACCGTCTCCGCGACCCGGGCGGGCGGTACGGCGACGACCGCCAGATCCACGGGGCCGCCGGGGGCCTCGTCGGTGCCGGCGCCGAGGGCGGCGGCGGTCTGGGCCCGGGACGGGTCGTGGTCGGTGAGATGGACCCGTACGCCGCGGCCGGAGAGGGCGAGCGCGGCGGAGGTGCCGATCAGTCCGGTCCCGATGACGAGGGCGGTTCTCACTGGGTGACGTCCTTGCGGAGTGCGGCTGCGGGGCCGGTACGGGCGGCTGGGCGGTGCCGTCCCGGCTCGGGTCCAGCGTAACGAGCGCGGACGGCGGGGCCGGGCGCGGACCGTCCTGCGAGACGGCGAGACGGCGGTCCCGGAGCCGGCCGGGGCCCGGGTCCCGGTGCCCGCCGAGCGGCCGCCCGGTGCCTCCCGGGCCTCCGCCCGGCCCGGGCACCTGCGCGGGGCCCGGGCCGGGCCGTACCCCGGGGCGCCCCGCGGCGCACCCCGGCCCCCGGCCCGGCCCCGCGACCGGTCGCGCGCGGGACGGCGGTTAGAGCTCGACCTCGCGCATCAGCATGCCGACCTCGGTGTTGGTGAGGCGCCGCAGCCAGCCGGACTTCTGGTCGCCGAGGGCGATCGGGCCGAAGCCCGTGCGGACGAGCCGGTCGACCGGGAAACCCGCCTCGGCGAGCATCCGGCGGACGATGTGCTTCCGGCCCTCGTGGAGGCTGACCTCCACCAGGTAGTTCTTGCCGGTGTTCTCCACCACCCGGAAGTGGTCGGCGCGGGCGTAGCCGTCCTCCAGCTGGATGCCGTCCTTGAGGCGCTTGCCCAGGTCGCGCGGGATGGGGCCCTGGATCGCGGCGAGATAGGTCTTCCGCACGCCGTACCGGGGGTGGGTGAGGCGGTGGGCCAGCTCGCCGTGGTTGGTGAGCAGGATGATGCCCTCGGTCTCGGTGTCGAGCCGGCCGACGTGGAAGAGCCGGGTCTCCCGGTTGGTGACGTAGTCGCCGAGGCACTGGCGGCCGTCCGGGTCCTCCATGGTGGAGACGACGCCGGCGGGCTTGTTCAGGGCGAAGAAGAGGTACGACTGCGTGGCGACGGTCAGGCCGTCGACCTTGACCTCGTCCTTCTCCGGGTCGACCCGGAGGCCCTGCTCGGTGACGATCCTGCCGTTGACCTCGACGCGCCGCTGGTCGATCAGCTCCTCGCAGGCCCGCCGGGAGCCCATGCCCGCCCGCGCCAGGACCTTCTGCAGCCGCTCCCCCTCCGGCTCCCCGAAGGTCGTCGGCGGCTTGGGCCGGTCCGTGCGGTGCCGGGCCCGGTTGCGCTCCTCGATCTGGGCCTCGTACTCGCGGGGACGGGCCGGGGGCTGCGGACGGCCGCCGCGGGACGGACCGCCGCCGCGCGGGCCCGCGCCACGGGCCGGGCCGCCGCGGGCTCCCGCCGGACTCTTCGGGCCGCCCTTGGCGCCGCCGCGGGCCGCCGCACCCCGGCTGCCCCCGGGGGATCCGGCCGGGCCCCGGCCGGGACGGCCGTCGCGGTCCGAGGTGCGGGCGCCGCGGTCGGAGGTGCGGGCGCCGCGGTCGCGGTCGTCCCGTCCGGCGCGGCCACGGCCATCCCGGTCCCGGTCGCGGTCGGCGGGGCGCCGGTCGTCCCGGCCCCGGTCGTCCCGTCGCCGGTCGTCGCGACCGCGGTCGTCGCGGCCCCGGTTGTCGCGGTCACCGGGACGGCGCTCGTCACGGCCCCGGCCGCCCTCGCGGTCCCGGTCGAAGCCCACGTCGTAGCGGCGCTCCTCGGGACGGGGACGGCCGTCGCGCCGCGGCCGCTCGTCGCGGCCTCCCCCGGCCTGCCGCCGGGAGTCCCCTCCCGTGCCCCGGTAGTTCTGCCTACCGGTGTCCCTGCTGTTCCTGCCGCTGCTTCGCATCAAAGTTCCGTCTGAGAGTGGCCGCTGTCGTCTGTGTCCGGAGCGTCCGGATCGAACGACGGCACTCCCTCCTGGGACTCCGGCTCGATCGCCTCCGCCTCGGGGAGGAAGGGCGCGAGCTCCGGCAGTTCGTCCAGGCCGCGCAGGCCCATCCGCTCCAGGAAGTAGTTCGTCGTCCTGTACAGGATCGCACCTGTCTCGGGTTCCGTGCCCCCCTCCTCCACCAGACCCCGCTGGAGGAGGGTGCGCATCACACCGTCACAGTTGACCCCTCGTACGGCCGAGACGCGGGACCTGCTCACCGGCTGCCGGTACGCGACCACGGCGAGTGTCTCCAGAGCGGCCTGGGTGAGCCGGGCCTGCCGGCCGTCCAGGACGAACGACTCGACGGCGTCAGCGTACTCGGGCCGGGTGTAGAAGCGCCAGCCGCCCGCCACCAGCCGCAGCTCGAAGCCCCGGCCCTGGACCGTGTACTCGTCCGCCAGTTCGCGCAGGGCGTCGGAGACGGCGCGGCGCGGGCGCTCCAGCACCTTGGCCAGGTGGTCGGCGGTCGCGGGCTCGTCGACGACCATCAGGACCGCTTCCAGGGCGGGTTTGAGGTCGAGGCCGGCCACGTCCCGGTCCCCGGCCGGGGGTTCCGCCTCCGCGCCCGGCCCGTCCGCCGCCAACTCCCGGATGTCGTACGCCTCGTCCGCCCCGCCGGTCCCGTGCACCGTGCTCACGCCGTCTCCTTCTGCCCGGCCGCGCCGGTCTTCTCGTCCGCCGGTGTCCCCGGCTCCTGGTCGAACTCGTCCGTGACGAGGGGCCGCTCGCCGTCCCCGTCCCGCGCGCCGGTCCAGCGGACGAGGAGCGAGCCGAGCGCCTCCTCCTGGTCGAGCTCGACCGCGCGTTCCCGGTAGAGCTCCAGCAGCGCGAGGAAGCGGGCGACGACGGTGAGGGTGTCGTCGGTGTCCTCGGTCAGCTCCAGGAACGTCGCCGCTCCGGCGGCGCGCAGCCGGGCGATCACGATCCCCGCCTGCTCGCGCACGCTGACCAGCGGGGCGTGGATGTGGTCCACGTACACCTGCGGTTTCGCGCGGGGCTGCATCGCCTTGACCGCGAGCCGGGCGAAGCCCTCGGCCCCGATGCTGATGACGACATCGGGCAGCAGTTCGGCGTGGTGCGGTTCCAGGCCGACCGTGCGGGGGTGCCGGCGAGCCTCGGTGACCAGCCGCTCGCCGAAGATGTCGGCGATGCGCTTGTACGCGCGGTACTGCAGCAGCCGCGCGAAGAGCAGATCCCGGGCCTCCAGCAGCGCGAGGTCGGCCTCGTCCTCGACCTCGGCGGCGGGGAGCAGCCGGGCGGCCTTCAGGTCGAGGAGGGTCGCGGCGACGACCAGGAACTCGGTGGTCTGGTCGAGGTCCCAGTCCGGTCCCATGGCCCGGATGTGCGCCATGAAGTCGTCGGTGACCCGGGAGAGGGCGACCTCGGTCACATCGAGCTTGTGCTTGGCGATCAGTTGCAGCAGCAGGTCGAAGGGGCCCTCGAAGTTCGCCAGCCGCACGGTGAACCGGCCGTCGCCCTCCTCGGCGCCTTCACCGGCGGCTTCAGCAGCGGCTTCACCGGTGCCCTCATGGGCCTCGCCGGCGGCGTCGCCGGATGGGGACGCTCCGTCGCCGTCCTGTTCCGCGGAGGCAGGGACCGGCGCGGGGCGGGCTCCGTCGTCGTCCTGTCCGGCACGGTCGCGGGCCGGCGGCGCCTGCACGGCGTCCGGTGCGGGGGCCGGCGGAGGGCCGGACCCTGCCCCGGGCTCCGCCGCGGGCGCGGGTTTCACCGGGGGCGCCGGTTCCGGGGCGGGTGAGGGCTCCGGGGCGGACGGGGACGGCTCCCCGGCGGGCCGCGGCGCGGTGGCGGGGAGCGCCGGGCCCGGGGGCGTGTACGCGGGCGCGTCCGCCGTTCCGGGAGCCGGTGCCTGCACCGGGTCCGGCGCCGGGTCCGGAGCCGGCACGGGGTCCGGCACCGGAAGAGGGGACGGGCGGGCACCCGGACCGGCGCCCAGCGGGCGGCGGCCCGGCCGGCGGGGCGGGTCTCGGTCGTCGGTCGGCGGCATCGCGGTCCATGGTGCGGAGGGCCGGGCGGAGTGCCGCCCGTGGAACGGGCAGGTTACCGCTCAGCTGCCGCGCAGGCGCCGTACGAGGATGCTCGCGTCCCCCCGCGACTCCAGGTCGGCGAGGACGACCGCGACGGCCTCCCGCACGATCCGGCCGCGGTCGACGGCCAGCCCGTGTTCGCCGCGGAGCACCAGGCGCGCGTGTTCGAGGTCCATCAGTTCCTCGGCGGAGACGTACACCGTGATCTTCTCGTCGTGACGCTCCCGGCCGCTGGGCCGGCGGCCGGCCGCACGGGTACGGCGGCGGGCCGCTCCTCCCGCGGCGGGGGTGCGCGACGCCGGCCCCGTCTCCTGCTGCCGCCCGCCGGTGGGCCGTACGGGCGGGACGGCCGGGACGGACGGCGCGGACCGTTCCGGTGCGTCGGCGCGGAGGGCCGGGGCTCCCCGGCCGCCGTGCTCGGGAGCGGCCTCGGGCCGGCCGGTGTCGCCGCCGGCCGTACCCTCGCCGTCCTCGCCCGAGGCCGCCGGGGCGGGGACCCGCGGCGTCTCCGCGGTGGTCTCCCCGCCCGCGTGCTCGCGGGCGGAGGCCGGTGAGGACGCCTGGAGCGCGGTCCCCCCGGTGGTGCGGAACAGTTCGTCGGCGCCGGGAAGACTCACTCGGCGTGGCACCGGGCGAGCACCTCCCTGGCGAGCTGGCGGTAGGCGGCGGCGCCCACGGAGTTGGAGGCGTAGGTGGTGATCGGCTCACCGGCGACCGTGGTCTCCGGGAAGCGGACCGTGCGGCCGATCACCGTGTGGTAGACGTGGTCGTCGAAGGCCTCGACCACGCGTGCGAGGACCTCCCGGCTGTGGACGGTCCGGGAGTCGTACATGGTGGCGAGGATGCCGTCCAGTTCCAGCTCGGGGTTGAGCCGTTCCTGGACCTTCTCGATGGTCTCGGTGAGCAGGGCCACCCCGCGCAGCGCGAAGAACTCGCACTCCAGCGGAACGATCACCTTGTGCGCCGCGGTGAGCGCGTTGACGGTCAGCAGGCCGAGGGACGGCTGGCAGTCGATGACGATGTAGTCGTAGTCCGCGAGCAGCGGCTTCAGGGCGCGCTGGAGCGTGGACTCCCGGGCCACCTCGCTGACGAGCTGCACCTCGGCGGCCGACAGGTCGATGTTGCTCGGCAGCAGGTCCATGTTGGGGACCGCGGTCTTGAGCAGCACCTCGTCCGCCGCCATGCCCCGCTCCATGAGCAGGTTGTAGACGGTGAGGTCGAGTTCCATCGGGTTGACGCCGAGCCCGACGGAGAGCGCGCCCTGCGGGTCGAAGTCGACCAGCAGCACCCGGCGTCCGTACTCGGCCAGCGCGGCGCCCAGGTTGATGGTCGAGGTGGTCTTGCCGACCCCGCCCTTCTGGTTGCACATCGCGATGACCTTGGCGGGGCCGTGGTCGGTGAGCGGGCCGGGGATCGGGAAGTACGGCAGCGGACGCCCGGTGGGGCCGACCCGCTCCCGGCGCTGGCGGGCCGCGTCCGGGGCGAGGGTGGCCGCGTACTCCGGATCGGGCTCGTACTCCGCGTCCGGGTCGTAGAAGTGCCCGTCGGGCAGGTCCTCGTAGTCGGCGAAACGGGCGGGCTCGCCGCCACCCTGGCCGCCGGCCGTGTCGTTCACGTGATGGCCGTCCATGCTCATGTGGGCTGTCGTGCTCTGCTGGGCTGCGAAGGTGTGGACAGCTATGGATCCGGCAGATTCGAGCCCCGAAAGGCTCCGGCCCTGCGCAGCCGCATCCGGCCGGCCACCTCCGGGAGTAAATGTCGACTCATTCACAAGTCGTCTTACCTCCTTGGATGTGACCAGAAAACTTTATCGATAGGTCAGCGTGGCACTATGCCGACGGTTGGCGACTCTATGGCGTGTCGACGCCTCACAGCAACACAATCCGCCGCACCCGGCACCCTGTGTCGGAGGCGGAACTGCCCGCTGTCAAGGGCGTTTACGCCTCCGGAGGGCACATTCCGGCAGGAACGAAACCGGTCGAACGGTGATGTTCGAGGCGTGTTGACCCCGTCGTGGGAGAAGCCGGACACACGTCCGGCCGGACCTCACTCTTCGAGGTCCGGCCGAAATCGCATGGTTGACGCCCCGTCATGGCGTAGGGGGCCCGCGCCCCGGGGAGTTGCCGGCGGGCTCAGCCGAGCAGGGCGCCGAGGTCGGCCGCGGCCATGCCGTGCGCCTCGGCCACGGGCCCGTAGGTCACCTGCCCCTCATGGGTGTTGAGGCCCTTGGCCAGCGCGGGGTCCCGGCGCAGCGCCTCGCGCCAGCCCCGGCCGGCGAGTTCCACGATGTACGGCAGCGTGACGTTGGTCAGCGCGTGGGTGGAGGTGTTCGGCACCGCGCCCGGCATGTTGGCCACGCAGTAGAAGACCGAGTCGTGGACGGTGAACGCCGGTTCGGCGTGGGTGGTCGGACGGGAGTCCTCGAAGCAGCCGCCCTGGTCGATGGCGATGTCGACAAGGACACTTCCGGGCTTCATCCGGGAGACCAGCTCGTTGGTGACCAGCTTGGGCGCCTTGGCGCCGGGGATGAGCACAGCGCCGATCACCAGGTCGGCGGCGAGCACGGCGCGCTCCAGCTCGAAGGCGTTGGAGGTGACGGTCTGCACGCGGGTGCCGAAGATCTTGTCGGCCTCGCGCAGCTTGTTGACGTCCTTGTCGAGCAGGGTGACGTGGAAGCCCATGCCGATGGCGATCTGGGCGGCGTTCCAGCCGGAGACACCGGCGCCGATGATCACGGCGCGGCCCGCCGGCACACCCGGCACCCCGCCGGGCAGCACCCCGCGCCCGCCGGCCGAGCGCATCAGGTGGTACGCGCCCACCTGGGGCGCGATCCGGCCGGCGACCTCGGACATCGGGGCGAGGAGCGGCAGCCGGCGGCCGGCGGTCTCCACCGTCTCGTAGGCGATGGCGGTGGTGCCGGACTCCAGCAGCGCCTCGGTGCACTCGCGGGAGGCGGCCAGGTGCAGATAGGTGAAGAGGACCTGGTCCTTGCGGAGGCGGTGGTACTCCTCGGCGACCGGCTCCTTCACCTTGAGCAGCAGGTCGGCGCCGGCCCAGACCTCGTCGGCGGTCTCCAGGACGGCGGCACCGGCGGCGGTGTACTCCTCGTCCGGGATGGAGGAGCCGCGGCCGGCGTCCCGTTCCACCAGGACGCGGTGCCCGTCCCGCACCAGTTCGTGCACGCCGGCCGGGGTTATCGCCACCCGGTACTCGTTGTTCTTGACCTCGCGGGGAATGCCGACCTTCACGGGGATCACAGTCCTTGGATGAGGGGGTTCTTCCAGCAAGCCGGGACATACCGGTACATCCAGGATGCACACACTTCTTCCGCGGCGCAGCCAGTCTAATGAAGGAGGTTCCCCTGTCTAGCCTTGCAAACCTCAAATTTCCGCTGGATGTTCTACATGTTTCTTAGGCGGGTCCTGGAGTTTCCCTCAACAGCCGCTGAGCCGCGGCCCGCTGGACTCCGGCGGCCACCGGATCGCCGAGCCGGTCCAGGGTGTCCGCGGTCCGCAACTGGATCCCCGCCGCCAGCCGCCGGTCGCCGGCCCGCCGGGCCGCGGCCAGCGCCTCGGCCCCGGTCCGCAGCGACTCCTCGGGCCGGCCCGCCCGCTCCTGGGTCCAGGCCAGCTCGCCCAGCGCGCGGGCGTGCCCCGCGTCGTCCCGCATCCTGCGGCAGCCGGCCGCCGCCGCCCGCCAGTCGCGCAGCGACTCCTCCCAGTCACCGGCGCGGCCGTGCACCGTGCCCAGGCGCCCGTAGAGGCGCACCTCCGCGGCGAGTTCCCCGCGGGAGAGCCGCAGGGCCAGCGCCCGGCCGTACCAGTCCGCGGCGCGCTGCCAGTCCTCCAGCTCCTCGTACGCGGCGCCGAGCGACTCCATGACCCGGCCCGCCAGCGCCCGGTCCCCGGCCTCCCGCGCCGCTTCCAGCGCGGAGCGGTACCGGGCCGCGGCGTCACGGACCCGGCCCGCGGCGGCGTCCAGATCCGCCAGGTTGACGTGGGCGGCCGCCTGTTCCGGTACGAGCCGGTGCCGTTCGGCCGCCTCCAGGGCGAGCTGGTGCAGCGGATAGAGCTCCGGGGCGGCCGCCTCCTCGCCGCGGTGGGCGATCAGCGCCCGGGCGAGCGCCGACAGCAGCCGCCGCGCCTGCGTCGCCGGCTCGCCCTCCTCGACGGCGAGCCGCACCGCGGTCCGCAGCACCGGCAGCCGGGCGTCCAGCCACACCCCCGCCGCCGCCCGGGACGGGAAGCGCAGGTCCCGGGGCAGCTTCTCCAGCCAGGCCCGGGCCGCCGGCTCCTCGTCGCGCTCCGCCTCCGCCCGGCAGGACCGCAGCTGCCGCACGAGGCGCTCCAGCATCCGGGCCCGGGCGGTGCCGATCACGGCGGGCTTCTCCCGCTCCCGCAGTGCCGCGTCCACCAGCGGGAAGAGGCAGCCCGGCAGCCGGTAGGCGGGGCCGCCGGGGAGCCCGGGCGGCTCCGCGGCGGGACGGAGCATCCCCCGGGCCGCCAGATCGGCCAGCAGCGACCGGGCGACGGAGAGCGGGCAGCCCGCGAGCGCGGAGGCGATCTGCGCGTCGGCGAACCCGGCCGGGGCCAGCGCCAGCAGCCGGAGCAGCACGGCGGCGGACTGCGGCAGCCCGCCGTACGCGAGCCGGAAGGCGCGGGCCAGCGGCCGTATCGACGGGCCGTCCCCGGAGACCGGTGCCGCCGAGCCGGGGTCCGCGCGCACCGCCCGGTCCGCGCCGGAGGGCAGTCCGCGCATCCCCAGCACCGCGTCCGCGACGGAGGCGGTGGGACGGCCCGCCAGCCAGCCCCCGGCGACCAGCAGCGCCGCCGGGCGGCCGCCGCACTCCTCGACGAGCGTCTGCGCGGCCTGCGGGTCGACGGTCACCCGGGTACGGCCCGCGTACCGGGCGAGCAGCGCGACGGCCGCGGTGGTGCCGAGACCGCCGAGGGTGCAGGGCCGGACGTCGGGGATGCCGGTCAGCGGCCCTTCGGAGACCGCGACCACCAGGCAGCCCGGGGTGTCCGGGATCAGCTCGTGCACCTGCGCGGGGTCGGCCGCGTCGTCCAGCAGCAGCAGGCAGCGGCGGCCGGCGAGGGCGGCGCGCACGGCCTCGGTGAGCTCGTCCTCGGCGGCCCCGGCGGGCGCCGAGCCGCCGAGCGCGCCGAGCAGGTCGCGGGCCGCGTCCTCCGGCGGGACGGGACGGCCGTCCGGCTCCGTCAGCCGGACCCGGTACAGGCCGCCCGGGTAGTCCGCGGCCACCGCGCGGGCCAGTTCCTCGGCCAGCGCCGTCCGGCCGGACCCGGGGCGGCCGGCGACGAGCAGCACCCTGCTGCGGGCGGCCTTCCGGCCGGAGAGGGTGTCGAGGCCGGTCCGTCCGATGTCGGCGCGGAGGGCTTTGAGCTCCCGGTCGCGTCCGATGATCCCGCCCGCCGTCACCCCGGCCGGCCCGTCGGTGCCGACCGCCTGCTCCGTCACCGGCCACGCTCCGTCCGTCCGCTCCACCAGGGGCACACCGAGGGTAGTTCACCCCGGGCCGTGATCCGGCCGCTCCGGGTGACGGAAGGGCCGGCAGCCGGACGGGTGCCCGGCGGAGAGACCCGCCGGGCACCCGGGAGAGGGCGGCGGGCCCCGGAGGAGCCGGTCCGGAGCGGGCGGCTTCAGGAGACCGGGACGGCGGTCTCCCCGGCCGGGGAGACCGGGACGGCCGGGAAAACCGCGGCGCTCAGGAGAACGGCCGGGCCGGCCACGGCGCCCCGGCCGGGCGGAGCGTCTCCGGGCCGCCGGAGGCGCGTACCGCCGTCAGCGCGAGCACGCCGACCACCAGGCAGTTGTTGTGCAGATCGCCCGCCAGCACCCCCCGGACGAGCTCCGCCAGCGGCACCCGGGCCAGCTCCATGTCCGCCTCCTCCTCGGAGACTTCGAAGCGCTCGCCCTCGACCGCGGAGATCTCCCGGGCGAGGAAGATCCGCACCGCCTCGTCGCAGCCGCCGGGCGAGGTGTAGACGTCCGTGAGGACGCGCCAGTCCTCGGCCTTGACGTGCGCCTCCTCGTACAGCTCCCGCTGGGCGGCGTGCAGCGGGTTCTCCCCCGGCACGTCGAGCAGGCCGGCCGGGATCTCCCAGAGCTTCTGCCGCACCGGGTGCCGGTACTGGCGCAGCAGCAGGACCCGGTCCCGCTCGTCCAGGGCGAGGACCGCCACCGAGCCGGGGTGCGTCTGGTAGTCGCGGCGGGCGGTGGACCCGTCCGGCATGACGACCTCGTCCGTGCGGACGCCGGTCTTGTTGCCGGTGAACGGGGTCTCGGTGGCGGTGACCCGCCACTCCTCCGGGGTGTCCCGGATGTCGGGGGTGCCCATGCGCTGTCCGCGTCCTTCCGTCGTGCCGTCGCCGGGGACCGGACCGTGAACCCGGGCCCCCGGCAACCGTATCGCCCGCCGCCGGGCCTCAGGCGCGGCCGTCGATCACGGCCTTGACCAGACCCGCGAAGAGGGGGTGCGGGCGGGTCGGGCGGGACCGCAGCTCCGGGTGCGCCTGGGTGGCGACCAGGTACGGGTGGACCTCGCGCGGGTACTCGACGAACTCGACCAGCTTGTTGTCCGGGGAGGTGCCGGAGAAGACCAGGCCGGCCTTCTTCTCCAGCTCGGTGCGGTAGGTGTTGTTGACCTCGTACCGGTGCCGGTGGCGCTCCTCGACGTAGGGCTGGTCGCCGTAGGTCTCGCGGACGATGGAGCCCTCCGCGAGCTTCGCCGGGTACATCCCGAGCCGCATGGTGCCGCCGAGGTCGCCGGCGCCCTCCACGATGGCGAGCTGCTCCTCCATGGTGGAGATGACCGGGTGCGCGGTGGCGGCGTCGAACTCGGTGGAGTTGGCGTCCGGGACGCCGGCGAGGTTGCGCGCCGCCTCGATCACGATGCACTGCAGGCCCAGGCAGAGGCCGAGCAGCGGCAGTTTGTGCTCGCGGGCGTAGGTGATGGCCCCGACCTTGCCGTCCACGCCGCGCTCGCCGAAGCCGCCCGGGATGCAGACCGCGTCCACGTCGCCGAGCTGCTCCTCGGCGCCGGCCGGGGTGCGGCAGTCGTCCGAGACGACCCACTTGATCTTCACCCGGGCGTTGTTGGCGAAGCCGCCCGCGCGCAGCGCCTCCGTCACGGAGAGGTAGGCGTCGGGCAGGTCGATGTACTTGCCGACGAGGGCGACCGTCACCTCGTGCGCCGGCCGGTGCACCCGGGCGAGCAGGTCGTCCCACTCCGTCCAGTCCACGTCGCGGAACGGCAGGTCGAGCTTGCGGACGACGTAGGCGTCGAGGCCCTCGGTGTGCAGCACCTTGGGGATGTCGTAGATGGACGGGGCGTCCTTGCAGGCCACCACGGCGTCCTCGTCGACGTCGCACATCAGCGAGATCTTCCGCTTGATGGAGACCGGGACGTCGCGGTCGGCGCGGAGCACGATCGCGTCCGGCTGGATGCCGATGTTGCGCAGCGCGGCGACGGAGTGCTGGGTGGGCTTGGTCTTGAGCTCGCCGGACGGGCCGATGTACGGCAGCAGCGAGATGTGGACGACGAAGACGTTGTCACGGCCGACCTCGTGCCGGACCTGGCGGACGGCCTCCAGGAACGGCAGCGACTCGATGTCGCCGACGGTGCCGCCGACCTCGGTGATGACGACGTCCACGTCCTCCGTGGCCATCCGCCGGACCCGGTGCTTGATCTCGTTGGTGATGTGCGGGATGACCTGCACGGTGTCGCCCAGGTACTCGCCGCGCCGCTCCTTGGCGATCACGGTGGAGTAGATCTGGCCGGTGGTGACGTTGGCGGAACCGTCGAGGTCGACGTCGAGGAAGCGCTCGTAGTGGCCGATGTCCAGGTCGGTCTCGGCGCCGTCGTTGGTGACGAACACCTCGCCGTGCTGGAAGGGGTTCATCGTGCCCGGGTCGACGTTGAGGTACGGGTCGAGCTTCTGCATGGTCACGCGCAGACCGCGGGCCTTGAGCAGCCGGCCGAGGCTGGAGGCGGTGAGTCCCTTGCCGAGCGAGGAGGCGACACCCCCGGTGACGAAGAGGTGCTTGGTCGTCGTGGGCTTAGCGGCGATGGCCAAGAGGGGGCTCCCGTGGTCGCGAAGTGAGGTGCGGATCGGCCCCTTTCGGACGGGGTGCCGGCGCTGCGGTTCCGGGGTGCGGTCTCAACGGACGCTTCCCACCGGTCCACGGGCCACCAGGGTATCAGCGACCGCGGACGGCCGCTTCCGGCCATCCGCGCAAGCCCCCTCGGCCACTGCGTGCGGTAGCCCACCCGTTCGGCTCAGTCACCTTGCCCGGACCGTCACACGGAACCCATTCCAGCGTCGTATCCTTCTCGGACACATCAGCGAGCCGGCCGGCATGGCACCACCCACGTCAGTCACCGGAACGAGACTCGTCACATGTTCCCTTGACCGCAAGACCCCTTCCCCGGGGCACCAAAAGGCCGTTCGACTGGAGATGCACGTGGCCGGGCGCATCGAGGACTACGCACTCATCGGCGATATGCAGACCGCCGCCCTCGTCTGCCGGGACGGGACAGCAGACTGGCTGTGCCTGCCCCGCTTCGACTCCCATGCCATCTTCGCCGGTCTCCTCGGGACGGACGAGCACGGCTTCTGGCGGCTGGGACCGGCCCACGCGAAGGACGCCGAGCCCCCGGCGGCCGACCGCCGGCGCTACCGCGGCGACTCCCTGGTCCTGGAGTCGGAGTGGGACACCCCGCGGGGCACGGTCAGAGTGATCGATTTCATGCCGCCGCGTGACGGCGCCCCGCAGCTGATCCGCATCGTCGAGGGCGTCAGCGGCCGGGTGCGGATGCGGTCCGCGCTGCGGATGCGGTTCTCCTACGGCTGGGTCGTGCCCTGGGTGCACAAGGTGGACGACCGCACGGTCGCGGTGGCCGGCCCCGACTCGGTGTGGCTGGACTCGCCCGTGCCGACGTACGGCGAGGACCTCACCACCTACGCGGACTTCACCGTCTCGCCGGGCGAGCGGATCGCCTTCACCATCAGCTGGCAGCCCTCGCACAAGCAGCCCCCGCCGCTGCCGGAGCCCGAGACGTCCCTGGAGGCGACCGAGGACTTCTGGCGCGACTGGGTGGCCCAGTGCACCTACCACGGCCCGTACCGGGACGCGGTGGTGCGCTCGCTGATCACGCTCAAGGCGCTGACGTACGGCCCGACCGGCGGCATCGTCGCCGCGCCCACCACCTCCCTCCCGGAGGACGTCGGCGGCAGCCGCAACTGGGACTACCGCTTCACCTGGCTGCGGGACGCCGCGATCACCCTCTCCTCGCTGCTGCGCACCGGCTACCGCGAGGAGGCCCGCGCCTGGCGCGAGTGGCTGCTGCGCGCGGTCGCCGGCGACCCGGAGAACCTGCAGATCATGTACGGCATCGCGGGCGAGCGCGAGCTGGGCGAGACCGAGCTGACCTGGCTGCCCGGCTACGAGAACTCCCAGCCGGTGCGGGTCGGCAACGGCGCCGCCGGCCAGCTCCAGCTCGACGTCTACGGCGAGGTCACCGAGGCACTGCACCTGGCCCATATGACCGGCCTGGCCCGCAACGACTACGCCAGCCTGCTCCAGATCAAGCTGATCAGCTACCTGGAGAACCACTGGGACGAGCCGGACGAGGGCATCTGGGAGGTCCGCGGTCCGCGCCGGCACTTCGTGCACTCCAAGGTGATGGCGTGGGTCGCCGTCGACCGCACGGTGAAGCTGATCGAGTCGGGCGACGTGGACGGCCCGCTGGACCGCTGGCGCGATCTGCGCGACGAGATCCACCGCACCGTCTGCGAGAAGGGCTACGACAAGGAGCGGAACACCTTCACCCAGTCCTACGGCTCGCGGGAGCTGGACGCCTCGCTGCTGCTGATCCCGCAGATGGGCTTCCTGCCCCCGGACGACAAGCGGGTCATAGGCACCATCGAGGCGATCCAGCGGGAGCTGTCGACCTCGGACGGTTTCGTGCTCCGCTACCCGACGGAGGGCGAGGAGGCGGGCGTGGACGGCCTGGAGGGTGACGAGGGCGCCTTCCTGGCCTGCTCGTTCTGGCTGGCCGACGACCTGGCGATGATCGGCCGGGTCGAGGAGGCCCGCAAGCTCTTCGAGAAGCTGCTGGGGCTCCGCAACGACCTCGGCCTGCTCGCGGAGGAGTGGGACCCGCGGCTCCAGCGCCAGGTGGGCAACTTCCCCCAGGCGTTCAGCCACGTTCCGCTGATCGACACGGCGCTGCGGCTGACGGCGTCCGGAGCGTACGGCGCCTGATCCCTCCGCTGCTTCCACACCACCGGGCCCCGGCGGACGCGTTGTCCGCCGGGGCCCGGGGCTTTCCGGCCCGCCCGCCCCCTCCCTGACACGAGGGGGGAACGGGGTCGCTCAGAAGGCGTCGAGGGTGAGGGTGAGGGTGAAGCGCGTCCCGCGGCTGATCGTGCGGCGGCTCACCCGCTCTGCTGGACGGAGACGTAGTCGACGATCATCGGCACCCCGGGCCGGGTGGCGGCGGTGGGGGTGGCGTGGCCCGCGACACCGTCGGGGAAGGCGCCGCCCATGGCCACGTTGAGCAGCACGAAGTGGCCGTGGTGGGTGGCGTTGGCCCAGGTGGCGGCGTCCAGGTCGGCCGAGCTCACCGTGTGGTAGTGCTGCCCGTCGACGTACCAGCGCAGATACTCGGTGGAGCCGGTCCGGTCCAGCTCCAGGGCGAAGGTGTGGAAGCCGGACTGGCAGCTGGTGCCGGGGCAGGTCGTGGAGCCGCCGCGGCCGTCGTACTCGTTGCACGGGCCGCCGGGGGCCGTGCCGCAGTGGAGCACGCCCCACACGGTGTTGAGCCCGTTGACGTTCTCCATGATGTCGAACTCGCCGATCCCCGGCCAGTTCCAGTAGTCGCCCCGGAAGTCCGCTCCCAGGGTCCAGAAGGCCGGCCAGTAGCCGAGCGCCTCCTCGCCCGTGATGTCGGGCATCTGGATGCGCGCCTCGATGCGCATCGTGCCGCCCTCGGGGGCGGCGAAGTCGGTCCGGCGGGTCTCGATCCGGGCCGAGGTCCAGGTCCCGGAGCCGTCCTTGAGCGGGGTGATCCGCAGATTGCCCTGGCCGTCCTGGCTGACATTGGCCGGATCATCGGTGTACGTCTGGGTCTCACCGGTGCCCCAGTTCGCCGGTCCGCCCGGGTAGGAGGTGCCGGTGTCGATGATCCAGTCGGAGCTCGGCGGCAGCGCGCCCGCCGGTCCGTCGAAGTCCGCGCGCCAGACCTCCTGGAGGGCGCCGGCGCGGGTCCGGTCCTCGCCGCCGGGCGTGTCCGCCGGGGATCCGGCCCAGGCCGCGGGCAGGATCATCGCGGTACCCGCGACGACTCCGGCCACGGCCGCGGCCAGCTTGGTCTTCTTGCTCATGGGTTCGCTCTCCTCGCATGGTGGGGGTCGAGGGGCTTTTTGAGAGCGCTCTCAAGCCATGCGGAAGACAGTGCCGATCTCAGGCGGTAGCGTCAAGCCTCCTGAAGAAAAAGAGGAGATGAAGGTGGCCGATACCCGTCCCACGCTGGAAGCCGTCGCCGCGCACGCCGGAGTGTCCCGGGCCACCGTCTCGCGGGTGGTCAACGGCAGTACGGGCGTCCGCGCGGCCGTACGGGACCGGGTGGAGCGGGCGGTGGCGGATCTCGGGTACATCCCCAACAGCGCCGCGCGTTCGCTCGTCACCCGGCGCACCGGGGCGGTCGCCGTGATCGTCGCCGAACCGGAGCGGCGGGTGTTCGCCGATCCCTTCTTCGCCCAGCAGCTGCGCGGCATCAGCCGCGAACTGGCCGCGTACGACACCCAGCTGGTGCTGATGCTGGTGGAGCGGCGGGAGGACTACGACCGGATCGGCCGCTACCTCTCCGGCGGCCACGTCGACGGCACGCTGATGTTCTCCCTGCACCGCGACGATCCGCTGCCCGGCATGGCCGCCGCCTCCGGCCTGCCCGCGGTCTTCGGCGGCCGCCCCGGCTGGCCGGGCGCCGAGGACGACGCCGGGCTGCTGTACGTGGACGCCGACAACCGCGACGGCGCCCGGCAGGCCGTCCGGCATCTGCGGGACCGCGGCCGGAAACGGATCGCCGTCATCACCGGCCCGCTCGACCAGACCTCCGCGGCCGACCGCCTGGACGGCTACCGGGACGCCCTCGGCGGCCCCGGAGACGTCGCCCAGGGGGACTTCACCGCCGAGGGCGGCGAACGCGCCATGCTCGAACTCCTGGACCGCTGCCCGGATCTGGACGCCGTCTTCGCCTCCTCGGACCTGATGGCCACCGGCGCCCTGCGCGCCCTGCGCGCCCGCGGCCTGCGGGTGCCGGAGGACGTGGCGATCGTCGGTTACGACGACATGGAGCCGGCGAGCTGGTCGGACCCGCCGCTCACCACCGTCCGCCAGGAGGTGGAGGAGATGGGGCGCCTGATGGCCGGCCTGCTGCTGCGCCGGCTCGGCGTCGCCCCGCCGGACGAGGGCCTGGCGCCGGTGATCACCCAGGCGCGGCTGATCGTCCGCGCCTCCACCTGACCGGGCGGCCGGCCAGCTCGTCGTAGACGCTCAGCACCTGCGCCACGGTGTCCTCCGCCGTGGGGCCGTGCGCGGCACGTGCCCGTCCCGCCGCCCGGAGCCGCTCGCGCCGTCCGGGGTCCGCGAGCAGCCCGCCGACGGCCTCCGCGAGGGCGCGGGGGTCGCCGTAGGGGACGAACTCGGCCGCGTCGCCGACGAGATCGCGCACCGCGCCGGAGCCCACCGCGACCAGCGGCACACCCGCCCGCAGGGCCTCCCGGACGAGCGGCAGCGGCGCGTCCCGGCGGCCCGGCAGCAGCAGGACGTCGGCGGCGGCGACGAGTTCGGCCCCGTCGGGCCGGTGGCCGAGCAGCCGCACGGGCAGGTCCTCGAAGTCGATCCGCCGTTGCAGTGCCGTCCGGGCGGGCCCGTCCCCGGTGACGAGGAGCAGCGGCCGCGGCTCGCGGACCCCCCAGGCCCGGGCGGCGTCCAGCAGCGGCCGCATCCCCTCCCCGGGAGCGAGGCGGCCGGCCGCGAGCAGCAGCGGCCGCCCGTGCGCGCCGAGAGCGGCCCGCCGGGCGGTCCGCGCGTCCGGCCGTCCGGACCGGACCGCGTCGCGGCCGCTCTCCGCGGGCGGGCGCCGCGGGGGCAGCATGACGGACACCAGCCGGGCGTCCCGCGCCCCGCGCCGCCGGGCCCGGTCGACGAGCTCCGTGGTCGCGCCGAGCACGACCGCGGCCGTCCGGGCCGCCCGGCGCTCCATCAGCCGCACCAGGCCGCCCCGCACCCCCTCCGCGTACGCCCCGCGGTGCCAGGTCACGACCAGTGGCACGGAGCCGCGGCCCAGCGCGAGGGAGACCCGGAACGCGGCACGGAGCCCGTGCGCGTGGACGACGTCCGCCCCGGCGCACACGGCACGCAGCACGGCGACCGTGGCCGGGTCGGCCCGGAGCGCGGTGGCGGCGAAGTGCGCCCCGGAGCCCGTGAAGTCGTGGGCCCGCTCGGCGCAGCGCGGGGCGCACACCGTGACGCGCACGCCCCGGGCCACCAGTCCGGCGGCCAGGGCGCGCACCTGCGCGCCGCTGCCGGAACGGCCGTGCCCGAGTACGTGGACGGCGTGCAGCCCCGGTTCCCGGCGCGGCGGTATGGGTGTGCTGCTCACTTCGGGGTGAACTCCTGGAGGTTTCCTGGGTGTGGTCCGATTCCGGCCCGGCCGGGGCCGGTGCGCTCCGCTCGGTGGCGCGGGGGCCAGGGGCACGGGCACGGGGACGGGGTCGGCGGGCCCGGAGCCGGCGGCCCGTCACCGCGTTCCGGGCGGCGGGCGGAACCGCTCGGGCCCCGGGCTCGCCGGCACCACCGGACTCGCCCCGGCCCCCACCGCACCCGGCGCGGCCCGCGCCGGCCCGGTACGGCGGACGGCGCGCCCCCAAGGCTGCCGGCCCCTGTCCCACCGCCGGCAGCCGCCTCGACTCCCGCCGCCCGCACGCCCGTTCAGCCTCTGCGGCCCCCCGTGACCCGGACCGGCGTCGCCCCGCGCGAGAAGACCGAGACCGGGTCCGGCCGGCGGCCCAGCGCGTCCCAGACGCGCAGGACGGGCCGGTCGAGCCAGGCGGGCCCGTCACCGATCCGCTCCCCGGCCACCGCGGCGGCGAGCAGCAGGGCCGCGGACAGCAGCAGCCCCGCGCGGTCGCTGCCGGCCGCGACCGCCAGGCCGAGCCCGGCGCCGAGCGCGTGCGCTCCGGTGTCGCCGAGCATCGTGCGCTCGTCCAGGTCGTCCGCGAGCAGGGCGGCCGCGGCTCCCATCGGCGCGGCGCAGAGCAGACCCGCCGCTCCCCCGCGCAGCAGCACGGGCGCGCCCATCGCGAGGACGGCCTTGGCGGCCCGCCCGGGCCGTACGTCCAGCAGATTGACCAGATGCGCGGCTCCCGCGACGACCAGGCCCGCCGGCAGGGCGTCGAGCGGCCGCCGCCGCACCAGCGCGCCGGCGGCGAGCCCGGCCGCGCCGATGCCGAGCAGCTTGATCCCGCCGGAGGTGATCTCCCCGTGCCGCAGCGCGGTCAGATGGGCGCGGAAGCCGCGCCGGGCGTCGTTCCGGCCCGCCAGGTCGTCGTACGCGCCGCAGGCCCCCGCCGCGAGGACCGCCAGCGCGGCGGCCCCGCGCACCCGGGCCGGGAGGCCGGGGACGGTCGCCGCCGCCAGCGCGGTGCCCAGCACCACCGCCGGCCCCGCGTACAGATCGACCGGCCGCCCGGCGTGGTTGCGCCGCTCCCACAGCGCCGCACCGCCCGGCGGCCTGCGGCGTATCCCGGCGAAGACGGCCCGCGCCGCCCCCGCCGCGGCGAACAGCACCTGCGTACGCCCGCGTTCCGCGCCGTCCGGCACCGTCATCGTCCGCTCCCCTCACCGCTGAACCGCCCGACACCCTACGCGCCCCGGGCGGGCCGGGTGGCCGGGACCGGTGAGCGGCTGCGCCCCCGGCCCCGGGGGTGGCAGACTCAGCCGGGCTTCCCGGCCTCCCCCGGCTCCTCCGGACCCCCGGCCGCCGCGCGGGCCGCCGCCAGCAGTTCCTCGGCGTGCGCACGGGCCAGTTCGGAGTCCTCCTGGCCGGCGAGCATCCGTGACAGCTCCCGGATGCGGTCCTCGCCCTCCATCGCCTGCACACCGCTGCGGGTCACCGACCCGTCGTGGGTCTTCTCCACCACCAGATGGCGGTCGGCGAAGGCGGCGACCTGCGGCAGATGCGTGACGACGACGACCTGCGCCGACCTGGCCAGCCGGGCCAGCCGCCGGCCGACCTCCACCGCGGCCTTGCCGCCGACCCCCGCGTCCACCTCGTCGAAGAGGTAGGTGGGCACCGGTGAGGCCCCGGCGAAGACGACCTCGACGGCGAGCATCACGCGGGACAGCTCACCGCCCGAGGCGCCCTTGGCGATGGGCCGGGCCGGGGCGCCCGGATGCGGGGCGAGCAGCAGCTCCACCTCGTCGGCTCCGGCCGGGCCGAAGGCGACGGTGCGGCCGTCCACCTCGATGCCGTCCGGGGCGTCCGTCTGCCGGATGTCGATACTCACCCGGGCGTGGGGCATGGCGAGTTGGGCGAGTTCGGTGGTGACGGCGTCGGCGAGGCGCTTGGCGGCCTCGGTGCGCGCGTCGGTGAGCGTACGGGCCAGTTCGGAGAGCCGGCCGCGCAGTTCGTCGCGTTCCGCGGCCAGTCCGCCGATCCGGTCGTCGTCGCCCTCCAGTTCGGCGAGCCGGGCAGCGCTCCGCTCCGCCCAGGCGAGGACGCCCGCGATGTCCCCGCCGCCCGGTCCGGCCGGGTCGCCGTCCTCCGTGCCGTACTTGCGGACGAGGTGGGTGAGGACGGACCGGCGCTCCTCGACCGCGGCGAGCCGCAGCGGGTCGGCGTCGAGATCACCGGCGTAGCCGGCGAGTTCCCCGGCGACGTCCGTCAGCAGGATGCCGATCTCGCCGATCCGGTCGGCGAGCGCGGCCAGCGCCGGGTCGTGCGAGCGCACGGCCTCCAGGGCGCGGTGCGCGCCGGCCACCAGGGCCCCGGCGTCGACCGCCTCCAGATCCTCCGGGTTGCCGGCGAGCGCGCCGTGCGCGGCGGTCGCGGCGGTGGCGAGGGCCTCGGCGTGGCGCAGCCGCTCGGCCTCGGCGGCCAGTTCGGCGTCCTCGCCGGGCTGCGGCTCGGCGGCGGCGATCTCCTCCAGGCCGAAGCGGAGCCGGTCGGCCTCGGCGGCCCGCTCCCGGGCGCGGGTCGTCAGCTCCTCCAGCTCCGCCGCGACGGTGCGCAGCCGCTGGTACGCGACGGTGTACTCGCCGAGCGGGCCCGCGACGGCGTAGCCCGCGTACCGGTCCAGCGCCTGCCGCTGCCGGGCGGGCCGCAGCAGCCCCTGCTGGTCGGTCTGGCCGTGCACCGCCACCAGGTCCGAGGCCAGCTCGCCGAGCAGCCCGACGGGCACGGACCGCCCGCCCAGATGGGCCCGCGAGCGCCCCTCGGCGGAGAGGGTGCGGCTGATGAGCAGCGCGCCGTCGTCCAGCTCGGCGCCCGCCTCCTCGGCCCGCCGCGCGGCCGGGGTGTCGGGGGGCAGCACGATCCGTCCCTCGACGACCGCCGCCTTCGACCCGATCCGCACCAGGCCCGCGTCGGCCCGTCCGCCGAGCAGCAGGCCGAGGCTGGTGACGACCATGGTCTTGCCGGCGCCCGTCTCGCCGGTGACCGCCGTGAAGCCGGGTGACAGCTCCACAACGGCGTCGTCGATGACTCCGAGCGACCGTATCCGCATTTCCTCCAGCACGGACACGACCTTACGAGGTACGGGGGGCGCGGCGCGACGTACCTCCCCCGCGACGGGCCGGGAGACCCTTCGACGGAGTGGTTCCGGAGCGTTCCGGTTGATCCCCGCGCCGGGCGCCGTATCCGCCCGTCACCCCTCCGCCGCGGCTCCCCCGGTCACTGCGGCGCCCCGCGCCAACCGGCCACCGGCAGCGCGAACTTGGCCACCAGCCGGTCGGTGAACGAGGCGTGGTGCAGCCGCGCCAGGCGCACGGGCACCGCTCCGCGCCGCACCTCCACACGTGCGCCGGCGGGCAGTTCGACCGTGCGCCGGCCGTCACACCACAGCACGCCGTGCGGCGTCTCCGGCTGCACCTCGACGGCCAGCACCGCGTCCGGTGTGGTCACCAGCGGTTTGGCGAACAGGGCGTGCGCGCTGATCGGCACCATCAGCAGCGCCTCCACGCCCGGCCAGACGACCGGGCCGCCGGCCGAGAAGGCGTACGCCGTCGAGCCGGTGGGCGTGGCGCACACCACTCCGTCACCGCCGAAGCGGGAGACCGGGCGGCCGTCGATCTCCGTGACGACCTCCAGCATCCGCTCGCGGGAGGCCTTCTCCACGGAGGCCTCGTTGAGCGCCCAGTCGCGGTGCGCGATCCGCCCGTTGTTCCGGACGACCACATCGAGCGTCATCCGCTCCTCGACCTCGTAGTCGCGTGTGACGACGCGGTCCACCACCTTGTCGAGGTCGTCGCGCTCCGCCTCGGCGAGGAAGCCGACCCGGCCGAGGTTGACGCCGAGCATCGGCACCCCGGAGGCCCGGGCGAACTCGGCGCCGCGCAGCAGCGTGCCGTCCCCGCCGAGGACCATCAGCAGCTCGCAGCCGTCCAGCACGTCCCCCTCGGCGTCCACCAGCTCGACGACGGGCGGCAGCGTGAGCTCGGCGGCCTCCTCCGCCAGGACCCGGACTCCTATCCCGCTTCTCAGCAGCCCCTGCACCACCAGTTCGGCGCTGCGCACGGCGGCCCGCCGGCCGGTGTGCGCGAGCAGGAATACCGTCCGTGCTGTTGTCGTCGTCACCGCGGCCCCTCCGCCACTGCTCGGTCCACTGCTGCGGGGTCGAGTGCGGGTGCCCCGGCGCGCAGCCAGAGGAAGTACTCGACGTTTCCGGACGGTCCGGGCAGCGGGCTCGCGGTGACGCCCAGCACGCCGAGACCGAGTTCCGCCGCCTGTCCGGCGACCTTGCGCACCGCCTCGGCCCGCAGTCCGGGGCTCCGGACGACCCCTCCGCTGCCCAGCCGCTCCCGGCCCACCTCGAACTGCGGTTTCACCATGAGCACCAGATCCGCGTCCGGGGCGGCGCAGCGCACCAGGGCGGGCAGGACGAGCCCGAGGGGGATGAAGGACAGATCGCCGACGACGATGCCGGCCGGCTGCCCGCCGATGAGGCCGGGTTCCAGGTCACGGACGTTCGTACGGTCCCGCACGGTGACCCGTTCATCGTTCCGCAGCGCCCAGGCGAGCTGGCCGTAGCCGACGTCCACGGCGACGACGTGCGCCGCGCCCGCCCGGAGCAGCACGTCGGTGAATCCGCCGGTCGAGGCGCCCGCGTCGAGCGCGCGGCGGCCCTTCACCTCCAGCCCGAGGGGGGTGAAGGCCGCCAGGGCGCCGGCCAGTTTGTGGCCGCCGCGGGAGACGTAGTCGGGGTCGCTGTCGTCCGGGACGACCACGACCGCCGCGCTGGTCTCCACCTGCGTGGCGGGCTTGCCCGCGACGCTGCCTCCGACCGTGACCCGGCCCGCGGCGATCAACTGGCCGGCGTGTTCGCGCGAGCGGGCCAGTTTGCGGCGCACCAGCTCCGCGTCGAGTCGGCGTCGTGACACTGCCACGGGGGGTTCAGCTCCTGGTGTCGTACGGGGCGGACGGGCGCGGTGCGGACGGTGCGGACGGCGTGGGGGACGGACCCGGCGGGCCCGGTCGCTGGTCGAGCGCGGTCAGGGTGTCGCGCAGGGCCCGGTGCACATCCTCGTACACCTCGATGTGCCCGTCACCGGGGAGGTGGTCCACATCGGCCAGCCGGTCGAGCGCGGCGTCCACTCCGGCGTTCCCCGTGGGCGTCCGCGGGACGCCGAGCGGCGCGGGGCCGGCCGGCGCGTCCGGATCGCCGGCCTCCGCCGCGGCGGGACCGTCCTCCCGGGCCGCGGTACCGGACTCCGCCGCGGTGATCCCGGGCTCCGGGCCGGCGCTCTCCGCGCCGGGAGCCGGGCCGGGGCGCGCGGGGGCCGTTTCCCGCCCTCCGCCCCCGGCCGGGGACTCCGGACCGGCGGGCCCGCCCGCCACCGGGACCACGCCGCCCGCACCCTGCTCCGCCACCGGCCCGGCGCCGGGCAGCGGCTCGTTCATGCCGTTCATGCCCCCGACGCTACCCGGATCCGGCCGTCCGCCGCGCATGCCGGTCTGGGGTAACGTCGGCTGGGATGACCAGGACCATCGAGGACTGCCACCGGGCACTGGAACGGCTGTCGGAGAATCTCGCCGGCGCGGACGACGACGTCCGCGGCGCCGCCGCCATGAACCGCTCGCTGAGCTGCCACGTCACCGATCTCGACACCACCTTCACCGGACGGCTCGCCGACGGCCGGATCGAGGACGTGACCGCGGCCCCCGGACCTCCGGCGGAGAAGGCCCAGATCCGGCTGTCGACGACCTCGGACGATCTTGTCGCGATGGTCAACGGCGAGCTGCACTTCGCCAGGGCCTGGGGCAGCGGCCGGGTCCGCCTGGAGGCGGGCTTCCGCGACCTCCTCCGCCTCCGCTCCCTGCTGTGAGCGGCGCAGGCGGTCAGGCCCCGCGGGGCATTGCCCCGTCCCCGTCCCCACCGGCAACCGGCGCGCTGTGCCAGCGCCAGTCGCGCGGGCGCGGCGCGTCCGGCAGGTCCAGGCGGCCGTGGGCCCACAGGAGGGTCGCCCAGGCGTCGGCGCCCGGAGCCTGCCGGGGAAACAGCCGCGCCAGCACCCGTCGCGCGAGGCGCTGGTCGGGCCGGAAGTCCTCACCGAGACCGGTCGCCGCGTTGTGGGTGTGGACCAGGATCTCGTCACAGGCCATCGCCGCGAATCCGGACGGGTCGGCGGCACCGCAAGGGTGGAAACCGCGTGCCGTCGCCGGAAGACCGTCCACGGTCGTCGCACACAGGTGAGCGACGGTGCGCAGGCTCCTGAGCAACGCCCGCGGCCCGGCGCCGGGCCGGATGCCGATCTCGAACGCGGCGTCGTCCTCCGGGCCTCCGACAAGGTCCAGCACGTACCACAACGGCCCCTGCCCGGCGTGTGCCAGCACCGAGGCCACGGTGAAGTCCAGGCCCGGCACCGGGACCGACCAGTCGCGGTCGACGCGGGGCTCCAGAAAGGACAACGCCGCCCCGGCCGCCGCCCGGACATCGTCGCCACACATACGGTCGTTCACGGACACCTCCGAAACCCACCCGAGATCACAGCACTCCGCCACCCGCGGACCGGCCGGGCCCCCAGCCGCAGCGGCGGAAGGCCGGCCGACGACTCCGCCGGTATCCGGCCCCGGGACCCGTCCGCCCGCCCCTCGCCATCACGGCCGGGGCGGCAGACCGGCCGCGGACGGGGGGGACGGCGGGCACCCGGCGCGGACCGGGACCGCCCCGCCACGGCTCCGCCCCGCACGGCTCAGCCGAGGCCCAGCCGCGCCAGCGCCTTCGCCGTCTCCACGCCCTCGCCCGCACCCCCGCCGGCCACCGTCCACACCGCCGCGCAGCTGGCGCGCAGCCCGTCCAGCGGATCACCGCCGCCCTCCAGCAGCAGTTCGCCGCGGACCACCCGGGCCGTCCAGCCGCCGCACCGGTGCCCCTCCGGGCCGGCCCCGCCGGGCACGGCGGCCTCCGTCTCCGGATGGCCGGTGAGCAGCCCGCGCAGATCGGCCGCGACATAGGCGGGGCGGTGGTGCGGCGGCGCGGCCAGCAGCTGCGCGGCGTCGGTCACCCCGGTGAGCACGAGCAGCGAGTCGACGCCTCCGGCGTGTGCGCCCTCGATGTCGGTGTCCAGGCGGTCGCCGACGACCAGCGGCCGCCGCGCCCCGGTGCGCAGGATCGTCTCCCGGTGCATCGGCGGCAGCGGCTTCCCGGCGACCTGCGGCCGCCCGCCCGCGGCGATCCGGACCACCTCCACCAGCGCCCCGTTCCCGGGCGCCCGGCCCCGCCCGGTCGGAATCGTCAGATCCGTGTTGGACGCGAACCAGGGCACCCCGCGGCCCACGGCGTACGCCGCCTCCGCCAGTTGCTCCCAGCCCAGCTTCGGGTCGTAGCCCTGGACGACCGCGGCCGGGCCGTCCTCCGCCGACTCCACCGGCTCCAGGCCCCGTTCGCGCAACGCCACCCGCAGCCCCTCACCGCCGACGGCCAGCACCCGCGAACCGGCGGGCACCTGTTCGGAGATCAGCCGGGCCACCGCCTGCGCCGAGGTGATCACCTCGGCGGCCTCGGCGGGCACCCCGAGCCGGGTCAGCAGGGCGGCGACGTCCAGCGGCGTCCGCGAGGCGTTGTTGGTGACGTACGCCAGGCGCATCCCGCCGTCCCGCGCCGTCTCCAGCGCCTCCACGGCGTGCTCGATCGCCTCGCCACCCGCGTACACCACACCGTCCAGGTCGAGGAGGGCCGTGTCGTACTCCGCGCACAGCGGCCGCTCCCTCCCGTCGGTGCGGGTTCGGACCCCGGTCCCGCCCTGCTCTCCCATGGACTCCCGCCCCTCGCTCGGCACTTGTCCCCCGATCATCCCGCATCGTCCGCAGGCGCATAACATGCACCAATGAGCAGAACCGGTCTCACCCGCGGCGGTCTGCGGCTGTCGCCGTTCCGCGGTCTGCGCTACGCCCCGGAGCGGGTCGGCAGCCTGGCCGCCGTGACCTCACCGCCGTACGACGTGGTGGTCCGGCCCGACGGGCTGCGCCATCTGGAGACGGCCGACCCGTACAACATCGTCCGCCTCATCCTGCCGCACGGCGCCGACCCGGACGTCTGCCACCGGCGGGCCGGCGAGACACTGCGCCGCTGGCGCGCCGAGGGCATCCTCAGAGCCGATCCGGAACCGGCCCTCTATGTCTACGAGCAGTACGGCGAGGGCCTGCTCCAGCGCGGCCTGATCGGCGCCCTCCGCCTCTCCCCGCCCGAGGAGGGCGTCGTCCTGCCGCACGAGGACGTCATGCCGGACGTCGTCGCCGACCGGGCCGCCCTCATGCGGGCGACGGCCGCCAACCTCGAACCGCTCCTGCTCACCTACCGGGGCGACGAGCCGGAGGACGGCGATGACGAGGGCGACGGCGACGGTCCGCGCGGCGCCGCCGCCGTCATCGAGCGCGCGGTACGCGGCGCCCCGCTGCTCACCACGGTCACCGAGGACGGCCGGCGCCACCGCCTGTGGGCGGTCACCGATCCGGCCGAACTGGCCGCGGCCGGCGCCGACCTCGGCCGCCGCCGGGCCCTCATCGCCGACGGCCACCACCGCTGGGCGACCTATCTCCGGCTGCGCGAGGAACAGCCCTCCCCCGGGCCCTGGGACTCCGGCCTGGTGCTGCTCGTCGACACCGCGCGCCACCCCCTGCGGGTCCGCGCCATCCACCGGCTGCTGCCGCGTCTGCCTCTTCCCGAGGCGCTGGACGCGCTCCGCGGCGCCTTCCGCGTGCGCCGGGTGGACGGGCCGCTCCCGCACGCCCTCAAGGCGCTGGGCGACCCCGCGGAGCCCACGGAACGGGGAGCCGGGACCGCCGGCGGCGACGGGGACGGTGCCATGACCGGTATCAGTGCCGGCCCCGGCACCGACGGCAACGCCTTCCTGCTCGCCGGGGACGACGGAAGCTTCCACCTCGTCGACCGCCCGGACCCCGCCCTGCTCGCCCGCACCGTCCCCACCGGCCGCCCCCGCGCCTGGCGGACCCTGGACGCCACGGTGCTGCACTCGGTTCTGCTGGGCCGGATCTGGGAGGTCCCCGACGACCCGGAGCACATCCGCTACATCCACGACGCGGCGGCGGCCGTGGAGCAGGTGGAACGCCACGGCGGCACCGCCGTCCTGATGCGGCCGGTCCGCGAGGAGACCGTCCGGCACCTGGCGGAGCAGGGTGTGATGATGCCCCGCAAGTCGACGTCCTTCGGGCCCAAGCCCGCCACCGGCCTCGTCCTCCGCAGCCTCGGCACGGACTGAACCGGCGGGGACGGCGGCCCGCCCGGTCACCGCTCCGTGGCAGACCGCGGAAGCCGCCGGCTCGGCTCCCGGGGCCGCGGACGACCGGAACGGGCGCCCGCCGGGCCTCTCAGCGACCACCCGGCCCCTACCGGCCGCCCCCGCACCGGCACACCGCCGTCCCGTGCCTCACCGCCGTTCCCGCCGTACCCGCCCCCGGGGAGGCCACGGGCAGGAGGACGGAAACGGGGGCGGAACCCGATCGGATCCCGCCCCCGTCACACGTCCCCCGGCACGGCCGGAATCAGTCCTCCCGCTCCTCGTCCCGCGCCGGCTCACGGCTCTCACGGGCCTCCGGTGCCTCCAGGAGACCGGCGTCCCCGGCATCCCCGCGCGCATCCCGCGGCTCGCCGTCCCGGTCCGCGGACTCCACCCCGGCCGCCGACGCGGCCCCGGGCGCGCCGTCCCGGTCCGCGGCCGCAGCGGACACCGCGGAAGCCCCGGCATCTCCGGCGCCGGAGACCGGCGCCTCCGCGTCGTCCCGCGCCTCCGCGTCGTCCGCCCGCTCCACGCCGTCAGCCTGCTCCGCTTCCGGGTCGAAGGCGTCCACGAACTCCACCCCGTCCAGCTCCGCGAGCCGGTCGGACGCGTCCGTCGTACCACCCTGGTCGGCCTCGAGCGCCCGGGCGAACCACTCGCGCGCCTCGGTCTCCCGGCCGACGGCCAACAGGGCGTCGGCGTAGGCGTACCGCAGACGCGCCGTCCACGGCTGTACGGAGTTCGACGCCAGCTCCGGGCTCTGGAGGGTGACCACGGCGGCGTCCGGCTGCCCCATGTCACGCCGTGCGCCCGCGGCCACCAGGCGCATCTCGACCTGCCCGGCCTTGTCCAGCCGCTGCACCTCCGGCTCGCCCGCCATGGCCAGCGCCCGCTCGGGACGCCCCATGCCGCGCTCGCAGTCGGCCATCACCGGCCACAGATCGGCGGATCCCGTCATCCGTCGCGCGGCCCGGAACTCCGCCAGCCCCTCGGCGTACTTGCCGACCCCGTACGCGGCGAAGCCGGCGGCTTCCCGGACCGAGGCGACCCGCGATGCCAGCCGCAGGGCGATCTTGGAGTACTCGTAGGCCTGTTCGGGATCCTCGTCCAGCAGCTTCGCCACCATGACGAGGTTCCGGGCGACATCGACGGCCAGCGTCTTCGGCAGGCTCATCAGATCCTGCCGCACGTCCTTGTCGATCTCGTCACCGGTGACATCCTCGGGGATCGGCAGCCGCCTGATCGGCTCGCGGTCGCGGTCGCCCCGCTCCCGGTCACCGAACCGGCCGCCACCGGGCCGGCCGTCGCGCCGCCCGGGACCACCGCGCTCGTCACGCCGGCCATGGCCACCGCGCCCCCGCTCCTCCCGCGGACCGGCCCCGTACGAGCGACCACCGCGGTCACCGTCCCCCCGGAAACCGGGCCGATCGCCCCGCCCCCGGAACCCACCGCGCTCATCGTCCCGGCGCGGACCACGCGGCCGCTCGTCCCGCCGATCCCGCTCATCCCGGCCACGGAACCCGCCACGCTCATCGTCCCGCCGGGGACCACGCGACTGGTCACGGTCGTCCCGCCGGAAACCACCACGGTCGTCGCCCCGACGGAACGCGGGCCGCTCATCCCGGCCACGGAACCCACCACGGTCATCATCCCGCCGGAACGCGGGGCGCTCGTCCCGCCCCCGGTAACCGCCACGGTCGTCCTCACGCCGCGGACCACGCGGACGCTCATCCCGCCGATCCCGGTCGTCCCGCCCCCGAAAGCCACCGCGTTCGTCATCCCGGCGCGGACCGCCAGGCCGGTCACCACGGCGGTCCCGGTCGTCCCGACTCCGGAACCCACCACGGTCGTCCTCACGCCGGGGACCACGCGACTGGTCACGGTCGTCCCGCCGGAAACCGCCACGGTCGTCGCCCCGACGGAACGCGGGCCGCTCATCCCGGCCGCGGAACCCACCACGGTCATCGTCCCGGCGCGGACCCCGCGACTGATCACGGTCATCCCGCCGGAACCCCGGCCGGTCGTCCCGCTCCCGGAACCCACCACGGTCGTCCTCACGCCGGGGACCACGCGGACGCTCATCCCGCCGATCCCGGTCGTCCCGGCCACGGAACCCCCCACGGTCGTCCTCACGCCGCGGACCACGGGGGCGGTCCTCCGGCCGGCTCCGGTCGCCACGACCGGAGGCGCCGCGCTCGTCCCGGCCTCGATAACCCTCCCGGTCGTCACGGCGCGGACCGCGCGGACGGTCATCGCGGCGGAAGCCCCGACGGTCGTCGCCCTCCTGGCGCCTCGGCTGACGCTCCGAGCGCCCTGATCGTTCCTCCGGAGAGTTGCTGGACATCGACGTGACTCCTACCTGCGGGAACCGCACTGATAACGCATTCTCGCGCGCTCTGCGAGCCGGCGCGCTTCGGCATAAAACACAAAGGACCCTTGGTCCCAGCATGAACGCTGGGACCAAGGGTCCTTTAAAGATTGTTCGGCGGCGTCCTACTCTCCCACAGGGTCCCCCCTGCAGTACCATCGGCGCTGAAAGGCTTAGCTTCCGGGTTCGGAATGTAACCGGGCGTTTCCCTCACGCTATAACCACCGAAACTCTATCGGATAACCCCGCACAGCGGGATCACGACAAGTTCCTAGCGAACAAGCACACTCTTCAATTGAGTCAGGCTTGGTTCAACCGGGACAACTGTTCGTTATCCGGGAACCACACAGTGGACGCGAGCATCTGAGGACAAGCCCTCGGCCTATTAGTACCAGTCAACTCCACACCTCACGGCGCTTCCATATCTGGCCTATCAACCCAGTCGTCTACTGGGAGCCTTAACCCCTCAAAGGGGGTGGGAGTCCTCATCTCGAAGCAGGCTTCCCGCTTAGATGCTTTCAGCGGTTATCCCTCCCGAACGTAGCCAACCAGCCATGCCCTTGGCAGGACAACTGGCACACCAGAGGTTCGTCCGTCCCGGTCCTCTCGTACTAGGGACAGCCCTTCTCAAGACTCCTACGCGCACAGCGGATAGGGACCGAACTGTCTCACGACGTTCTAAACCCAGCTCGCGTACCGCTTTAATGGGCGAACAGCCCAACCCTTGGGACCGACTCCAGCCCCAGGATGCGACGAGCCGACATCGAGGTGCCAAACCATCCCGTCGATATGGACTCTTGGGGAAGATCAGCCTGTTATCCCCGGGGTACCTTTTATCCGTTGAGCGACGGCGCTTCCACAAGCCACCGCCGGATCACTAGTCCCGACTTTCGTCCCTGCTCGACCCGTCGGTCTCACAGTCAAGCTCCCTTGTGCACTTACACTCAACACCTGATTACCAACCAGGCTGAGGGAACCTTTGGGCGCCTCCGTTACCCTTTAGGAGGCAACCGCCCCAGTTAAACTACCCACCAGACACTGTCCCTGATCCGGATCACGGACCCAGGTTAGACATCCAGCACGACCAGAGTGGTATTTCAACGACGACTCCACCCGAACTAGCGTCCGGGCTTCACAGTCTCCCACCTATCCTACACAAGCCGAACCGAACACCAATATCAAGCTGTAGTAAAGGTCCCGGGGTCTTTCCGTCCTGCTGCGCGAAACGAGCATCTTTACTCGTAGTGCAATTTCACCGGGCCTATGGTTGAGACAGTCGAGAAGTCGTTACGCCATTCGTGCAGGTCGGAACTTACCCGACAAGGAATTTCGCTACCTTAGGATGGTTATAGTTACCACCGCCGTTTACTGGCGCTTAAGTTCTCAGCTTCGCACACCCGAAAGCGCACTAACCGGTCCCCTTAACGTTCCAGCACCGGGCAGGCGTCAGTCCGTATACATCGCCTTACGGCTTCGCACGGACCTGTGTTTTTAGTAAACAGTCGCTTCTCGCTGGTCTCTGCGGCCACCACCAGCTCACACCGCAAGGGTGATCACCAGCAATGGCCCCCCTTCTCCCGAAGTTACGGGGGCATTTTGCCGAGTTCCTTAACCATAGTTCACCCGAACGCCTCGGTATTCTCTACCTGACCACCTGAGTCGGTTTAGGGTACGGGCCGCCATGAAACTCGCTAGAGGCTTTTCTCGACAGCATAGGATCATCCACTTCACCACAATCGGCTCGGCATCAGGTCTCACCCTGTGTTATGGAGGACGGATTTACCTACCCTCCGGGCTACACCCTTACCCCGGGACAACCACCGCCCGGGCTGGACTACCTTCCTGCGTCACCCCATCACTCACCTACTACCCCCTCGGATCGTCGGCTCCACCACTCCGACCTCGTCCGAAGACTCAGCCGGCGGCTTCACGGACTTAGCATCAGAAGGTTCAGCGCTGGCGCTTCAAAGCGGGTACCGGAATATCAACCGGTTGTCCATCGACTACGCCTGTCGGCCTCGCCTTAGGTCCCGACTTACCCTGGGCAGATCAGCTTGACCCAGGAACCCTTAGTCAATCGGCGCACACGTTTCCCACGTGTGTATCGCTACTCATGCCTGCATTCTCACTCGTGAACCGTCCACCACTGCCTTCCGGCGCGGCTTCACCCGGCACACGACGCTCCCCTACCCATCAGCACCCCCGTTAGGGGTATATGTGCCAATGACACGACTTCGGCGGTACGCTTGAGCCCCGCTACATTGTCGGCGCGGAATCACTTGACCAGTGAGCTATTACGCACTCTTTCAAGGATGGCTGCTTCTAAGCCAACCTCCTGGTTGTCTCTGCGACTCCACATCCTTTCCCACTTAGCGTACGCTTAGGGGCCTTAGTCGATGCTCTGGGCTGTTTCCCTCTCGACCATGGAGCTTATCCCCCACAGTCTCACTGCCGCGCTCTCACTTACCGGCATTCGGAGTTTGGCTAAGGTCAGTAACCCGGTAGGGCCCATCGCCTATCCAGTGCTCTACCTCCGGCAAGAAACACACGACGCTGCACCTAAATGCATTTCGGGGAGAACCAGCTATCACGGAGTTTGATTGGCCTTTCACCCCTAACCACAGGTCATCCCCCAGGTTTTCAACCCTGGTGGGTTCGGTCCTCCACACGGTCTTACCCGCGCTTCAACCTGCCCATGGCTAGATCACTCCGCTTCGGGTCTTGAGCGCGCTACTAAACGCCCTATTCGGACTCGCTTTCGCTACGGCTTCCCCACACGGGTTAACCTCGCAACACACCGCAAACTCGCAGGCTCATTCTTCAAAAGGCACGCAGTCACGACCGTGCTCCGAAGAACACGGCGACGCTCCCACGGCTTGTAGGCACACGGTTTCAGGTACTATTTCACTCCGCTCCCGCGGTACTTTTCACCATTCCCTCACGGTACTATCCGCTATCGGTCACCAGGGAATATTTAGGCTTAGCGGGTGGTCCCGCCAGATTCACACGGGATTTCTCGGGCCCCGTGCTACTTGGGTGTCGCACAAGCAAGTTGCTGACATTTCGGCTACGGGGGTCTTACCCTCTACGCCGGGCCTTTCGCATGCCCTTCGCCTACACCAACAATTTCTGACTCGCCCGATGGCCGGCAGACCATCGAAGTACGATCCCACAACCCCGTAAGCGCAACCCCTGCCGGGTATCACACGCCTACGGTTTGGCCTCATCCGGTTTCGCTCGCCACTACTCCCGGAATCACGGTTGTTTTCTCTTCCTGCGGGTACTGAGATGTTTCACTTCCCCGCGTTCCCTCCACATACCCTATGTGTTCAGGTATGGGTGACAGCCCATGACGACTGCCGGGTTTCCCCATTCGGACACCCCCGGATCAAAGCTCGGTTGACAGCTCCCCGGGGCCTATCGCGGCCTCCCACGTCCTTCATCGGTTCCTGGTACCAAGGCATCCACCGTGCGCCCTTAAAAACTTGGCCACAGATGCTCGCGTCCACTGTGCAGTTCTCAAACAACGACCAGCCACCCGCCACCCACACCAACCGTGCGGTTCACCGGGACCGGCAACCGAAGACACAAGCAAACAGCCCGTGCCCTCAGACACCCAACAGCGCGCCCGGCACGACCGGTTCAGATCCCGCGTTCCACGCCCCGCAGAAGCAGAGCAGTACTAGCAGTCCGAATCGACCGTGCCGAATAGTCAACGTTCCACCCATGAGCAACCAGCACCGGACATTCGCCGGTGTTCTGGCCTCTGGACCCGGCAGAAGTTACCCCCTGCCGGGCGAGAAGTGCTCCTTAGAAAGGAGGTGATCCAGCCGCACCTTCCGGTACGGCTACCTTGTTACGACTTCGTCCCAATCGCCAGTCCCACCTTCGACGATTCCCTCCCTTACGGGTTGGGCCACCGGCTTCGGGTGTTACCGACTTTCGTGACGTGACGGGCGGTGTGTACAAGGCCCGGGAACGTATTCACCGCAGCAATGCTGATCTGCGATTACTAGCGACTCCGACTTCATGGGGTCGAGTTGCAGACCCCAATCCGAACTGAGACCGGCTTTTTGAGATTCGCTCCACCTCGCGGTATCGCAGCTCATTGTACCGGCCATTGTAGCACGTGTGCAGCCCAAGACATAAGGGGCATGATGACTTGACGTCGTCCCCACCTTCCTCCGAGTTGACCCCGGCAGTCTCCTGTGAGTCCCCATCACCCCGAAAGGCATGCTGGCAACACAGAACAAGGGTTGCGCTCGTTGCGGGACTTAACCCAACATCTCACGACACGAGCTGACGACAGCCATGCACCACCTGTACACCGACCACAAGGGGGGCCGTATCTCTACGGCTTTCCGGTGTATGTCAAGCCTTGGTAAGGTTCTTCGCGTTGCGTCGAATTAAGCCACATGCTCCGCCGCTTGTGCGGGCCCCCGTCAATTCCTTTGAGTTTTAGCCTTGCGGCCGTACTCCCCAGGCGGGGAACTTAATGCGTTAGCTGCGGCACGGACGACGTGGAATGTCGCCCACACCTAGTTCCCAACGTTTACGGCGTGGACTACCAGGGTATCTAATCCTGTTCGCTCCCCACGCTTTCGCTCCTCAGCGTCAGTATCGGCCCAGAGATCCGCCTTCGCCACCGGTGTTCCTCCTGATATCTGCGCATTTCACCGCTACACCAGGAATTCCGATCTCCCCTACCGAACTCTAGCCTGCCCGTATCGAATGCAGACCCGGGGTTAAGCCCCGGGCTTTCACATCCGACGCGACAAGCCGCCTACGAGCTCTTTACGCCCAATAATTCCGGACAACGCTCGCACCCTACGTATTACCGCGGCTGCTGGCACGTAGTTAGCCGGTGCTTCTTCTGCAGGTACCGTCACTTGCGCTTCTTCCCTGCTGAAAGAGGTTTACAACCCGAAGGCCGTCATCCCTCACGCGGCGTCGCTGCATCAGGCTTCCGCCCATTGTGCAATATTCCCCACTGCTGCCTCCCGTAGGAGTCTGGGCCGTGTCTCAGTCCCAGTGTGGCCGGTCGCCCTCTCAGGCCGGCTACCCGTCGTCGCCTTGGTAGGCCATCACCCCACCAACAAGCTGATAGGCCGCGGGCTCATCCTGCACCGCCGGAGCTTTCCACCACCATCGGATGCCCGAGATGGTCGTATCCGGTATTAGACCCCGTTTCCAGGGCTTGTCCCAGAGTGCAGGGCAGATTGCCCACGTGTTACTCACCCGTTCGCCACTAATCCCCTCCGAAGAGGTTCATCGTTCGACTTGCATGTGTTAAGCACGCCGCCAGCGTTCGTCCTGAGCCAGGATCAAACTCTCCGTGAATGCTTCACGCAAGAGCGGCGCAGCCCGGAGGAATAATCCGGACCGCGCACAGCGTCCTCGCTGTAAAATCGCCTCCCGACCGCCACCACACTCGATGGCACGGGAGGACTTGTTTCAAAGGAACCTCATCCCGGCAGCAAACCTGAATCTGCCGCCCGGACGGGGTATCAACATATCTGGCGTTGACTTTTGGCACGCTGTTGAGTTCTCAAGGAACGGACGCTTCCTTCGGCCCCGCCTTACCGGGCCCTCCGGGCGCTTCCCTTCGGTGTTTCCAACCCTACCAGACACTTTCCGAACCGATTTCCCGATCCGAATTCCGTATCCGGTCCCCGTTGGAGAGGGTTTCCGCTGCGCCTTCCGGCGTGGCCCCTACGTTAGCGGATTTCCCGGCCAGCCCATAATCGAGCCAATTCCAGAATTTCCGGCATCACCGAGAAGCCCCGAGTGGGGATCTCGTCGTAGTGGTGGTGTCGCTGAGGGGCTTCCGCAGGTCCGGCTCTCCACCGTCCCGCAGCCCTGCCCGTCTCAAGCGGCTCGGGCTACGTTAGACGCTCCCGCGTGCGGCGTCAAGCGCCGCCCTTGCGACGGGCCCGGTTCCTGGGTACGTGGGCCCGGTACCGGCTCACGGTGGGATCGCCGGTGATCCAGAAGCGCCAGGGATGGTCGGCGCCGTCTCCCCCCACACCCGTGCGCGGACCGTTGTGGACGCGGTCCCTCGGCGGCGGGTCCCCGGTCAGTACGGAGAAGGGGGCGTCCGGGCCGGCGCAGACGTCGGTGCCGTCCAGGGAGCGGTCTATGCCGAGGGCGGTCGCCAGGCGGGCCGGTCCCTGGGCGAGTTCGCTGTGCTTACGCGCCGTCCTCCGGCGTTCGCCGGCCCATTCCGCGCCGGTCAGGATCTCCCCGGCGCGGAGCAGGACACCGCTCGCCTTGCCCTCGGGGCCGCAGACCAGGTTGAGGCTGAACCACATGCCGTAGATGAAGTAGACGTACGCGTGGCCCGGGGGGCCGAACATGGACGCGTTGCGTTCCGTGCGCCCCCGGTAGGCGTGGGAGCCCGGGTCGGACTCCCCGTCGTAGGCCTCGACCTCCGTCAGGCGGAGCTCCACCGGTCCCTCGGACGTGTTGCGGACCAGGACGCGGCCGAGCAGGTCGGGGGCGACCTCCAGCACGGGACGGTCGAAGAAGTCGCGGGTCAGGGGCGTGCGGTCGAGCCGTGCGGGCGGCTCGGGGGGCTTTCCCCGGGGGTGGTCGAGCATGCCGACCGAGCGTAATGCACCGGGCGGTGCCGGGCGGGCGGATGCGATACGGGAGCATGGCGCACGGGATCGCGGCCGGCGGCGGCGGTCCCGTACGGAGCTCGGCGGGAACCGCCGGTGCGCTGTTCCGCGTATGTAGGGATCAAGGGTTTCGAGGCGGGGCCCGGCAGGGCTCGCCCAGGGGAGGAAGAGACAGACATGGCCTTCAAGAAGCTGCTCGCGAGCTTGGGCGCCGGCGGGGCGTCGGTGGAGACGGTCCTCACGGAGCAGAACGTGGTGCCGGGCGGGATCGTCCAGGGTGAGGTGCGCATCCAGGGCGGCTCGGTGGCCCAGCAGATCGAGGGCCTCTCGGTGGGGCTGCAGGCGCGGGTCGAGGTAGAGAGCGGCGACCAGGAGTACAAGCAGGACATCGAGTTCCACAAGCAGCGGCTCGGCGGCGCCTTCGAGGTGCAGTCCGGTGCGGTGCACTCGGTCCCGTTCGCGCTGGACATCCCGTGGGAGACGCCCGTCACCATGTTCATGGGGCGGCACCTGACGGGGATGGACGTCGGGGTGACGACGGAGCTGGAGATCGCGCGGGCCGTGGACTCCGGTGACCTCGACCCCGTGAACGTCCACCCGCTCCCCGCCCAGCAGGCCATCCTGGACGCCTTCGGCTCGCTCGGTTTCCGTTTCAAGAGCGCCGACCTGGAGCGGGGGCACATCCGGGGGACGCGGCAGCGGCTGCCGTTCTACCAGGAGATCGAGTTCTTCGCCCCGCAGCAGTACCGGGGGCTGAACCAGGTGGAGTTGACGTTCGTCGCCGACAACGGCGAGATGGACGTCATCCTGGAGATGGACAAGCGGCCGGGGCTCTTCACCGAGGGAACCGACTCCTACCGCGCGTTCACCGTGGGGCTGAACTCCTACCAGGAGACCGACTGGGCGGCGTACCTCAACGCGTGGCTGGCGGAGGTCGGCGGAAAGCGCAACTGGTTCTAGCGGTTCCAGTGGTTCACGGGGCTGTCCGGGCCCTCCGCCCGGAGCGGGCCGCGAGGCCGGGTGCCGTGTGCCGCGCGGCAGGGCGGGGAGGCGCGGCACCGGGCGCTCGCGGGGCCGACGGCACGGGCCGGACAGCCCTTAGGCTCGGAACCGACGCGATCACCGATCCGGAGGTTTCGACGTGACCGACTCCAAGAGGCCACCGCTCCCCCACGACTTCCTGCCCCCGGTGCCGTCGTTCACCCTGGTGAGCGACGATGTGGCACCCGGAGCCGAGCTGGGCGGGGAACAGACGCTGGAGGGCGGCAGCGTCTCGCCGCAGCTGCGGTGGTCCGGTTTCCCGCCGGAGACCAAGAGCTTCGCGGTGACCTGCTACGACCCGGACGCCCCCACCGGCAGCGGCTTCTGGCACTGGTCGCTCTTCGACATCCCGGCGACCGTCACGGAACTGCCGCGCGGCGCCGGCAGCGGAGACTTCGCGGGGCTGCCGGAGGGGGCCGTGCACGTGCGGAACGACTACGGCAAGCGGGAGTTCGGCGGTGCGGCGCCGCCGCCCGGGGACCCGGCACACCGCTACGTCTTCACGGTGTACGCCGTGGACACCGGGAAGCTGGGGCCGGACGCGGACGCCACTCCTGCCGTGGTGGGCTTCAACCTGCGGTTCCACACGCTCGCGCGGGCGCACATCGTGAGCGAGTACGCCGTTCCGGCGGCGGGCTGACGGCTTCCCGGGGCCGGCGGGGATCCCTCCCCGTCCGGCCGTCCTTGCCGTCCTTGCCGTCCTTGCCGTCCTTGCCGTCCGAGCGTCAGCCGTGCGGCTGAGGCCGGCGCGGCAGGGCGCCTCTTCCGCCCCGTCCACCCTCGGGTGGGCGGGGCGGAGTGCTGTCCGCGGGGCGCGTCCCGGTGTCCGTTCACTCCGGGGCCGTGCTCCGTTTCCCGTATCCGTGCGGGAAATTGCGTTGTCGCGGCGGGTGGGCGCGGTCAGAGTTGATCCCGGTCCGCCGCCATGGGCGGGGAATGAGCGGAAGGTGGGCGGGATGCGCGAGACGCTGGTGCTCAACGCGAGCTTCGAGCCGCTGTCGACGGTGTCGCTGCGGCGTGCGGTGGTGCTGGTTCTGCAGGACAAGGCCGTCGTCGAACAGGCTCACCCCGGTCTGCGCATCCGGGCCGCGGCCGTCGAGGTGCCGGTGCCGCAGGTGATCAGGCTCAGCCGGTACGTCCGGGTGCCGTTCCGACAACGGGCGCCCTGGTCCCGGCGGGGGGTGCTGGTACGGGACCGGCACCGGTGCGCGTACTGCGGCCGGCGGGCGACGACCGTGGACCACGTCGTGCCGCGGTCGCGCGGGGGCGGGGACACCTGGCTGAACACCGTCGCGGCCTGCGCCGAGGACAACCACCGCAAGGCGAACCGGACTCCGGAGCAGGCGGGGATGCGGCTGCTCAGCAAGCCGTTCGAGCCCACACCGGCGGACGCGCTGCTGCTGGCGGTCGGCGGGCGGGGCGGGGGCTGGGACGCGCTTCCGGAGTGGCTGCCGCAGCCCGCCTGAGCGGTGGCAGGCTCCCGGGCCGGCCACCGCACCGGCGGTCGCGCCGGCCCGGGCGCTGGCCCCGTCAAGGGGCCGCCGTACACGGGGCCGCCGCCCGCCGCCCGCCGTGCCGCCGTTCAGCGGAGCAGCAGCAGGGCGATGGCGGTGGTTCCCACCGCGACGATGACGCCGCGGAGGACGGCGGGCGGCAGGCGGCGGCCCACTTTGGCGCCGATCTGCCCGCCGAGGGCTGAGCCGGCGGCGATGAGCAGGACCGCGAGCCAGTCGAACTCCGCGACGAACAGGAAGACGAGTGCGGCGACGCCGTTGACGACGACCGCGAGGGCGTTCTTGACGGCGTTGATCCGCTGAAGGTCCTCGCTGAGCAGCAGTCCCATCAGTGAGAGGTAGATGACGCCCTGGGCGGCGCCGAAGTAGCCGCCGTACACGCTGGACAGCAGGATGCCGAGGAGCAGCAGCAGGCCGCCGTCCCGGTGGGCGTCGCTGCCGGTCCGCTCACGGCGGCGCTGGATCGCGCGTCCGAGCCGCGGCTGCAGGACCACCAGAACCAGGGCCAGGGCGATGAGGACGGGCACGATCGCGTCGAAGGCACGGGACGGCAGGGAGAGCAGCAGAAGGGCTCCGGTGAGGCCGCCGACGAGCGCCGCGGCGCCGAGGCGGACGGTACGCCGCCCCTGCCCGGCGAGTTCGCGACGGTAGCCGATGGCGCCGCTGACGGAGCCGGGGACCAGGCCGAGGTTGTTCGAGACGTTGGCGGTGATCGGCGGCAGGCCGGTGGCGAGCAGCACCGGGAAGGTGATGAGGGTGCCGGAGCCGACGATGGTGTTGATCGTCCCGGCGCCGATGCCCGCGGCGAGGACCGCGACCGCTTCCCAGATGTCCACGCCGTGCCTCTCCGTGATCGGTGCCTGCTGCACCGATCATGCCGGAGCGGCCGCCGGATCAGTCGAGCGGGGGCTGCTCGCGGCGCGGGGCGGGCGGGACGGCCTTCTCCATGGGGGCGCCGTTGCCGGCCGCGGGGGCCGCCGGGGCGCCGCCGAAGTTGCCGAGGGCGCCACCGAGGCCCTTGAGCGCCTCGCCGATCTCGCTGGGCACGATCCAGAGCTTGTTGGCGTCGCCCTCGGCGATCTTCGGAAGCATCTGGAGGTACTGGTAGGAGAGGAGCTTCTGGTCGGCGTCACCGGCGTGGATGGACTCGAAGACGGTGCGGATGGCCTGGGCCTCGCCCTCGGCCTTCAGCGCGGCGGCCTTGGCCTCGCCCTCGGCGCGGAGGATGGCGGACTGCTTCTCGCCCTCGGCGCGGAGGATCTCGGACTGCCGGACACCTTCGGCCTGGAGGATGGCGGCGCGCTTGTCGCGGTCGGCGCGCATCTGCTTCTCCATCGAGTCCTGGATGGAGGTGGGCGGTTCGATGGCCTTGAGCTCGACGCGGTTGACGCGGATGCCCCACTTGCCGGTGGCCTCGTCGAGCACGCCGCGGAGCGCCGCGTTGATCTCCTCGCGGGAGGTGAGGGTGCGCTCCAGGTCCATGCCGCCGATGATGTTGCGGAGGGTGGTGACGGTGAGCTGCTCGATCGCCTGGATGTAGCTGGCGACTTCATAAGTCGCGGCGCGGGCGTCGGTGACCTGGTAGTAGATGACGGTGTCGATGTTGACGACCAGGTTGTCCTGGGTGATCACCGGCTGCGGCGGGAACGGCACGACCTGCTCGCGGAGGTCGATGCGGTTGCGGATCGAGTCGATGAACGGGACGACGATGTTGAGCCCGGCGTTGAGGGTGCGGGTGTAGCGGCCGAAGCGCTCCACGATGGCGGCGCTGGCCTGCGGGATGACCTGCACCGTCTTCATGAGGGCGATGAAGACGAGCACCACCAGGATGATCAGGACGATGATGATCGGTTCCATGGATGCTCTCCGTACCCCTTCGGTCGCTTGATCATCAGTCTGTCAGAGAACAGGCTGTCCCGGGGGGCCTTCGGCCACACACGGGCGTCCGGTGTCCCCGAAGTACGCCGGAGCGCGTCAGATGACGACGGCCGTCGCGCCGTCGATCTCCACGACGTCCACCTGCTGTCCCTTTTCGTAGACCTGGCCGGCGTCGAGCGTGCGCGCGGACCAGACCTCGCCCGCGAGCTTGATGCGTCCGCCCTGGCTGTCGACCCGCTCCAGCACCAGCGCCTGACGCCCCGTCAGGGCATCGACGCCGGTGGCCGCCAGCGGCGTCCGGGCCCGGCTGCGGGCCGCGAGGGGGCGCACGACCGCTGTCAGCGCGACCGAGACGATGACGAAGACGAGGACCTGCGCCACGATGCCGCCCCCGAAGAATGCCTGGGTGACAGCCGCGGCGACGGCCCCGACGGAGAACATCCCGAACTCGGGCATCGCCGTCATGACGAGGGGAATGCCCAGACCTACGGCTGCGATCAGCCACCACACCCATGGTTCCACGGAACCCATGGTAGGCGCGGTGGTACGCCCGGGGGAACAGCGCCCGGTCAACTATCGGGCCAACTATCAGGTGAGCGGCAGCCCTTGCGCGGTCCAGCGGTCGCCGCTGCGCTCGACGACGAGCGGCAGCCCGAAGCAGTGCGAGAGGTTGCGGGAGGTCAGTTCGAGCTCGATGGGACCGGCGGCGAGCACCTTGCCCTGACGGATCATCAGGACGTGGGTGAAGCCGGGGGCGATCTCCTCGACATGGTGGGTCACCATGATCATGGAGGGGGCGTACGGGTCGCGGGCGAGGCGGCCGAGGCGGCGTACGAGGTCCTCGCGGCCGCCGAGGTCCAGGCCGGCGGCGGGCTCGTCCAGCAGCAGCAGTTCGGGGTCCGTCATCATCGCGCGGGCGATCAGGGTCCGCTTGCGCTCCCCCTCGGAGAGAGTGCCGAACTTGCGGTCGAGGTAGTCGGTCATGCCGAGGCGGTCGAGGAACGCGAGGGCGCGCTCCTCGTCGACCTTCTCGTAGCTCTCCTGCCAGTGGGCGGTCATGCCGTAGGCGGCGGTGAGCACCGTCTGGAGGACGGTCTGGCCGGGCGGCAGCTTGTCGGCCAGGGCGACGCCGGCGATGCCGATCCGGGGGCGCAGTTCGAAGACGTCGACGTTGCCGAGCTTCTCGCCGAGGATCTGGGCGGTGCCGGTGGTCGGAAAGAGGTAGCTGGAGGCGATGTTGAGCAGCGTGGTCTTGCCGGCGCCGTTGGGGCCGAGGATCACCCAGCGCTCGCCCTCGGCGACCGACCAGGAGACCTGGTCCACCAGAGCCCGCCCCTCGCGGACCACTGATACGTCCACCAGCTCCAGTACATCGCTCATGAGCGCGTCGTCTCCCCTTGCAGTGTCGGAACATCTCGTGCGCCGGTGGGCGCAGCCGCTCTCAGCAAACCTACGCCACGCGATGTCGGCCCCTGTCCTTAGGCTGGTCCCATGCTCACGGAACCGCGATCAGGGCGGCTGGCCGCCTGGGGAAACGCCCTTCTTGCCGGATTGGTCCCACCGGATGACGCGGTGCAGCGGATCGTCGGGGACGACGCGCTGCACCGGGTGGACGGGCTGCCGGGCGAGTCCGGGCCGGTGGGGCTCTCGCTCGCCCTGGGCAGGCTGCGCGGCCTCGGTGCGGCCGGTTTCCGGGTGGCGCTGCCCGTGCCGGGTCATCCGCTGGGGCTGAGCGGGCCGCCGGAGTTCAACACGCGGGCGCTGGCCTCCGGGGAGGCGGTGCTGGTGCCGGGGGCCGCGCTGGGCCTGGTCCCGGAGGTCTCCGAGGCGGGGCCGGCGGGTGACGTGCACGTGGAGGTGGTGTGGCACTGCCTGCCGGTGCGGGAGGCGCCACCGGCGGACGTGCCCTCGCTCGGTGAGGCGGAGCGGGAGCTGGCGGAGGCCCTGCGGGAGGCCACCGAGCTGCTGTCCCGGCTGGATCTGGCCGGGGCCGGCCCCGCGGCGCAGGCCGCGCTGGAGGCGTACCGGGCGCGGGCCGAACGCGACCGGGAGGTGCTCGCGCCGGGCTATCCGCCGCGTGCGGCGCGGGTGCTGGAGCTGGCGCAGCGGGTGGGCGCCCTGGTGGCGATCGCCCGCGGGCCGGGCGCGGCGGGCGGCGGAGGGGGCGGTGGCTGCGCGGGCGCCGAGCACGGGGCCGCGGTCAGCGCCTCGCAGATGGCGGTGCGGGAGGAGGCGCTGCGGCCGGTGGAGCGTACGGCCCGGCGGGCGCAGGTCGCCGCGTACAACGCCTGTGTGGAGGAGCGCGAGCGCGGCTGAGGCGGGCGCGGCGCCCGGGCGGCGCAGGGCCCGCCGGGGGGTGTGCGTCCGGGGCCGGGGCTCCGCGCGCGGCACCGCGGCGGCGGGCGTGCAAAGGCTCCGCGGACCGTCGTGAGGTCCGCGGAGCCCGGGCCGCCCGGCGGTGGTGCCGCGGTCGTCGCTCGCGCGATGCCGGCGGCGCCGGCTGCCGCCGTGGTGCCGGGTGCCCCGGTGGTGTTCGTCACCGGGGGTGCCGGCCACCGGTGCCGTCAGACGTTGTACTCCTCGTCCGACAGAAGGCGGGTCTCCCCCTCGCCCTCGGAGCCGATTCCGCTGTCCAGGCCGAGGCCCTCGGCGTCACCGCTGAGGCGGGCGGGGCCGGCCTCGGCGCCGAGGCCGCTCTCGTCACCGCGGAGCACGGTGGGGCCGGCTTCCGCGCCGAGGCCGCTCTCGTCACCGCGGAGGCCGGCGATTCCGCCGTCGAGGCCGCCGCCCGCGGACCGGGGGGTGGCGAGGAGGGTGGCGTCCGAGCCGCCGGCGTCACCGCAGCTGTTGCCGGCGGCGGGGTTGAAGAGACCCGCGACGTTGGCGGTGGTGCCGCAGATGTTGACCGGCGCCTCCACCGGCGCCTGGACGAGGTTGCCGGAGCCGATGCCCCACGAACCGGTGGCCCGGCCGACCGCTCCGGAGTCCGCGAACGCGGCACCCGGGGCAGCACCGATCGCGGCTCCCGCGGCGGCGATGACGAGGGCGGCCTTCTTGGCAGTCTTCATGTAGAGCTTCCTTCTCCTGATGCCGTTCGGGACCCCTGACAGCGGGGTCACCCGAATGAACGCGGGGTACGCCCGTATGGCACGGATACCGGGCCGGATGAATCCGAACGGAGCAACGCTCCGCCCCCGCGACGGTGCCCTCGTACCGCCGCGGTGCCGGCCGCCGCCGTCCCGCGGTCAGGCGGTGAGGCCGTGGCGTACCGCCCAGAGTGCGGCCTGGGTGCGGTCCGACACGTCGAGCTTCATCAGGATGTTGGAGACATGCGTCTTGACCGTCTTCTCGGAGAGCACCAGCGCGCGGGCGATCTCCCGGTTGGACCGGCCGTCGGCCAGCAGCCCCAGGACATCCCGCTCCCGGTCGGTGAGCACACCGGCGCGCCCCTGGCCGGCCCGGTCGCCCTCCTGGGCGAGCAGGGCCCCGGCCACCTCGGACTGCAGGACGGTGTGACCGGCGTGCACCGAGCGGATGGCGCAGGCGAGCGCGTCGGGGTCGACGTCCTTGTAGACGTAGCCGGAGGCGCCGGCGCGCAGGGCCGGGACGACGGTGCGCTGCTCGGTGAAGCTGGTGACGACGAGCACCCGGGCGGGGTTCTCCAGCTCGCGCAGCTTGCGCAGCGCCTCGATGCCGTCGGTGCCGGGCATCCTGACGTCCATCAGGACGATGTCGGGGCGGAGCTCCTCGGCGCGGGTCACGCCCTCGTCGCCGTCGGACGCCTCGCCGACGACCTCGATGTCGTCCTGGACCTCCAGGAAGGTCCGCAGGCCGCGCCGTACGACCTGGTGGTCGTCGACCAGCAGGACGCGGACGGTGGTTCTCTCAGGCGCCACCGGGGACCTCCATCTCGATCACGGTGCCCTTGCCGGGCGCCGACTCCACGGTCAGGCCGCCGCCCACGCCGTTCGCCCGGTCCCGCATGGAGACCAGGCCCAGATGGCGTCCGGCGCGGCGGACGGCGGTCGGGTCGAAGCCGGTGCCGTCGTCGGCGACGCGCAGCAGGGCGCCCTGGCCGTGCCGGTCGAGGGTGATGTCGACGCGGGTGGGGCCGGCGTGCCGGAGCGCGTTGTGCAGGGCTTCCTGCGCCACCCGGAGCAGGGCTTCCTCCTGGGCCGCGGGCAGGGCCCGCACCCCGGAGGAGCGGAAGACGACGCGTGCGCTGTGGGCGCGGTCGAGTACCCGGGCCTGGGCGCGGAGGGTGGCGACGAGGCCGTCCTCGTCGAGGGCCGCGGGGCGCAGTTCGACGACGGCGGCGCGGAGTTCCTCGGCGGCCTCGGCGGCGAGGGCGGCGACCTGCTGGAGCTCCTCCCGCGCGCGGTCGGGGTCGCGGCGGAGGAGCGCGGCGGCGGCCTGTGCGGTGAGCCGCAGCGAGAACAGCTTCTGCGAGACGGCGTCGTGCAGTTCGTGGGCGAGCCGGGCGCGCTCGCCGGCGATGGTCAGCTCGCGGCTGCGCTCGTAGAGGCGGGCGTTGGTGAGGGCTATGGCGGCGTGCTGGGCGAGGATCGACAGCAGGGCCTCGTCCTCGGCGGTGAAACCGCAGTCACGCTCCGTGCGGGGCAGCGGACAGCGCTTGTTGGCCAGGAAGATGGCGCCGAGGACCTCGTCGCCGTCGGCCACCGGGAGGCCGAGGAAGTCGGACATGTCGGGGTGGGCCTCCGGCCAGCCCTCGAAGCGGGGGTCGGCGCGGACGTCGGCGAGGCGCTGCGGGGTGGCGTCCCGGAGCATCGCGGCGAGGATGCCGTGCTGGCGGGGCAGCGGGCCGATGGCCTTCCACTGTTCGTCGCTGACGCCCGCGACGACGAACTGGGCGAAGCCCCCGTGGTCGTCGGGGACGCCGAGGGCGGCGTACTCGGCGTCGAGGAGGTCGCGCGCGGAGACGACGATCGTCTTGAGGACGTCGCGGACTTCGAGGTGGCGGCTCATGGCGAGCAGGGCCTCGCTCACCGCGGCGAGTCCCGACGGGGGGACGGGGCCGGTGGTCATGGCCACACGGTAACCGGCGGGGGCCCGGTCCGTATCCGGCCGGGGACGGCGGCGGCCTGCGGCTTCCGGACCAGGTCCCGGGAACGACCCCGGGCCCGGGCGCGGTGCGCGGGCCGCTACTCCCGGTCGCCGTTCCCGGTCATGACCCGGGTGCCGATGACGTCGAGGAGCCGGAGCCGGCCGGCGGCGTCGCTGCCGGGAGCGGCGGTGTGGGCCACGATGCGCAGATCGCTGCCGGGGGCCGTGAGCAGATCGCAGTCGAAGGTGAACGTTCCGGCCTCGGGGTGGCGGACGGTCTTGGTGTGCGTCTCGTGCACGCCCACGGCTCCGGTGTCCCAGAGCTCCGCGAAGCCGGTGCCGGACTCCCGCAGGTCCCTGATGAGGGAGCGCAGGGCGGCGTCGGCGGGGTAGCGGACGGCCGCCACCCTGAGGTCGGCGAACAGGGCCGCCTCGAACCGGGCCTTCTGCTCGGGGGTGTGGCTGATCCGGCTCCGCGGGCCGGTGAACTGCCGCCAGGCGACGTTGCCCTCGCGTCCGCGGTGCTCGGACGGGTCACCGATCAGCGCGGCCCACCAGCGGTTCCACAGGACCAGGTTCCAGGCCGCGTCGTACACGCTCAGCGGTGCGCCGTCCAGCTGCCCGAGCAGTCTGCGGACCCCCGGCGGGACGTGGGCCGGCACCTGCCCGGGGCCCGGTGCCGGCCGGCCCGCGAGGAGGTACAGGTGTTCCCGCTCGGCCGCCGTCAGCCGCAGAGCGCGGGCGAGCGCGGCCAGCACCTGCGCCGACGGGGACGTGGCCCGGCCCTGTTCCAGGCGGATGAGGTAGTCCACCGACAGGCCGGCGAGCTGCGCCACCTCCTCGCGGCGCAGCCCGGCGGCCCGCCGCCCTCCGCCCGCGGGCATGCCCACCGCCGCGGGCGGCATACGGTCGCGCCAGCCGCGCAGGGCCCTGCCCAGTTCCCCGGATCCGCTCACGTCCCCAGTATCCGGCAGCCGCACCCGGACATCCTGGTACTGGCAGTCCCCAGGCTGGGGCGGGCTCTGTCTGTCCTGCCGCGGTGGGCCGAGGGTGGGGACGGACCACCCACCGAGCACCGGAGCGGACACCATGACCACCACACTGATCACCGGAGCGAACAAGGGCCTCGGCTTCGAGACGGCCCGCCGCCTGGCCGGGGCCGGGCACACCGTGTACGTCGGGGCGCGCGACGCCGGCCGGGGCAGTGCGGCGGCCACGCGGCTCGGCGCCCGCTTCGTCCGGCTGGACGTGACCGACGAGGACTCCGTCAAGGCGGCCGCCGAGGCCGTCCGCGCCGAGGCCGGGCGCCTCGACGTGCTGGTCAACAACGCCGGGATCGCGGGCGCGGGGAAGCTCGGCCGGGTCGGGGAGGTCACCGGGACGGACATGATGACCACGTTCGACACGAACGTCTTCGGCGTCGTGCGGGTCACGCACGCCTTCCTGCCGCTGCTGGAGGCGAGTGACGCCCCGGTCGTCGTCAACGTCGGCAGCGGGCTGGGCTCGCGGGCGGCGACCAACGACCCCGGCCGGATGGAGTCCCGGGTGACGGTGCTGGACTACAACTCCTCCAAGGCCGCGCTGGTCATGGTCACCTCCCAGTACGCCAAGGCGTTCCCCGCCATCCGGTTCAACGCCGTCGACCCGGGCTTCACCGCCACCGACCTCAACGGCCACCAGGGCACCCGGAGCGTCGAGGAGGGCGCGGAGATCATCGTCCGGATGGCCACCGTCGGCGCCGACGGCCCGACCGGCGGCTTCTTCGACAGCACGGGCGAGGCCGCCTGGTAGCCCCGGGGGCGGGCGCGAACGACAACGGCCACCTCAGGTACGCAGGGAGCTCGCCCGCCCCCGGAGACCGTGCGGTGGCCGCCGTACGACGCGTGCGGAATCTGCCCGCGGCCCGGGTCCATGGTCCCGGACCGCGGGCTTTTCCGGTCCCGGACCCGGTCCCGGACCCGGTTCCGGGGCGCCGGCCGGCCGCCACCGCGCCCGCAGGCCCGGGGGCCGGCGGGCGCGAAGGGGCCGGGGTGGAGCCCTGAATCCGGTGACCGTCCGCAGGAACGCCCTCACGCGGAGTGGGCGGCCGGCCGGTCCGCTGTGAAGCGGGGCATAGGGCCCAGGTCACGTACGAAGGCGCTTAGGAGTTGCCGCGCGGGCGTCGATCGGCCCCCCGGCTTCCGGGGCCCGGACACCGGGCCCGGTTTTTCACGATTCCGGATAGTAGATCACACCTTTGCCACGTCCGATTTGCGCCGCTAAGAATGGTTTACGTCGCAAGGCACCGCGGATCCGAGCGGTGCACTTCGCCGGAGTGGCGAGTGGCTCTCACCCCTGAGGAGAGCGTCTCGCACCGCCGCTTCCGACCAGCCCGCGCCAGCGGCCCAGCGATTGGATTGGTTCCTCACTATGCGCGTCCCCACCTTCTCCGGTAACAGCACCCGACTCGCCAAGCCCCACAAGATCTCGGCAGCCGGCCTGGCCGCGGTGAGCGTCGCCTCCCTGGCCTTCGCGGCCGCCCCCGGCTCCGCTTCCGGTGCCGACAAGGCCGAGACCGCCCGTACCCTCCCGGCGGCCTACTCCGTCCAGGCGGACACCGGCCAGGACGAGAAGAAGACCGGTTCGCTGTTCGCCGCGGCCGGGACCGAGGACAAGGGCTCCGCCGGTGCCGGGAACGCTCTCCTGAAGACGGTGGAGCCCCCGGCCGACAAGGGCGACGCCAAGAAGGACGCCCCCAAGACCGAGGCCGTGAAGAACGCCGAGGCCAAGGCCGAGGCGGAGCGTGCCACCGAGCAGGCCGCCGGCCGTTCGGCCGAGCGCGCGGCCCCCGCTCCGGCCGCCGAGCCGGCCGCCCCGGCCCCGCAGACCTACGAGGACAACCTCGACGGCTGGATCCGTGAGGCCATGACCATCATGGACAAGCACGGCATACCCGGCAGCTACGAGGGCATCCACCGCAACATCATGCGGGAGTCCAGTGGTAACCCGCAGGCCATCAACACCTGGGACATCAACGCCAAGAACGGCATCCCGTCCAAGGGCCTGCTCCAGGTGATCCAGCCCACCTTCGACGCCTACCACGTCGAGGGCACGGCGAACGACCTGTACGACCCGGTGGCCAACATCGTCGCGGCCTGCAACTACGCCGCCGACCGGTACGGCTCCATGGACAACGTCGACTCGGCCTACTGACCGGCACCGCGCAGGTCACCATCCGGCCGTGACGGCAGAGGGCGGCGGTACCCCCGCGGGGGTACCGCCGCCCTGTCGTGCGCGCGGGCGCGGTTCCGTACCCCCGCGCTTCCGCTTGCGCTCCTACTTGCGCATGACCTCCGGCTCGTGGCGGCGCAGCAGGCGTGCGACGGCGAAGCCGCAGAGCACGCCGAGGGCCACCAGGACGCCCATGTCCAGCAGCCAGGTGCTCAGCTCGTGCTCCCACAGCGGGTCGGGGTTGCCCGGTTCCCAGGGCAGCAGCACGTTGAGGTCGGCCGTGGAGCCGGCGGCGGAGACGGACCAGCGGGAGGGCATGAGCCAGGCCAGCTGCTCGGCGCCGAGCTTGTCGTTCAGCTGGAAGAGGCAGCCGGTGAAGACGACCTGGACGATGGCGAACATGACCAGCAGCGGCATGGTCTTCTCGGCGGTCTTCACCAGGGAGGAGATGACCAGCCCGAACATCATGGAGGTGAAGCCCAGGGCCATGATCGGCAGGGTCAGCTCGACGGCGGGCAGCCCTTCCAGGAGGACCCCCTCCTCCGGGAGATCGCGGGGGGCGAGGCCGATGCCGCAGATGATGGCGCCCTGGAGCGCGGTGATGGCGCCCAGCACGATCACCTTGGACATCAGATAGGCCGAACGGGAGAGGCCGGTGGCCCGTTCCCGTTCGTAGATGACCCGCTCCTTGATCAGTTCTCGTACGGAGTTGGCCGCGCCGGCGAAGCAGGCGCCGACGGCGAGGATCAGCAGGATGACGCTGCCGTCCCGGTTGGAGAACGGCGGGCCGCCATCGGCCGGGCCCCGCGCGAGCCCGTAGTCGGCCGGGATGAGGACGCTGACCACGCCGAGCACGGCGGGCAGGATCAGCATGAGGCCCAGGAAGCCGCGGTCGGAGGCGATCACCGACACATAGCGCCGGATCAGCGTCCACAGCTGGGAGCCCCAGCTCTGCTGCTTGGGCGGGCGCATCTGCCGCGGCTGGACGGACGCGGCCTGCGGCGCGACGGCGTCGAGGTCGGCCGCGTACATCTGGTAGTGCCGGGAGCCGCGCCAGCGGCCCGACCAGTCGTAGTCGCGGTAGTTCTCGAAGGCCGAGAAGACATCGGCCCAGGAGCCGTAGCCGAAGAAGTTCAGCGCCTCGTCCGGCGGGCCGAAGTACGCCACCGAGCCGCCCGGCGCCATCACCAGCAGCTTGTCGCAGAGCGCCAGCTCCGCCACCGAGTGGGTGACGACGAGGACCGTGCGGCCGTCGTCGGCGAGGCCGCGCAGCAGCTGCATGACGTCGCGGTCCATGCCCGGGTCGAGGCCGGAGGTCGGCTCGTCCAGGAAGATCAGTGACGGCTTGGTCAGCAGCTCCAGGGCGACGGAGACGCGCTTGCGCTGGCCGCCGGAGAGGGAGGTGACCTTCTTCTCCTTGTGGATGTCCAGCTTGAGCTCGCGGAGGACCTCGTCGATCCGGGCCTCGCGCTCGGCCTCCGCCGTGTCGCCCGGGAAACGGAGCTTGGCCGCGTACTTGAGGGCGGTGCGGACGGTCAGCTCCTTGTGCAGGATGTCGTCCTGCGGGACCAGACCGATGCGCTGGCGCAGCTCGGCGAAGTGCTTGTAGAGGTTCCGGTTGTCGTAGAGCACCTCGCCCCGGTCGGCCGGGCGGTAGCCGGTCAGCGCGCGCAGCAGCGTGGACTTGCCGGAGCCGGACGGACCGATCACCGCGATCAGCGACTTCTCCGGGGCGCCGAAGGAGACGTCCTTGAGGATCTGCTTGCCGCCGTCGACCGTGACGGTGAGGTGGCGGGCGGAGAAGGAGATCTCGCCGGTGTCGACGAACTCCTCCAGCCGGTCGCCGACCAGCCGGAAGGTGGAGTGGCCGACGCCGACGATGTCGTACGGGCCGATGGTCTGCTGCCGGACCGGCTGGCCGTTGACGTAGGTGCCGTTGTGGCTGCCGAGGTCGACGATCTCGAAGCGGCCGTCCGGCGTGGAGCGGAACTCCGCGTGGTGCCGGGAGACCTGGAGGTCGGAGACGACCAGATCGTTCTCCAGCGCACGGCCGATCCGCATCACCCGGCCGAGGGCCAACCGGTGCAGCCCGGTGGGCTGCTGGCCGTCGTACGGCTGGGTGCCGCCGGCCGGCGGCTGCCGCGGGCCGCCCTGGGGCGGCACCCTGGGCGCGTATCCCTGCGGGGGCGGTGCCTGCTGCGGGGGCGCCGCCTGGCCGGGCGGCCCGGCCTGCCCCCGCGGCTGCTGCGGCACCGGTGCCTGCTGCGGCACCGACGGCTGTGGCGCGGGCGCCTGCGGTGCCGCCGCCGCGGCGGGCGCGCTGCGCGCCGGGGCCGCCGCGGACACCGTCAGCACCGGCCCGTCCGTCGCGTTGCCCAGATGCACGGCGGCGCCGGGGCCTATCCGCTCCTGCTGGACCCGCCGGCCCCCCGCGTAGGTGCCGTTGGTGCTTCCGAGGTCCTCGACGACCCAGCTGTGCCCGTCCCAGCGGACGGTGGCGTGACGCCAGGAGACCCTGGCGTCCTCCAGCACCATGTCGCCCTTCGGATCACGTCCGAGGCTGTAGGACCGGGACGGGTCGAGCGTCCAGGTCCTTCCGTTCAATTCCAGTACGAGTTCCGGCACTCCAAGCCCCACTGATTTTCCCCCGAGTTACCCCCTGCAGAGGGAGTCTAGGGATGGCGGACATCGGGGGAACTATTTCAGGCGGACGCCTCCACCCCCAACCCGGCTGTGACAAGCGGACACGCCGGAGCGGTGCGCATCGGGCCGGAACACGCCCGGAGGGGGGCAAGCACGTCCGATGGCCCCCCGGTCATGAAGAATCACCGCACGTCACTGTTTCTCCGCCGTCTTTCGTCTTCCCGGGCGGCTGTCCATCGGGGCTGCTCATGCGCGCAGAGGGGAATCGGGGCATCCGACCGGCGGACGCGCTCCTCACCGCCGTCGCCGCCGTGGGCTGGGCGTTCGTCGCGATGACGGGGACCGCCGCCCTCGCCCTGCATCTCCTGGAGGCCGACGCGGTGGGGTCCCTCGGGCCGATGACCGCGGCGGCCGTGGTCCTCGCGGTGAACGGCCGGGTCGTCCCGGCCGGGGACGTCGGCGTCTTCGGCCTGGAGGGCGGACGGGCCGCCGCCTCCGTCGACATCACGCCACTGGGCGTGGCCCTGGTCGGCGCCCTGGTGCTCGCCGCGGTCTTCCTCCGCTCGCTGCGCGGGGCGGGCGGGGTGATCGGGGCGGGTGAACTCGCGGTCCGGGCCGGGGCGGTGGTGGCGCTCTTCCTCGCGGTGGTCGGCGGGCTCTCCTGGGCCGGGCACGACACCGTGACCTTCGACGGCGCCGAGCTCGGCGACCTGGCCGGGGACCTGCCGGACTCCGCGCTGCCGGACCCGGGACTGCCGGAGGGCATCGCGGAGCTGCTGCCCGAGGGGCTCGGGGATCTCGGCGGCGGTCTCGCCGCCCGGCTGGCGGACCTGGTCCGCGCCGAGGCCTCGGTCGGTTTCCGGGTGGACACCGGCCCCTCGCTGCTCGGCGGGGCGCTCTGGGCCGCCGGAGTGCTGGTGATCGCCCTGCTGGCCTCCCGCCGCACGCCGCTGCCGCCCGGCTGGGAGGTGCTGCACCGGGTGGTGCGCCCGGCCGTCTCCGCTCTCTGCGCGGCCCTGCTGCTCGCCGTCGGCGCGGGCCTGGCCGCGGCGGTGTGGGCGGCGGCCGGGGACGAGCACCCGGCCCGGATCGCCGGTACGGCCCTGCTCGTCGGGCCCAACGGCGCCTGGACCGGGATGCTGCTCGGTCTCTTCGTCCCCTGGACCGGCTGGGCGAGCGGGGCCCTGGTGCGGCTGCTCCCGGCTCCGCTGGACCGGCTGCTGACGGCCTCGGAGGAGACGATCACCGTCGGCCGGCTGGCCGAGCTGGACGGCCGGGCGTGGCTGCTGGTCCCGGCCGCGGTCCTCGCCCTGCTCTGCGCGGGGGCGCTCACGGCCGTCCGCACACCGCGGGACGCGACGGGGACGAGCGGATCCCGGACGGGCACACCGGCGGCGGGTGCGCGCGGGGCGGGCACCTCCGCCGGCGGCCGCCCGGCGGCGCCGGGCACCTTCGGTTCCGCCGCCGCCCGGCCCGGCCCCGGCGGGGAGGGCGCCGCGGGAACGGCGGCCTTCGCCGCGCGCTGCGCGGTGCCGCTCGCCGTGGCCACCGGGCTCGGGCTGGCGCTGCTCACCCGGCTCACGGGGGTCTCGGCGAACGCGAGTCTGTCGGTCTTCGGTTTCGACGCCTTCGGGGCCGGGCTGGAGCTGCTCGGCAGCGCCGGGCTCGCGCTGCTGCTCGGGGCCGCCTGGGGCGCGGCCGCCGGTGCCGCGGGCGCGCTCCTGGCCGGAGCGGCGGGGGTGGCCGGGCGACGGGCCTCCGCCCCCGGCACGGCCCCGCATCCGCGCTCCGGCGGGGCGTACGCGTACGGGGCCTACGACCGCGGGCCGGCCGGTGCCGGGCCGGGGGCGGCCCCCTCCGGTACCGGCCCGGACGCATACCCGGAACCGCCGCCCCCTCCCCCGTATCCACCGGCCGCGCACTGACGCGGGCGGGCCGCCGGGTCCCGGCCGTTGCACCGCCCGCCGGGTCCCCCGAACGGCTGAACCGCGCGGTCTCTCCGTACGGTCGGCGGGGCATCGTCGCAGCGGCCTGCCGCCCGGCCCCGGCCCGCCTCCGACCCGGCCGCCCCGACCGCCCGACCAGGGAGGATCCCTCCGTCCGGGGGCCGGCGGCGGCGCTCTCCGGGCGGCGCGGGCGCGGGGCGCGGGGCCCGGCGCGGGCGCCCCCGTTCCGTAGTGCGGGACGGCCGCGCGCTCCGTCACGGATGCCCGATACGGTGGAATCACCATGAGCGCATCGCAGATCCCGCCTGCCACCGCCGTTCCGGGCGATGACACCCCCACCCTTCTCATCAAGATCTTCGGGAAGGACCGCCCGGGCATCACCGCCGGGCTGTTCGACACCCTCGCCGCCTACTCCCTCGACGTGGTCGACATCGAACAGGTGGTCACCCGAGGCCGGATCACCCTGTGCGCGCTGGTCACGGCCCCGCCGCAGACCGGGCGCCACGGAAGCGCCGAGGGCGAGCTGCGGGCCACCGTCCACGGCTGGGCGGAGTCCCTGCACCTCCAGGCCGAGATCATCTCCGGCCGCGGCGACAACCGGCCCCGCGGCACCGGGCGCTCGATCGTCACCGTGCTGGGCCACCCGCTGACCGCCGAGTCCACCGCCGCCATAGCGGCGGCCATCACCGGCACCGGCGGGAACATCGACCGCATCTTCCGGCTCGCGAAGTACCCGGTGACGGCCGTGGAGTTCGCGGTCTCCGGCGCCGAGACCTCGCCGCTGCGCACCGCCCTGGCGACGCAGGCCGCGCTGCTGGGCGTGGACATCGCCGTGGTCGCGGCCGGGCTGCACCGCCGGGCCCAGCGGCTGGTGGTGATGGACGTGGACTCCACCCTCATCCAGGACGAGGTCATCGAGCTGTTCGCGGCGCACGCGGGCTGCGAGGACCGGGTCGCCGAGGTGACGGCCGCCGCGATGCGCGGCGAGCTGGACTTCGAGCAGTCGCTGCACGCCCGGGTGGAGCTGCTCGCCGGGCTGGACGAATCCGTGGTGGACAAGGTGCGCTCGGAGGTCCGGCTCACGCCCGGCGCCCGCACGCTCATCCGTACGCTGAAACGTCTCGGCTACCAGGTCGGTGTCGTCTCCGGCGGCTTCACCCAGGTCACCGACGATCTTCAGGAGCGGCTGGGGCTCGACTTCGCCTCCGCCAACACCCTGGAGGTCGTGGACGGCAAGCTCACCGGCCGGGTGACCGGCGAGATCGTCGACCGGGCGGGCAAGGCGCGGCTGTTGCGCCGTTTCGCCGCCGAGGCCGGGGTGCCGCTGGCCCAGACCGTCGCGATCGGCGACGGCGCCAACGACCTCGACATGCTCAACGCGGCCGGGCTGGGGGTGGCGTTCAACGCCAAGCCGGTCGTGCGCGAGGCGGCCCACACGGCGGTCAATGTGCCGTTTCTGGACACCGTGCTCTATCTGCTGGGCATCACGCGGGAAGAGGTCGAGGCGGCGGACACGCAGGCGGACGAGGGCTGAGGGCCGGCGGTCCGCCGGCCCTGCGGGAGGGGAGCGGGGCCGGAGCGCCGACCGGGGCTCGACCCCGGCCGTTGACCCGATCGGGTGAGTGCGGGATGTGCGCCGTCTGGTTAACGTTACCCGGGGGCGGCCGACGTCCCCGCGGGCCACGGGAGTTGCGCACCGTCCGCCGGGCAGCGCGCCGGGTGGAGGGGTTCACCGCGGGCACCACGGCCGGCGACAGCGGGGGAAGCGGCATGGGCGCCGACGAGCGGGGGCGCCGTGCCCGCACCGGCGCGGCGCACCGTATGCGGCCGGCCGGCTCCCCCCGCCGTCGACCGGCGAGTTTGTCACTGACGGCAGCGAAGGGAAGCTGGACTGATGGCTGATGAGCAGGAGAAGGCCGAGCTGTACGCGCTCGACATCTCGGGGGTCGAGTGGCTCAGTGCCCCGGGGAGCGAGTCGGAGGAGCGGGTCGAGATCGCGTATCTGCCCGGCGGTGCGGTGGCGATGCGGTCCTCGGCCGACCCCGACACCGTCCTCCGGTACACCGAGGGCGAGTGGCGGGCCTTCGTTCTCGGGGCGCGGGACGGGGAGTTCGACATCCGCTGAGCCGCGCGCCGTCCGCCCCGCGGGACGCCTCCGGGCAGTGCTTCGCCCCGTCGGCCGGCCGGCCGGCGGGGCGAAGTGGTGGCGTGACGACGGCGGCCGGTCGGTGCCGTGCCGGCGGGGCGGCGGGCTCTCCGCCCCGGGACCGTCCCGTGGCCGTGTGCCGCGCCGCGCCCTGTCCGGCCTCAGTCGTGCGGTGTCCAGTACTGGACCAGCCGGCCCACCCCGTGCTCCACGGCCTTCCAGGCTCCGGTGAGGCCGACGACGGCCACCGCGCCGGTCGGGTAGCCGCCCCGGTTCATCCGGGCCAGGGTGTCGCCCTCGGCGGAGCCGGCGAGGGCGTCGGCCAGGGCGTGCATGCCGGGGTTGTGGCCGACGACGAGCAGGTCCCGCACCTCGTCGGGGGTCTCCCGGAGCAGGGCGAGGAGGTCGCCGAGCGTGGCTTCGTAGAGCCGGTCCTCGTAGACGGTCCGCGGGCGGTGCGGCAGCTCGTGGACGACCAGCTTCCAGGTCTCGCGGGTGCGGACGGAGGTCGAGCAGAGGGTCAGATCGGGGTTGATGCCGGAAGCGGCGATCCAGCGGCCGACGACCGGTGCCTCCTTGCGCCCGCGCTCGGCGAGCGGCCGGTCGTGGTCGGCCACCTCGGGCCAGTCGGCCTTCGCGTGCCGGACGAGGACGATCCTGCGGGAATCCGGGGTTCCGGGAGTGCTCTCCCGGGAGGGTTCAGCGACGCTCATGACATCCAGCTTCGCACGAAAACCGCTGTACGGCCCCGGTTGTTGGGGCTCTCACGGCAGCCCCGGGCCCGGCCGGAGCGGGTGGTGGCCCACGGCTCAGCGGTCTCCCCGGAAGAGGGTGTTCCGCAGCAGCTCCAGCAACTGCTCCAGGCCGGAGGGCGCGCCGGCCGCCGCGTGCGCGTCCTGCGCGCCGGTGATCAGCGTCAGCAGAACGGCGAAGGCCACGGCCGGGAGGACGACGGCCCACCACGGGAGCCGCGTCTGCGCGGCACGGGCCGCCGGGTGGGGCGAATGCGTACCGGCCGACATGGGACCGCCTCCGTGCGGGTTCGGGGGTGGCGCGGCCGCCTGCCACGGCCGCGCCCACCGCTGCTTCGCGGTGTACTGACGAACCTACGGATCCGGACGGCCGGTTCCCATCCGGTGATCCACCCAGTCGACCCTGACCCTGGCCCCCTAGGGGTGGTGGGGCCGGCCCCACCACCGGGGTGGGGCGGGGTGCACCGGGCCGGGGGGCGTCAGGGGGCGAGGATGGTGGCGATCACGGAGATGAGGATGCCGATGGCGAGCATCGCGCCGAGCACGCCGAGCAGCTTCTTCTGGCCGTTCTGGGGATTCGGGTCGAGGACTGGCATGCGCCCAGTCTCCCACCTCCGTCCCCGGCGCCCCCTCCAGGGGCTCAGCCCGCGGGTGTGCGGGCGGCGGGGCCGGCGGGGAACGGGCGCCGTCCCTCGTCCTCGATGTAGCGCTGCCGGCCGGCCCGCACACCGAGACCGAGCTGCACCACCATCAGCCCCGACATCAGGGCCAGCGGCAGGCCCCATCCGCCGCTGTGCTGGTAGAGCACGCCGATGAGCAGCGGTCCGGGTACGGAGATGAGATAGCCGGTGCTCTGCGCGAAGGCCGAGAGCCGGATGACGCCGGCAGTGGTGCGGGACCGCATCCCGATCAGCGTCAGGACCAGCGGGAACGCGCAGTTGGAGATGCCGAGGAGCAGCGCCCAGGCCCAGGCTCCGGCGGCGGGCGCGACGTACAGCCCCGCGTAGCCGAGGAGGCCGCTGAGGCCCAGGGCCGCGGCCAGCGCGCTCTGGTGGCGCATTCCGGCGGCGATCCTCGGCAGGAGGAACGAGAGCGGGACGCCGAGGCCCATCGTCACGGCGAGCAGCGCTCCCGCGGTGGACGCCGGGAGCCCGGCGTCGCGGAAGATCTGCGGCAGCCAGCCCATGGTGATGTAGGCGGCGGTGGACTGGAAGCCGAAGAAACAGCCCAGGGCCCAGGCCGTGGGGCTGCGGGTGATGCGGGGGGCGCGGGCCGTGCCGTCGGAGGGTCCGGGTGCGGGGCCGGGTGCGGAGCCGGGGTCCCGTGCCGGTCCGGGTGCCGGTTCCGGTTCCGGCGCCGGAGCGGGAACCGGGGCCGCCGCCGTCCGCTCGTGTTCCCGCTGCCCGGGGAGCTTCCGGTCCGCGGCGGCCCCGGGCCCGTCCGTCCGTCCACGACGGCGGGCGGTACGGACCCGGGCCAGGGGCAGCCAGAGCAGCACGGCGGCGAGGGCGGGGATTGCCCAGACCGCCAGTCCCGCCCGCCAGCTGCCGCCGAACGCCTCCGCGGCCGGTACCGCGGAGGCCGCGGCCAGCGCGGTGCCCAGGGCCAGGGTCATCGAGTAGAGACCGGTCATCGTGCCGACCCGGTCGGGGAACCACCGTTTGACGGCGACCGGCATCAGCACATTGCTCAGCGCGATACCGGCCAGGGCCAGCGCGCTGCCCGCGAGGAACCCGGCCGTACCGCCGGCGAAGGGCCGCAGCAGCACGCCCGCCGCGATGGCCGCCATCCCGGCGAGGAGGACGGGCGCCGGGCCGCCCCGCTTCGCCAGCCTCGGTGCCATGACGCCGAAGACGGCGAAGCAGAGGGAGGGCAGGGAGGTGAGGAGGCCCGCGGTGGCGCCGCTGATCCCGAGCCCGTCCCGGACCTCTTCGAGGAGGGCGCCGAGGCTGGTGATGGCGGGCCGGAGGTTCAGCGCGGCCAGGGCGATGCCGGCGACCAGCAGCCGGGTCCGCCAGACGGACGGAGGGGCGGACGGGACCGGGGCCCCGGGAACGGGCGGGTCGGACGGGGCCGACCCCTCCGGACCGGAGGGGGCCGCCGGACCGGAGCGGTCGGAGGGAACCGGCTGACCGGCCGCCGCGTCCGGGCCGGGAACCGGCCTGCCGGCGTCGCGGCCGGCCTGCGGGGGCAGGGGGCGTGCGGCGGTACGGCAGGTGGTCTCGTCCTCGGGCATGTGAGCCATCATAGAATCATGGGATGATTGGCTGTCCACCGCGGCGGCTCCCCGGATCCGAGACGGCCGGGGCGGCCGTGCCCCCGCCGAAGCCCCGGCCCCACCGGCCCCACCGGCCCCACCGGGTCCCGGGCCCCACCGGGGTCCGTCCGGTGCACGGCGAGCGCCTCGCACGAGCCCGCCACCCCGGCCATGCGGAGGCCGCCCGTCCGGTACGACGGCGCAGCCCTCCCGGGCCGCCCGGCGAGCCACGGCACCGGCCGGCCTCCCGTACCCTGCACCCGTCCCGCCCACCCCGAACCCGCCGGCCCCCACCGGCCGTTGAGACCTC